>CAZDGZ010000027.1:4266-19916 GCA_964505165.1 uncultured Anaerolineaceae bacterium | reverse complement strand
GTCGGGGAGGACGCGAGGCACGATACCGCGCTGAAGAGGAGAATCCACGCGGAGAGGAAGAGGCTTTTCGCTTGACGAGTATCCATCCTTCGCATTATACTCACAACGACGGGGTGTGGCGCAGATGGCTAGCGCACCGCGTTTGGGACGCGGGGGTCGGCGGTTCAAGTCCGCCCACCCCGACACAGCCGCCGAGAAATTGCCCGTGCGCTCGGCGGCTTTCGTTAAGACCGATTTTCTGGAGGGATGCGTTATGGCTCGACAAAATATAGATGGCGTAATCGAAGCAGTTCGTTATGCTCCCGATGGGAATGTGGCGTTGGCGCGCGTGTATGAACGCCGCGGGCTTTCGTTTTCGGATGTAATTTTGCTGGATAGGGAGACGCTGCTTCGGCGTATTCAAGGGGGGGAGCGTTTCTTTACCGGTAAACGCAAGGTGTTTTGGGGAAATTCTTTCGAGGTCGAAAAAGAAGTGAAAGTGCTTTCATACGATGGAAAGACCTTTCTTTCTACCCGCGTAGGGGAGACTTCGAGGGATATTCTCGACGCACCGCTTTTTTAGGGATAATAGGGTCCAGCGAGGTTTTTCGCGATGAAGATTATTAACAAAACCCCTCTTGTCGGCGAAGATGGTTCTTTGAATATCATCAACCGAATACGCGGCACGTTGCAATTCGGGTTTTCTTGGTATCCCGACCTTCGCGCACAAGAGACCGCGATAGCCTTGCTGGGGAAAATCCTCGATAATCAATTTACGTTGATTCGCAATCCGGTTTTGGGCGCGGCGAAAATTACCTTCCCGCTTATCCTCGTGGGACCTCCCGGACTTTCGGTGATTTACGTCACGCATTTGAGCGGGATGTATCGTGCAAAGGGAGATATGTGGGGAAAGGTGGATGGCGGCAAAGTGAAGGCGGCGGGTGTGAATTTGTTGCAGCGCACCGCGAAGTTGGCGAAAGCGCTGGGAATCCATTTGCGCCGCCTCGACCCGGATTTTCCGGTTCCGTCGGTGGATGCGGTGTTGATGGCGACGAATCCGGGAATGCACATTGCCTCGGTGCGTCCCATCGTCCGCATTGTGATGAGCGATGCCATTGAACGGTTTGCCCTTTCGCTCACGCAGACTCCCTCCGCGCTCAACGAAGCGAAGGTGAAGGCGCTGGTCGAGATGATTCTCACCGGCAAGAAACCGGAGCGTGGCATTCCGAGCGCGGGAGGAGAGGCGTTGGGGATGGGCGATGTCCAATTCGACTTTGGCGAGGACGAGGAGCCGAAGCCCCAAAAGCCGACGCGCCGTGCCCCCGCGCGGCGTCCTGCAAAGAAGCCCTCCTCCAAAGGCGGATTTTTGGGCTTGACTCAAAAGCAGTTGATGATTTTGGGGATTCTCGCTGCGGGTGAAGTTTGTGCATTGGTGATGATGATTCTCATCGTCGTTCTTCAACTTTCCTCCTAGAAATCTCTTGTTCCTTTCGATTATTATCCCCGCGTACAATGAAGCGAATCGCCTGCCCCGCACGCTGGAGCAGGTCTTCGCTTTTTTGCGCGCGCAGCCTTACGACGCGGAAGTCCTCGTCGTCGAAAACGGGAGCAGCGATGATACGCTGGAGGTCGCGCGGAGATTCGAGGGCGCGTATCCCCATTACCGCGTGATTCATCTGGACGCGCGCGGAAAGGGCCTGGCTGTCCGCGCGGGGATGCTCGCGGCGAAGGGGGCATACCGCTTCATGTGCGACGCGGATTTACCCATGCCCATCGAAGAAGTGAACCGCTTTCTGCCGCCGAATATCCGCGAGGACTGCGATGTCGTCATTGCCTCGCGTGAAGCCGAGGGCGCGGTGCGCTATGATGAGCCTTTCTACCGCCATTGGGGAGGGCGAGTCATCAATTTCTTCATCCGCCTCCTTGCGTTGCCCGGACTTCAGGATACGCAATGTGGATTCAAATCTTTTCGCGCCGAGGTGGCGGAAGACCTTTTCCGCGTTCAAACCTTCGCGGGCATTTCTTTCGACCCGGAAGTTCTCTACATTGCTCGTCTGCGCGGCTACGAAATTTGCGAACTCCCCGTCCCTTGGTATTACGATGGCGAAAGCCGAATCCGCCTTCTCCGCGATACCCTTTCCCTCATTCGCGATTTGCTGACCATTCGGTGGAATGCCCGCCGAGGATTCTATGAGCCGCAAGATTGATCCGCCTCCCTCGAAGCCGACGTTGCTCCTCGAAAGGCATTTCTGGGAAGCAGGATTCGAGCGTGTTTGCGGGATTGACGAAGCCGGGCGCGGCGCCCTCGCGGGTCCCGTTTGCGCGGCGGCGGTGATCCTTCCGCGTTCGCGCGGCGTCGCCCGGACCCTCGACGGGGTACGCGATTCCAAGCAGATGACTCCCCTTCAGCGTGAGCGATGGGCTGCGGTCATTCGCGAAACGGCGTTGGCGTGGGGCGTGGGATTTGCCTCCGCACAGGAAATTGACGAGATGGGCATTCTCCCCGCGACGCGTCTGGCTGCACGGCGCGCGGTCGCCGCGCTGTCCTCTCCTCCCGATATGGTGATTACCGATTATCTTGATTTGCCTTTGCTGAATCTTCCGCAAGAAAAATATGTCAAAGGCGACCAACGCTCCTTGAGCATTGCCGCCGCGTCGGTGTTGGCGAAGACCTCGCGCGACGCGTGGATGCGCGAGATTGACGCGGTATATCCGCGTTACGGGTTCGCGCGTCATAAAGGCTACGGGACGCAAATGCACCGGGAGGCGGTGGCTGCATGGGGGCGGACGCCCATTCACCGCAAGACGTTTTTCTTCCGAGCCTTGTTGGACAAAAAGGAGTCTTCTCGATGAAGTATCGGACGGCTTTGGTTACAGGAGCCTCCAGCGGCATTGGCGCGGCGACCGCGCGTCTTCTCGCGGAGGAGGGGATTTTCGTCGCCCTTGCCGCGCGCCGCGAAGAGCGGCTTCGCGCCCTCGTCGAGGATATCGAAGCAGGAGGCGGCCACGCGGCTGCCTTCCCCGTTGATTTGTCGGAGGCAGACGCGCCGGAAAGATTGTTCCGTCAAGTCTGCGAGAAATTGGGGAACGTGGATGTTCTCGTGAACAACGCGGCGTTTGGATATTATGGGTATTTCGCGGAAATGGATTTGGAAACCCTCCGCAACATGACGATGGTCAACGTGAACGCGCCCGCCGCGTTGACCATCCTCGCGCTTCGGGAGATGATTCCTCGCGGTTTCGGGCATATCATCCAAATCGGCTCGATTTCTCCCGATGTGCCGTCGCAGGGGTCGGCGTGGTACGCGGCGACGAAAGCCGCGATGGACGTGGGGAATATCGCACTCTATCGAGAATTGCGCGGCACGGGAGTCCGTTTGAGCGTCGTTCGTCCGGGACCTGTACAAACGGAATTTTTCGATGCCGCGAATCGGCAGAAAAACGCCATCCCTCATCTCGGCGCGAAAATGGGAGGCGTTCCGCCGGAACGAGTCGCGCGGAAAGTGGTGTGGCTGCTGCGGCATCCGAGGAAGCGCGTCCACGTCCCCGCGAGCGCGGCATGGTTTCGGCTTTTGGAATGGACGACGGGCTGGCTTCAGGATTGGATAGGTCCTGTGGATTTACGGCGTTATCATTCCTTGAAATAATTCTTTCGCGGCGAGAATCTCAACGAAATCGGGCGAGAAGTTTAAGAGAAATATATGAGTTTGGGTGAAAAATGGGGCAATTGGAGGATATTTCGTGTATAATCGGACGCTGGGTTCTCTCGTCTTCCTTGACGAGAGAACGGTAAAATCGAAAAGCCCGTCAGAGGCTTGAACTATACTTCCGAGAACCTTTGGAACTTTGTTCCGACTATCAGATTTTCGGAGAAACTCAGGAGAACTATTTTATGGCACCCTTACTTAATGATGACATCGTCAATCAGATTCGCGAAGTCTTCGAGCAGATGGACAAACCCGTTCATATCTTTTTCTTTGGTGCGAAAGAAAATTGTCAGTATTGCGAGGATACCCGTCAATTACTGGAAGAGGTGAGCGCAATTACCGACAAATTGACGATGAGCGCTCATGATGTTCAAGAAGATGCCGATTTGGCAAGACAACATAACGCGGACAAAGCGCCTACGACCATCATCGCTGCAAAAGACGGCGATGAGATTACGGATTACGGAATCCGCTATGCGGGAATTCCTTCGGGACATGAGTTCACCTCGTTCATTCAGGATATCCTCTTCATCTCCGCGCGCGATTCCGGGCTGATGCCGCAGACGAGGGAGTATCTGGCGACGTTGAAAGAGCCGGTCTTCATGCAGATTTTCGTCACGCCGACTTGCCCCTACTGCCCCCGCGCGGTCAATATGGCGCACCGCATGGCATTCGAAAGCCCGATGGTGCAGGCGGAAATGGTCGAGGCGATGGAATTTCAGGAATTGGCGAATCGCTACAACGTTTCCGGCGTGCCGCATACCGTCGTGAACGATGGCGCGGCGAACATCATTGGCGCAGTGCCGGAACAAAACTTCCTTTCTGAAATTCAGCGGGTAATGGGATAATCCCGCCCCTTTGACCCTCTCTTGAAAAATCTTTGGATTTGCAGAGGTTGGTATGGCTGAAAAGAAAAAATATCCCCGTGTGATTATCTTTACCACGCCGACATGCACCTATTGCCGCAAGACGAAGAAATACTTGCGAGCACGCGGCGTTCCTTTTCGTGATGTAGATGTTTCCCGCGACCGCGCCGCTGCGCGCGATATGGTACGTCGAAGTGGACAGCAAGGCGTCCCCGTACTGGATATTGGCGGGAAAATCGTTGTAGGCTTCAACCGTCCCAAGATTGATAAACTTTTGGGATTGCGCTAACGAGACGGCATTCGCGGAGGATGCGGGCGCTTCTCGGAATTTTCGAGACGCCCGCCCTCCTTTTTCCGCCGTCGGTACACATCTTTTCTTTCGAGGTTTTTTATGGGAAAACGTAATCCATCCGCCCGCAAAAAGAAAATTGCTAGGCAAAAGAAGAAAAATGTTTCCGCGATGATGATTGTCGGCGCGGGACTTTTGTTAATCGGCATTGCTGCGATTTTCGCGATTCCCAAAACGAAAGAGTCGGGGAGCGTGGACGATGCCGCCTCTTCCATCCCGGTTCCGGTGGAATATGACGCGCCGGAATTGACCCTCAAGGATTTGGATGGAAACGAAGCCTCGCTTTCCGATTATCGAGGACAGGTGACGCTGGTGAATCTATGGGCGACGTGGTGTCCTCCCTGCAAAGCGGAATTGCCCGTGCTGGAAGCCTATTACGAGAAGCACGCGAAGGACGGCTTTGTCATCATCGGTATCGAAGATGGCGAACCTCCCCAAGATGTTGCCGCGTTCGTCAAGGGATGGGGACTGACCTACCCGATTTGGACGGACCAGACGGCGGCGGCGGAAGCCGCGTTCCGCGTGCGCGCGCTCCCCAGTTCCTTCGTCATTGACAGGGATGGCGTGGTCCGCCTTGCGTGGACAGGCGCAATCAGTGAAAAGATGTTGGAAAAATACGTTACCCCGATTATCGAGGAGTGAAACATGGATGCAGAAGTCATTTGGCATCACGGATTGACCTTTACCGGCACGGCAGACAGCGGATTTGAAGTCGGATTGGGCGCGGAACCGGAAGTCGGCGGCGATAACGACGGATTCCGCCCGATGGAATTAATGGCGATTAGCCTTGCCGGATGCACGGCGATGGATGTCATCTCGATTTTGAAGAAGAAACGCCAGGATGTGACCGCGTTCGACGTGAAAGTACACGCGGAACGCGCGCCGAAACATCCGAAGGTATTTACCTCCGCAGTGATTGAGTATTATGTGACGGGGCATCAGGTGGACGAGGCAGCGGTGGTTCGCTCGATTGAACTCTCCGCGACGCGGTATTGTCCCGCGCAGGGCATGCTCGATAAGATTATGCCGATTCAGTTGAATTACGAGATTTACGAAGACGAAGGCGATGGAAAACGGCGTCTGGTTGCAAAAGGGACGTATGAACGTCCCGCGCCGGAAGCCTAACGTTTCCCCCCGCATTTTCGGAGACGCGCTCTTTTACGGGAGCGCGTCTTTTTCTTTGAATTCATCCAGCGAGTGGATAATCATGATTTTCTGCCAGATTTTTCGGGAGAGATTGGTCGTCAAACTTTCGATTTCGTTGACCGCGTTCAACGCCACCGGGTCGTTGAATTCTTGTAAATAAAGCGCGGCGATTTTCCCTATGAGCGAAAGCATCTCGCTGCAATAATCCAGATAACGCGAAAGTTCAAAGAGGGTGAACTCCTCATCGGGCGAAGAAGGCGTGGATTTGCCGCGTTTCAACGCGCGTTCTGGCTCTTTGGTAAGTTGGTGCATGTCAATCACATGCGCCAGAGAACGCAGTTCGTGAAGCGCGTTCAGCGCGCGGGCGCGTTTGACGCGGTTTTCCAGCGTCCCAAAGAAGAAAATCGCGGCGCCGATGAGGATGGCATCGTTGATTCCGGCTTCGAGGGTTTGGAGGAAATCCGCGCTTGTCAGCCCGAAGAGTTCTTGGAAATTGAAGTGAATGGTGAGAAGCGCCCGCACGAGGAGAAGGAGAAGCAGGCCGATGGCGAGGAAATTGGCAATTCGCAGCGACCAATGCGGACGGGATATCCAGTTTGCGCGTTGACGAGCCTCCTGCGCGATGCGGCTGAGATCCCTACAAACGCGGTTCAAGCCGCGTCTCGGAAAACGCTCCTCCACACGGCGGCAGAGAAGCGCGGTACTTTCGATGATTTTGTCCGCATCGAGGTTGCGGTATCGAGAAGGTTCGTACTCGGACATTCCGCGTTCCTTTCGTCTCCCTCATTGTACTCGAAAGAGGCGGAAAAGCGAAAGCGCGCGGAAAGAACCAGGCACTTTGGGTTTCGACTGCGCTGAGATGAAATCCGCTAATACCAAATGCGGAAGGAGGTTGTCGTTTCCCCCGTCAGGTTTTTGTAAGTAATCAGCACTTCGATATTCACCATCCCGCCGTAGGGCTGATTGATGACGGGGAAGGAGAGCGCGGCGACTCCGTTTTCGTTGGTCGAGATGGGGAGCAAATCTTCCGTCCCGTCGGGCCAGTGAATTTTCGCCACGCCCGTCGCGCCTTTGACCGGTGAGAGGGTTTGGTCTTGCACGATGACGAAGAGAATCTGGGTATCGTTCGCCGTCGCGACCGTTTTCCACGGGAACGCGCGGATGCTAAGCGAGATGATTTGGAAATCGCCGTTGAGGGGCTGCGCGGGTTCGAGCCACGCGGGATCTTCGCCGAGAACGTCGAAATACGCGCGTCCCAAGTCGCCGACGACCACGCGTTGACCTTCCGGCTTCCACGGGTGCCATTCCAGACGCGTGTTCTGGAAGTATTGCACAATCATATTGTCTTGATATTCGAAAGGCGAAATGGGATATCCGAAAATCGCAAGTCCGCCGTATTTGTCGAAAAACTCCAGGAACGCGAAACATACCGGGAATCCCGTTTGGGGGTATTCGCGGCATGCCATCTGGTTGTTGATATTCAACTGTACCCCGCCTTCTTGGTGAAGCAATTCGCCGAGAGGAGTCAGGCGTACACGTTGCCCGGCGGGAAGTTCAGGATGGAATTCGAAACGGGCGCGTTGAAAATATTGGACGTGCATTCCGTCTTTGCTTTCGAACTCTTCCGTGAGCGGGTAGCCGAAGAGAAATTCCGCTCCCGGGACGCTTTGATAATATGCCCAAAACTCACCTTGTACGTTGTGTTTCGTTTCGTTGAAGTATTTGAAGTCTGGGCTTTGCGCCTGGGCGGAATGAACACCAAGCAGCGCGAAGAGTAGCGCCAGTCCTGCGATTACATGTGACCGTTTCATCGACCCTCATTATACTCAAAAAAATTTACGAGGACATTACAAAGAGTTTACCATCAACAAACGATTTATGATACGTTCCGCCGCGTGTCCGTCGCCGTAGGGATTGACCGCGTGCGCCATTTGACGGTACGCGTCCTCGTCGTCGAGGAGACGGGAGGCGTCGGCGACGATTTTTTCCCGATTCGCGCCGACCAGACGCGCGGTTCCGGCTTCGACGCCTTCGGGGCGTTCGGTGACTTCGCGGAGGACGAGGACGGGGATCCCGAACGCGGGCGCTTCTTCCTGAATCCCTCCCGAATCGGTGAGGACCAGGGACGCGCGTTTCATGAGATGAACGAGGGGAAGATAGTCCAGCGGCGGAAGGAGGGTGATGTGGGGCGTATCTCCGAGGAGACGATATACCGTTTCGCGGACATTGGGATTCAGGTGGACGGGGTAGACGATTTCGACATCGCCGCGTGAGGCAATTTCCGCGAGCGCGCGGCAGATGGATTCGAGAGGCGCGCCGAAATTTTCCCGCCGATGCGCGGTGACGAGAATCAGCCGTTTTCCGCGTCCGATTTCGAGGGAGTCTAGCAGCGAGGCGATATCCGGCGGTTCGGGGCGCGCGGCGATGAGATGCAGCGCGTCAATGACGGGATTTCCGGTGACGGTGATGATGTCGTCCGGGATGCCCTCGCGGAGGAGATTTTGCCGCGCGCGTTCGGTGGGCGCGAAATGCAAATCTGCCAAGACGCCTGCAACGCGGCGGTTGATTTCTTCGGGGAATGGCTGCCATTTGTCGCGAGTGCGGAGTCCGGCTTCTACATGCCCCACGCGGATTTTGCGGTAATACGCGGTGAGCGCGGATGCCATGACGGTGGTGGTATCGCCTTGCACGAGAATCCAGTCGGGGGCTTCTGCTTCTAAGACCGAGTCCAAATGGGTGAAGACCGCTGCCGTCAACGCGGCGAGGGATTGATTCGGGCGCATGAGGCTCAAATCTATATCGGGGCGGATGCCGAAAATTTCGAGCGCTTGGTCGAGCATCTCGCGGTGCTGCGCGGTCACGCAGACGCGCGAGAGAATGCCCTCCGTGCGTTCAAGTTGTCGCACGACGGGCGCCATTTTGATGGCTTCGGGGCGGGTGCCGAAAATCGAGAGGACGCGTATCATGCGCGGCGGTTGACTCCGAGGCGGAAGAGGCGGAAATCCGCGCGTTCCCATGCGTCCGCGTCCCAGCCGTTGACGGTGTCTATCGCGATTCGTCCGCTCATCGCTGCGGCGGCGGTTTCGGGCGAGAGAGTCTTGAATTGCGTATGTCCTACGAGGAGGAGAATCGCGTCGGCGTCCGAGAGGGCGTCTTCGAGGGAGGGCGCGAGGGAAATCCCTGGGATATCGGCATCGGGACGAAATGGTTCGTACGCGCGTACCGCCGCGCCTCCTTCTTGCAAGAGATGTACGACTTCGACGGCAGGGCTTTCGCGAAGGTCATCCACGTCGGGTTTGTAGGCGAGACCGAGCGCGGCGATTCGTTTGCCGCGTAGGTCTCCGCCGACCGCGCGGGTGACGAGCGATTTCACGAAATGCGGCTGTGAGTCGTTGACCTTTCGCGCGGTGTGGATGAGAGTCGCGATATCGGGCGCGGCTTCGACGAGGAACCAAGGGTCTACGCTGATGCAATGTCCGCCTACGCCGGGGCCCGGGCGCAAAATTTGCACGCGCGGATGGCGATTGGCGAGGGCGATGGCTTCCCATACGTCTATGCCGAAACGGTCGGCGAGACGGGCAAATTCGTTCGCGATGGCAATGTTGACATCACGCGAGGTGTTTTCCATCAATTTGACCATTTCTGCTGTCGTCGCGTCTGTGAGGATGATGTCGCCGCGAACGAAGACGCGGTAGAGGTCGCGCCCCGCTTCTGCGGATTCGGGAGAAACGCCGCCGATGACGCGCGCGTTTTCGATGAGTTCCCGCAGAATTTGTCCGGGGAGGACGCGTTCCGGGGAGTAGGCAAGATAGAAATCTTTGCCGGCTTTCAGTCCCGATTTTTCGAGGATGGGAGCGACAATATCAACGGTGGCACGCGGCGGGGAGGTGGATTCGAGGATGACCAAATTTCCCTTTTGAAGATGTGGCGTAATGGATTCCGCTGCCGAGATGACGTAGGTCATATCCGCTTCTGGAATCTCGGAAGAGGAGGTTTTGAAAGGCGTGGGAACGGCGATGATGAACGCATCCGATTCGACGGGTTCGGAGGAGAGTTGCAAATTTCCTGATTGTATTGCCGCACGGACGACGGTTCGCAACCCGGGTTCTTGAATGTGCAATCCGCCGTTGCGAAGGGTGTCGAGGACGCGGGGGTTGACATCCACGCCGACGACGTGGACACCATGCGTGGCGAATGTGCTTGCGGTGGGAAGTCCGATGTATCCCAGCCCGAGAACGCAAAGGGTGTTGAAGTTCACGGAATCTCCTTTGTGAGAGGATTTCCTCCCGTTTGGAAGGCGAGGGTATTATACAACGTTTGACCTTGCCGCGCGCCTTCTGCTGCTCTCGTTGACGTGCCGGACAACTCCCCAACGATGCGCCTAACGAAACGAGGAAAAGGGTTGACGTGCAAAGCGTTTCGTCGTATAGTTAGTTTACTAAACTAACTATACGCGCGGCTGCGAAGAGATGTCCCTATTGGGCGTCTCGTTTTGCTGTGCGGAGAAAGAAGTACGCAATGAGTGATGATTTCAACGAAAGTGCCCAACGGTTTATCCGCTTGACGGCTCGTTTGCGCCGTCTGGAACCGGGAGAAACGCCCGCAGAGATTATGAACGAGGTTTCTCCCTCTCAACTTGCGTTGATTGAGTACATCGCAAATCACCCCCATTGCGGCGTTCAAGAGGTCGCAGAGGCGCTTCGTCTCGCGACGCCGACGGTGAGTATCGGTGTGCGGACTCTCGAAAGAAACGGGCTGATTGCCCGTCAGCCGAATCCGCTGGATAGGCGCGCGGTGCAACTTTCCCTCACCTCGAAAGGGGAAGAAGTCTATCAACGCGCGCGCGCATTTCATCGTCAAAAATTCGAACATTTGCTCAGCGGCTTGAGTCCCGAAGAACGAGAAACGTTGATTTCCCTTCTGGAAAAAGCATTGAACGCGGCTGAGCAGAACAAGGAGACCCAATCATGACGAAATTTCTGAATAAATGGTTCCGGCGTTTTCATCGCTGGCTTGCCCTCCCGATGACGATTTTGATTCCAATTGCTGTGGTTATCAAATTTTCCGGAAACCCTGCATGGAAGGAAGTTTTGCGGAATTTCGACAAAATCCAATCCCCAATTATGCTGATTTTGGCGATTACGGGGGCGTATCTTTATTTGCTGCCGTATATCGTAAAATGGCAGCGAAAAAGCCGCCGAAAACGAAGCGCGGCGCGCGTCCGTGTGGAAAAATGACGGCGTGAATCGGAGGAGAAGCAGCCTTCCCGCGCACTTGAGTTTATAATCCAGACCCACGTTTCTCTTTTCTTGAAAAGGTGCATACATGACCGAAGAATACGAATTCTCCGCAAAAATCTATGACCCTATGTTGTATTTCGCACTCCGCTCCATTCGCAAAACAGTGACGGAGATTTTGCTCCCCTACCGCGACAAGGTTATTCTAGACTTATGCTGCGGAACGGGAAATCAATTGAAATATCTGGCGAAAGCCGGATTTCAAGATTTACATTGTCTGGATATTTCGGAGGCAATGCTGAACATTGCGAGGCGGGGAGGCGCTTCCCTGAAAATTTATCGTGAAGACGCGACGCGGACCTCCCTATCTTCCGCCTCTTTCGATGTCGTCCTCGTGAGTTTTGCCCTCCACGAAAAAGACAGACCGACTCAAGAGGGAATTCTTTCCGAGGCGCATCGCCTTCTGGTTCCGGGTGGACTTCTCCTTATCGTGGATTACGCATTCGACGAGAAAACCGTCTCGCTGGGGCAGTGGGGAATTACATTGATTGAACGAATTGCCGGAGGAGAGCATTATCGCAATTTCAAAGCCTATCTCGCAAAAGGCGGATTATCCTCTCTGATTTCCGAAGAAAAATTCGACTTCATCGGCGAGCGCCGCATGGGACTTGGCGGTGTCACGATTTCGCGCTATCACAAACGATAAAGGAAAGGGACGCGCGCCCTTCCGCGTGCCCCTCCTCTTCGAGACATGACTCCCTTCGACAAAGACCTCCCCAATTACAGCCGTCTGGCTAAACGTCTTCTCTTTACGACGTTCAATTGCGCCAAAGCCCAAGTCATCCCGTTGCAGGCGATGTACGGTATCGAAAACAACGCGCTGATTATGGGATTGACGGGACTCGCGGGAGGCATTTTGAACAACGGTTCGACCTGCGGCGTTGCCCTCGGCGCGGCGATTGGCGAGGCAATGCTTCGGGACGAAGCCTTTTCCGGCAAATGGACTCCGGCGGAGGAAGCGCGGCTATTGGAAGTGATTCGGGAGGATATTTTCTGGTTTCGACGCGAATTCAAGACGACCCTCTGCCGCGAGCGCGAAGATGTCCCGTATGAACGAATCACCGTGTTGGGGCTGCTGCATCCGCAAAAAGCGAAGGGCTGCGTCGCGCGTACCGGTGCGAGGATGGACCGTTTCGTGGAGGAGTATCTCGAAAGGCGGAGTCTGCCGTCTCCCCTTCCGCCGGACGCGGCGACTTCGACGCGGCAGGCGCGTCATTGTGCCTCTTTCATCCTTCGAGAGATTCGAGAGCAAACCGGCGTGGGGGATGAGAAGATGGAACGCATCGCCGTTGCCCTCGATGGCGGCGTCGGCTTGACGGGCGGAGGCTGCGGCGCGCTTTCGGGCGCGCTCATGGCGTTGGGCTTGAAATATGCCCTCGACCCCAGCAAAACCGACCCTGAGAAATTGAAGAATATCTACCGGGCAATGGATTCTCTCTTCTTCCACAAGGCGAAAAAACTGGTGAGCCGTTTCCTCTCTCGATTTGGCTATATGGAATGCTCCCGCCTGACAGGACGCACCTTCGAAAATTGGGAGGAATTTTGCGCGTTCCGCGAAACCTCCGCCTGCGATGCGATTCACGCGTTCCTCATCGAGGAAAGCGTCGCGATTATCCGAGAGGGGGAATGAGGGTCGTTTCGTAGTGGGTGAAAGGTCTTATCAAATCCAGAATTTTGGATAAGAAATCTCACGGCTGGCTGTCATTGCGAGCCGCTGAACGCGGCGAAGCAATCTCCATTTCGAAGCATTCGAGTGCATAGCGTGTGATGAGCGCGGCGATGTCGCGGGATTGTGATTCGGGGAGCATGGCGGGCGGGTTTTCAAGGTCGTAGGTTTGGTTGGGCGGGTTGTCGTTGAGCCGCACCCAGGGGACGCCGCCTTCTACCGCCGCGTTGACCATGAGGAGGGCGTGGCGTGTATCGGGTTGGGCGTGGTCTTTTTCCGATTGGATTCGCTGGTAGGGGACGCGAATCTGCCGAATGAAGGTGACAGCCTCGCGCTGCGACCAAAATGTTTCGTTCTCGCAGGAGACGAGTCCACGAAGATGCCCGGTTTTCGACGAATCGCATCCGCCGATGTCGTTTCTGTCCGCGGGACCTTCCCAATCTATCAGAAATTGGATGGGTAAATCGGGATGCCGCGCGAGCGCGCCGCTTGCCATTGTGACTCCAAATGAGCGGGAGGCAAGCCCGATTCGCGTCGCGTCGATTCCCTCCAGCGACGCGGCAAAACGGATGACGGCGGCGAGTCCGTCTTGATGAATGAATCCGTTTAGGTTTTCTTCTCCCTCGCTGCTGCCGCGTCCATCCGGGTCGAAGAGGACGGCGACGATGCCCGCGTCGTTGAGTTCGGTGACGCTGTTTTTCCCTCGGAGATTTTTTTGGAGGAAGATTTCGGAAGTGTGGTTTCCGCCTGGAACCAGAATCAGCGCGGGGAGGCGTTCGTGTCCGTCCCATGTGTCGGGGAAGAAAATCTGGACGTGGAGCGCCGCGCCGCTCGACGGGTTGATGACTCGGTATTCGTTTTTTCCCGTTTTCGAAAATGCGGATTCTGGACGCGGCGCGCATCCCGCCGCGAGAATCAACCATATCAACAGCCAAAGACGTTTCATTTTTGCTTCTCCGCTTGAGTTCGAGTACAATCGAAAAAAGTGATTTTGTAAAGGAGTTCGCGATGGATTCATACGCTGTGCTGGATGAGGCTCGTCAGGAAAAGGCGAAAGAATACGCGGTAGCCAAGCGCGTATTGTGGATTTTCGATACTCTTTTGGGGTTTCTCTATCCGGCGCTGTGGCTTTGGTTTGGGTGGTCGCTTTCGCTGCGAGAGATGCTCGCCGCGCGGATTTCGTCGCCCTGGGTGTTGGTCGGCGCGTTTCTTCTCGTCTACGGCGCAGCGGGGGAGGTGCTGGGGCTGCCGTTGAGTTGGTATGGCGGGTTCGTTCTTCCGCATCGTTACGACCTTTCCACGCAAACCCCGAAGGGTTGGTTCGTGGATAAACTCAAGGGATGGCTTGTCGGCGCGCCGCTTGGGCTGTTGGTTATCGAGTTGATGTATCTCGCGCTGCGTTTGACGGGCGACGCGTGGTGGATTTGGACGGCGGGCGGGATGCTCGTTTTCAGCGTCCTTCTCGTGAACCTTGCGCCGATTCTCATTATGCCTCTTTTCAACAAATTCATCCCGTTGGGGGAAGAACACGAGGAATTGGCGCGCCGTCTCCTCGCATTGGCGGAAAAAACGCATACGCGCGTGCGCGGCGTCTACAAATTCGATATGTCCCGCCGCTCGAAAGCCGCGAATGCCGCGTTGACGGGACTCGGCAACACGCGCCGAATTGTCTTGGGCGATACGCTCATTGAAGAGTTTACGCCGGACGAAATCGAGACGGTTCTCGCGCATGAGTTGGGGCATCATGTCCACAAGGATGTGGCGGTGCTGCTCCTGGCGAACACGCTTGTCGTCGGTGTCGGGTTGTACCTTGCTTCGCTTGCGATGAAGTGGGCAGTTGCCGCATTCGGGTTTCTCGGCGTGGATGATATTGCCGCGTTTCCTGCGCTTCTTTTGATTATGCAGGCGTATTTCCTCGTCAGCGGTCCGATTCTGAATGCGGTGACTCGTTGGCGTGAACGTCTTGCGGACGCGTTCGCGCTGGATATTACGGGAAAGCCCGAAGCCTTTGCCTCCGCGCTTACGCGGCTCGCGAATCAAAATCTCGGCGAGGTGAATCCGCCGCGCTGGGTGGTGTGGCTTTTCTACGACCATCCGCCGCTTGGAGAGCGAATCGCCCTCGCGGAACGGGAGGAGGCGTCTTCTCCTTCATAAGCGTTTCTTCCCCCGTCACGATTTTTCTTCCGAAATCGGCCGGATGATGACCATTGCTTTGGTTGCGGCGTATTTCTCCAATTCCGCTCGGCTTGGTTTTTTCGGTAGCCCTTCGCTTTGCAGGATTGCGCCTATCATTTTCGGGTGATTCCGTAATCGAAATTCCAGAAAATCGGCGATGCGGCTTGGATCTGTGACAGGCTCTCCGATTCCTTCGAATTGACGGGATTTTACGCGTACCCTCACTTTCGGATTTGCTTCGATGTTCCGAAACCAATCTGCTTGGACGCCGCGCATCGAGGCGACGTAGATGTTCCCGTCAATTTCTTCATATTGCAAAGGGGTGATTCTGGCTTTTCCAGATTTTCGTCCGGTCGTTGTGAGGAGGAGAACCAGCCGTCCGAAAATTGGTCCCAGCCCGATGGCGTAGAGAAGTTGCGGAAGAAATTTCGATGCTTTTGGGATGGAGATGCGCGTATGCATGGG
>CAZDGZ010000027.1:0-4166 GCA_964505165.1 uncultured Anaerolineaceae bacterium | reverse complement strand
TAGAACAACCCAATAACCCGTCCCGTTTCCGTGTCGAGGTCCACGTCGAAAAACGCGGGGCGTGTGGGGAGTCCCGGCATGGTGCGCATCTTCCCGAGGAGGGGATACAGGAATCCTGCGCCGACGCTCGCGCGGATGTCGCGGATGGGCACGCGGAAGCCTTTGGGTTCTCCCTTCAACGCGGGGTCGTGGCTGAGGGAAAGATGGGTTTTCGCCATGCAGAGGGGGAGATGGTCGAATCCCAAACGCGTGTACAGTGCGATTTTCTCTTCGGCTTCGGGAGAATAGTCTACGCCGTCTGCGCCGTAGACTTCGCGGCAAATCAATTCGATTTTTTCCTTGATGGGCATATCCAGCGGATAGAGGAAGCGGAAATTACTTTCGAGCGATGCCGCGCGAACCACCGCTTCGGCGAGTGCTACCGCGCCCGCGCCGCCTTCCGCCCAATGCCGGCTGACGACTGCATCCACAGCGCCGGCTTCTATGGCTGCGCGGCGCACGAGTTCCAGTTCGGCGGGGGTATCGCTGGTGAACGCGTTGACCGCGACGACGACGTTCACGCCGAATTTCTTTGCCGTGCGGATGTGATGTTCCAGATTCGGCATCCCCGCGCGGAGCAAGTCGAGATTTTCCTGCGTGTAGGCAGCATCCAGCGGTTTCCCGGCGACGACTTTCGGCCCGCCGCCGTGCATCTTGAGCGCGCGAATGGTCGCCACCATAACCACCACTTTTGGAATCAGCCCGGAGTATCGGCATTTGATGTCGAAGAATTTTTCCATCCCGATATCCGCGCCGAAGCCGGATTCGGTGATGACGAAGCCGTCCTTGCCGACGAGTTTGAGCGCGATTTTATCTGCCAAAATCGAAGAATTCCCGTGTGCGATATTGGCAAAAGGTCCCGCATGAACGAAAACGGGCGTTCCTTCCAGCGTTTGCATCAGCGTGGGTTTGATGGCATCTTTCATCAACACGGCGAGCGCGCCTGCCACGCCTAAATCTTCTGCGGTGATTGCCTCGCCGCTGCGATTCGTCCCGATGACGATTTGTCCGAGACGTTCCCGCATATCGGCGAGGCTGGTTGTCAGCGCGAGGATTGCCATGATTTCGCTGGCAACGGAGATATCGAATCCGGTGCGGCGCGTGATTCCTTTCTCGTCGGGACCGAGTCCGATTTCGATTTCTCGCAGAAAACGATCGTTGGTATCCACCACGCGCCGCCAAGTAATGCTTTCGGGGTCGATATCGAGCCGCACGAAACGAGAAACCTCTTCCGGCGTGAGCGAATCGGGGTCGGTTTTCTCGATTCCGAGTTTTTTCAATCGCCGAAGCATGGTCGGGGAAAAAGAACGTTTCCCGTCTTTTCCGCGAGGGCAGAGACGGCGGAAGAGCGCCTCGTCGCTTTGACGCGTTTCGTGGAAGATGCGCGTATCAATCGCGGCGGCGAGGAGATTGTTCGCTGCGGTAATCGCGTGAATATCTCCGGTGAGATGAAGATTGAAATCCTCCATCGGCACGACCTGTGAATATCCGCCGCCTGCCGCGCCGCCTTTAATTCCAAAGGTCGGTCCCTGCGAGGGCTGACGAATACAGGTGAACACCTTTTTTCCGAGATGCGCGCCGAGGGCTTGAGAAAGCCCGACAGTCGTGGTCGTTTTCCCCTCGCCGAGCGGTGTGGGAGTGATAGCCGTCACATCCACATAAATGCCGTCGGGCGCGTCCTTCAGACGTTCCAGTACATCCAGTTTTACTTTGGCTTTATACGCGCCGTATACTTCCAATTCCTCGGGGAGCAGTCCGGCATCTGCCGCGATGTCTTGAATGGGCTTCAACTCGGCTTGCTGGGCAATTTCTATATCGGAGGGAACAGGGTGAACGGGAGAAATGGGAGGAGTCATCGCATTTTCCTTTCTCGCGAGGGCGTTTTTTGCATTGTAGCACGAAATCAACGACTGTTGCGAAGTACCGTCCCTACCGCCTCGCCGCGCAGCGCGCGCGCGATATTTCCCGCCTCCACGCCGGAAAAAATGTAGATGTCCATCCCCGGGTGTGCCTCCGCGAGCGCGAGCATTTGGCGCACTTTCGCGGACATGCCGCCGGTCACGTCGGTCCCGTGAGATTCTCCTAACGCGGCGTTTTCTTTTTCGATGGATTCGGGGAGGAGGACGCGCAAAATCCGCGTTCGCGCGGGGAAATCGGCATATACCCCCGCTTCGAGTCCCGCGAGGAGAATTCGGACCGGGGGCAGTTTGGCTGCCAGAAAGGCGAAAATTTCCTCGGTCGAAAGAATCGTCCCGCCGCGAATTTCATCGAAGACGACATCCCCATAGACGACGGGGAGCAGCCCCGCCCGCAGCGCGTCTCGGAGCGATTCGATATCCCATGAAATCGCGCGTCCATCCCGCGCGCGCATCCCCGCGGAGGGAGGGAAAGCAATCGCCGCGAGCCCTGCGTCTCGCAGCGCCTCCATGACGAGCGCGTTGAGCGCCGCCGCCTGATAGCGGACTTCTGCGAATCCGCGCCAATAGGATGCCGCGTCCTCTTTGGCGGATATTCCCTCGCGGGTGTGATAGCGTTTCCCTGCCGTATGCCCGAACGAACCGGAGCCGTGTCCCAGCAGAAGACGCGGCGCGTCGGGCGCGCGGAGCACCTCTGCAATTTCTGCGGCGATGCGTTTTAGGCGTTCCTTCAAAGGCGTGTATGGACGCGTCTTGTCCGTGATGAGGGACCCGCCGAGTTTGAGAAATACCAAATCTTCGGTCATGCGCTTGTTGTACCACAATTCCGCGCGGGATGTTGCAAAGTCTTTTGGTTTGAGGCTATAATCGCCGTATGGATATTCACGCGGGTCTTCAAACGGCAATCATCATGGCGATTGTGGGGGGCGGTGCGAGTTTGTGGATAGGGTTGAATTTGATTCGCTCCGCGAGGAAACTGACATTCTTTCAGTTGAGAATGCGGAAAACGCGCGCAGGATGGCGTCTTTTAGGCGTTTCGATTTTGCTTTTTGCGAGTGCGTTTTTGATTTCTCGGTATGGACAACCTGCCGCGTACGCGTATTTTCAAGTCACGCCGACGCCGAGCCGCACTCCGACAGTTACGCGGACTCCGACGATTACCCTCACCCCAACAATTACGCTGACCCCGACAATTACGGAGACTCCCTCCGTGACGGATACACCGACGCCAACCTCGACTCCCTTCATCCCTCCGGCGATTGAAGCCCTCTTCGAAAGCGATGTGACCCCGCGTCCCGACGCGGTCTTCAGTCCGCTGCAATTTTCCACGAGGATGAAAGATTATCAGGCGGTTGCGCCCTCGACCTACTTCGTCAACCCGCTGCATACGATTTACGCAGTCTTCTCGTATGACAACATGATACCCGGCGCACAATGGACGGCGCTGTGGTATCGCGGTGAAACATTGGTTTGCTACGAAACCCTCCCCTGGGATGGCAAGACCGGCGGATTGGGGTATTCGGAGTGCAGCATCCCCGCCGATGAATGGCTTCCGGGCGAATACGAGGTGCAGATTTTCGTTGGGGAGGAGTGGAAAGCCGTCGGGCGTTTCATTGTCGAAGGCGAGCCGCCGACCGCGACTCCCACGCCTACCCCTACCCCCGCTCCATGAAACGAGGTGAATATGAGTTCACAGGAAAAAGCCTTTCAAGATTATTATCCCGACCACATGGCCTATTGCTATGGCTGCGGACGCCTGAACGAACACGGGCATCAAATCAAAACCTATTGGGACGGCGACGAGACGGTAACACGTTTTACTCCGAAGCCGTATCATATTGCCATCCCCGGATATGTCTACGGCGGGCTTCTCGCCTCGCTGATAGATTGTCACGGGACGGGGTCGGCGGCTGCGGCGGCGTATCGCGCAGAAGGGCGCGCGATGGATACCCTCCCCGCGCATCGTTTTCTCACCGCCTCCCTTCATGTGGATTTTCTGAAGCCCACGCCGCTGGGAGTTGAGTTGGAGATTCGCGGACGAATCGAAGAGGTGAAAGGGCGGAAGGTCGTGGTAGATGAGTGGATTGTCGCGGAGGGAGAGATTACCGTTCGCGGCAAGGTCGTCGCGGTGGAAGTGCCGGACCGTCTCGTCTTGGAATTGCTGGAAAAAAAGAAGAGCGAAACGAAAGCATAGCGCGTCATCTGCACGGC
>CAZDGZ010000026.1:0-19933 GCA_964505165.1 uncultured Anaerolineaceae bacterium | reverse complement strand
ACTACCAAACTACCCAACTACGAAACTACCAAACTAAAGAATCGCTTCGCTCGCAATGACATTCCACGTCTCGAAAACGCAACGCCGGATATGATACAATCGCCGACGAAACGAGGTTCTTATGAACGAAATCCCTGACGAAACGAGATTTTTGCACGCCATCGAAATGGGGGTCGGTGCATGGGCATGGGGCGACAAAGTCATTTGGAATTATGGACGCGGCTACACGGAAGAAGATGTCCGCGCCGCGTTCGAGGTTTCGATGGAAGAGGGAATCCGCCTCGTGGACACCGCAGAGGTCTACGGAAACGGACGCTCCGAACGGCTCATCGGGAAGTTCCTTCGGGAAACGGAACAGCCCGCCCTCCTCGCGACGAAATTCATGCCTTTCCCCTGGCGTCTTCGAAGGCAAAGTCTCCTCCGCGCGCTCGAACACAGCCTCGAGCGGCTGCATCTCGACGCGGTGGATTTATATCAAATCCACTTTCCGCTTCCGCCGATTTCCATCGAAACGTGGATGGAAGAACTCGTCGAAGCGGTATCACGCGGATGGACGCGCGCCGTCGGCGTCTCGAATTACAGCCAGACGCAAATGCTGCAAGCCTATTCCGCATTGGCGCGGCGCGGCGTGCATCTCGCATCGAATCAGGTGGAATATCATCTCCTCGACCGCCGAATCGAAAAGAACGGACTTCTCGCCCGCGCGCAGGAACTCGGCATCCGCGTCATCGCATATTCGCCGCTCGCGATGGGATTGCTCACCGGAAAATACACGCCCGATTCGCCTCCTCCGGGTTCACGGGGACGAAACGCCGCGAAGATTTTGCCCAAACTCCCGCGCCTTCTCCGCGTGATGAGGGAAATCGGGGAGGATATCGGCGGGAAGACTCCGGCGCAAATTGCGCTCAATTGGTGCATCTGTAAAGGGACCATGCCCATCCCCGGAGCGAAGAACGCCGCGCAAGCGCGAGAAAACGCGGGCGCGCTCGGCTGGAGGCTCAACGAGGCGCAAATCGCCGCACTCGATGAGGCAAGCGAGGCGCTCACATCCTAACGAATATGCTATAATGTCGCAGTTATGCGACCGCGCGTATCGAATTGAATTCCCGTCGCTCAAAGCCACACGGCAATGGGCGATTTACTTTTCTGGAGGTTCAGCATGTACAAAACCCACACCTGCGGCGAACTCCGCGCCGCGCACGAAGGGCAGGAAGTCACTCTCGCCGGATGGGTACACCGCCGCCGGGATCATGGAGGCGTCACCTTCATTGACCTGCGAGATAGATTCGGCATCGTCCAAATCGTCGCCGACCCGCAAACCCTCCCCGAAATTCAGCGTGTCCGCTCGGAATGGGTGCTGCAAGTCAAAGGCATCGTGCGCCGCCGCCCCGAAGGTGCGGAAAATCCCCATCTTCCGACCGGCGAAATCGAAGTCGAAGTCCAAACCCTCCACACGCTGAACCCCGCGAAACCGCTCCCCTTCCTCATCAATAAAGAAGAAGAGGTGGATGAAAACGTCCGCTTGAAATACCGATATCTCGATTTACGCCGCGAGCGAATGACTCGAAACCTCGAATTGCGTCACCGCGTCATCAAATTCATCCGCGATTATCTGGACGAACACGGATTCTTGGAAATCGAAACCCCCATTCTCTTCAAGACGACTCCCGAAGGCGCGCGGGATTACCTCGTCCCCTCACGCGTGCATCCGGGGGAATTTTACGCCCTCCCGCAATCACCGCAGCAACTCAAGCAAATGCTCATGGTCGCGGGCGTCGAGCGATATTTCCAGATTGCGCGCTGCTTCCGTGATGAAGATTTACGCGGCGACCGCCAGCCCGAATTCACCCAACTCGACTTGGAAATGTCTTTCGTCGAGCGAGAAGACGTGATGGCGCTCGTCGAAGAGATGTTCACGAAAATGGTCGCGAAGGTAGTGCCGCATAAACGCGTTTTCCAAACCCCATGGCCCCGTCTCACCTACACCGAAGCAATGGAACGCTACGGCAAAGACAACCCCGATATCCGCTTTGGCATGGAACTCACGAATATCTCCGACCTCGCGGAAGGCTGCGGATTCAAAGTCTTCGAGATGACGGTCGCCAAAGGCGGCGCGGTACGCGGCATCAACGCGAAAGGGCTGGGACATTACACCCGCCGGCAAATCGAGGCGTTGACCGAATGGGTAAAACAATTCGGCGCGAAAGGATTGGCATATCTCGCTATCACTCCCGAAGGAGAACGGCGCTCTTCCTTCGCGAAATTCTTCAGCGAAGACCGCTTGAACGCGCTTCTTGAACGCATGGATGCGGAAGCCGGCGACCTCCTTCTCTTCGTCGCGGACGACCCCGCCCTCGTCTTCGATGTCCTCGGACGGCTGCGCGTTCACCTCGGCGATATCCTCCATCTCCGCGACCCTGACGTGCTTGGATTTTGCTGGGTCATTGATTTCCCCTGGGCATTCTGGAACGAGGAAGAAGGACGCTGGGATCCAAGTCAGCATCTCTTCACCATGCCCCTCCCCGAAGACATCGCCCTCCTCGAAAGCGATCCCGCTCGGATGCGCGGCACGCAATACGACCTGATTCTCAATAATTACGAGGTCGCGGGCGGGTCTATCCGAATCCATCAACGCGAATTGCAAGAAAAAATCTTCACCCTCATCGGGCTGGACGAAGCGGTCGCGCAGGAACGATTCGGGCACATGCTCGAAGCCTTCGAATACGGCGCGCCTCCGCACGGCGGAATCGCCTCCGGCATAGATAGGCTCGTCATGCTCCTCGCAAACGAACCGAATATCCGCGAGGTCATCGCGTTCCCCAAGAATCAAGCCGCCCGCGATGTCATGGCGGACGCGCCCTCCCCCGCCGACCCAGAACAACTGAAAGAACTCCACATCAAACTGGATATCCCGAAAGAGAAAAAAGAGCCGGACGCGTAACCTTTCGCATCCGCAAAAAAAAATCCCTTGCGAAAACGCAAGGGATTTTTCGATTTAACTCATCAATTCAATTCCCCGCGTTCGAGCAAAATTGCCTCATCTACCACGCGTATCGAACGGTCTTCCAGACGAATCGCGCCGCTGCGTTCCAATTCCCGAAGTGAACGCGCGACGATTTCCCGCACCGTTCCCAGATACGAAGCCATCTCCGTCTGCGTCAGGCGCGCGCCGCGTGAGCCATCCAGCGCGGCAGGCGGCAACTGGTAAATCATCCGGGCAAGACGATGCGTAACCGTATAAAAGGCCATTTCGCTGAGTCTATCTACAAAATGGCGCAAATTCCCGGAAAGAATATCAATCACTTTTTGGGAAAACGCCGCGTTGCGCGCGACCAGCGAGCGCAAAACCCCCGTGTTGATAATCCATACTTGCGTCTCTTCCAACGCCTCTGCATTGACGGGATTCTCCCCGCCGCCGAACACCGGCACTTCGTTGCAGGTTTCTCCCGCTCGCAAAATTCGCACGATATACTGCCGCCCTTTCGCCGAATCGCGATACAACTTCACGCTCCCCGTATACAGAATATGCAGCCCCGCGCAAGGCTCGCCTTCCAAAAAAAGCGTCTCCCCGCGTCGGAGTTTCCATAACGTCGTCTCTAACGCGATTTCTCGCAAGAGAGAGTCTTCCATTCCCTCGAAATACTCGTTTTTTGCAAGCGCGGTCATCCGCTCTTTGATGGTTGATTTAAGCGATTTCATACTTCATTCAAAATGATAAAACTTCCTTATCCGCTCCCCGGTTTATCTCCCAGGGATAGACGATATACGCCTCGGTCACGGCTGCGTAATAATCGGGACGCGCCGAGCCAAACAAAGTACGATACGGATTGAAATGGAGGACACAAGTTTCGGGATCCCCTCCCGATGCCGCGACGCGGTTCTTGACGGCGGTAATCGTCCTCCCCGACCCCCACACATCGTCCACAATGAGGACCGAATGCCCCTCCAGCAGCCCCTCCGAGGGGAATTGTAAAAACGAGGGCCACGCCATCAACTTTTCTTCTTCCGCGCGAAGTTGAGCAGGGAAATCCACCGCCGCCGTCAAGATATGAGTCAGACCCATCGCCTCCGCGAGCATACCGCCGGGGATAATCCCGCCGCGAGTAATCATCAGCATCGCGGTAAATTCCCGCCGGAACTGGTCCAACAACGTATCAATGAGACGAGCCACCTCTTCCCAAGTCAAGATTTCTTGCGTTCGAGCCATTCCGTTATCCTAAAACTGCCGCGAGAGGTGCAGGAGCCGCGACCGGCACGCCATCCTCCGCGCGTTCCGCATCACGCGCCCAGAGGTAGAGGCAAGTATGATACGCCGTCCCTGTATACACACTGAAAGTTATCGCCGGCAGGAAAAAGACGAAGAAAATCACCAGCGCTGTCCCAATGGCAATAATCATCCCCGCCGTATCGGTTCCCCAGACCAAAACGATTCCGCGCGCCGCGAGTCCGCCTAAAATTGCCCCGATGAGGCTCAAGAGAAAAGTAATCCCATTCGTCACGGCTTTGACCCCCACCGCGCTGACGCCGACCAACAAAAGATTCTCTTTCGCGATATCCGCTGCGCGTTGCATCGCGTCTTTGAGAGAAATATCCTCGATGACCATCGCGGGCAAAATCAAAAACGCGGCTTCCGTCCATACCGCCCCCAAGACCCCCGCGAGGAAATCGCCGCCGCCCCGCTTCCTATTTCCGCGAAGAAGCCTCTGCACAGATTTGACGAGAGTCGAAGCCGCCGCGAGAGAGGCGAGGTCCCAGAAATCTCGTTTGACGATTTCCCAGGCTTTCTCCATGCGTCCATCGCCTTCCGCCAAATATCCGTAAACGAGATACACCGTCATCGCGGAAAAAACATAGGTCACGACATAATGCGCGAAAATAAAGAGGACGCCAATCAAAAAAAGGACGATTCCCGACGTTGCGCCTTTCCCGTTCAAAAGAACCCACATCAGCGCAAACGGAATCGCCCCCGCGATTGTGACGAAAAATCCCGTCACCAGCGTATAAATCGAAGGCTTGATGAGATCCACATCATCCGCCGCCATCTTCCACGCTTCCATCAAAAACTTCCATCCCCGAGATAACGATTCCATCGAAAACTCCTCTCTTCTCGAAAATCGTCGTTCGAGCCACACATCCAAGATATAGGCTCATTATAGCAAACTTATCGGATCCAACTCCACGCGCCACCCCTCCAACGCATCGAGATGCGCGCGTAAAAATTCCTCCGGTTTCGGAGCGCGTACTACCACCTGCCAGCGATACTCGCCGCCGACACGCGAAAAGAAACACGGCGCGGGACCAATGAGACTCGTCTCTACGCGGCGCTCCTTTGCGATATGCGCTCGCAAAACATCCGCCAGACGTAGCGCCGCAGACTCCGCCTCCGAGGAACGCGGACTGCGGAACTCCAGCCGCGCGAGGCGCGTAAAGGGGGGATATCCCAATTCCTGGCGGTATGCCATCTCCCGCGCGTAGAACCCCTCGTAATCATGCAAAGAAGCGAAGCGAATCGCCGGATGTTCGGGTTGGAAAGTCTGCAAAATCACGCGCCCGCCGCGCTTCGAACGGCCCGCGCGCCCCGCCACCTGCATCAACAACTGAAAAACGCGCTCCTCCGCAAAAGGGTCGGGAAGCGCCAGCCCGACATCTGCGAGAACCATCCCCACCAGCGTCACCAGCGGCAAATCCAGCCCCTTTGCCAGCATCTGAGTGCCAATCAACACATCCGCGCGGTGCGAGGCGAAATGGCTCAAGATAATCTCATGCGCGTTCTTTCTGCGGGTTGTTTCCCAATCCCAACGCAAGGTCCGCGCCTGCGGAAAAAGCCGCGACACCTCGCGCTCGACTTGCTCGCTCCCCAAGCCATAGGCACGGATATGCGAACTCCCGCATTGCGGACAAATCTTCGGCACATGACGCGTATACCCACAGCGATGACAAAGCAGCCGCTCCCCGCCCGTCGTGTGCAGCGTGAGAGGCGAATCACATTTCGGGCACTTCAGCGTATACCCGCACTCTCGGCAAAACACATACGTCGCGGAGCCGCGTCGGTTGAGATAGAGAATCGCCTGCTCCCCGCGAGAAAGCACCTCCGCAATGGATTCCTGAAGCGCGCGGCTGAAAATATGCCGATTCCCCGCCTTCAATTCCTCGCGCATATCTACGACTTGAACGGGAGGAAGAGTCAGCCGCCGCGCGGAATCCGGACTTTCGGCAGATATCCGCTCTTTCAGCGTGACGAGCCGAAACGCTCCCCGTTCCGCGTGATACCGATATGCGACAGGCGGAGTCGCCGACCCAAACACACACGCCGCGCCCGCGAAATGAGCGAGAGCCTCCGCGGCGCGCACGGCGTCGTAAAAAGGAGGCTCCGTTTGATGATACGAGGAATCATGGAACTCATCGAGGACAATCAACCCCAGCGCGGGCAGCGGCGTGAACAACGCGCTGCGCGCGCCAATCACTACTTTGAGCCGCCCCGCGCGTGCGCGCCGCCAGGTATCGTACCGCTCCCCCTCCGAAAGTTTGGAATGTACCAGCCCCACCTCGCCGGGGAAGCGCGCGAAAAATCGGCGTACCATTTGCGGCGTAAGGGCGATTTCGGGCACCAAAATCAACGATTGCTTCCCGCGCCGCGCCGCCTCCGCCGCCGCGTGGAGGTAGACTTCCGTCTTCCCCGAACCGGTAACGCCATGCAGCAAAATCGGCTGCGGAGAATCGCCGTTCATCGCCGCGAGAATCGCATCGAAGGCGCGGCGCTGCGCCGGCGTGAGGGAAAGAGGCGTTTTCGAAGGAAGATTTTCGGAAAACGAAAGCCGCGCGAGCGGATCGCGCCAAATTTCCGTTTCGCGCAACAAAATCAATCCGCGCTCGGCGAGAATCTGCAAATCCGACAAAGAGCAGCCACTTTCGGCATAAATCCACGAAACCTGTATTGCGTCCGGTTCCCGCATCAAGAGACGAAGCGCGGCGGCGCGGCGCGCTTGGGTCGCGGGAGTCGTCCCCAGCGAGGGGAGCGCGGCTTCCGCCTCTTCCGGCGGAACGGCGAGTTCTGCCGTGCGGACGTATTTCGGACGCACGCGCGGCGGCGGCAAAAAAGATTCGGCGGAAAGTATCCCGCGCCGCACCAACGCCTGCGCGGAGTTTCGCCAATCCACATTGCGAAAATGCCTGTCTATTTGGCGGCTGGTGAGCGCGCCGCGCCGCCGAAGCAGCGTGAGAATCCGCTTTTGGGTGGCAGAAAATTCGTCCAGCGCGGAGGGAAGGCTGCGGCGGAGTTCGTATCGGGTCGTCGCCCGTTGTCCGATTCCGATGGGGAGCATCAGAGAAATCACCGCGCCGATGGGCGACAGAGTCGATTCCGCCATCCATTCCACAAGGGCAATATGCGCGGAGGTGAGAACGGGCTGCGGGTCGAGGAGATTTAGAATATCCCGCGTGTCGGCAATCGGGGATTCTTCACTTAGACGAAGAATCACCCCCTGGGCAATTTGTTTTCCAAACGGAACCCGCACCAAATGCCCCGCGTCCGCTTTTCCTTCCAATTCGGGAGGGACGCGGTAATGATACGTCTCCCGCGCAAAATGGGCATGGACGGCGATTTCCGCAAAAAGAGTCATGGTTTGACGCGGACGAGTTTGAGACGGGCGACACGGAGGTTATCCATCTCCACGACTTCCAAGCGGATGCCTTCTTCCGGCACTTCAATGAAGTCTCCCTCGGCAGGGATTTTGCCCAACTTCCCGATGAGGAAGCCCGCGATGGTGTCATAGTTTTCGTCGTGGAGGTTCAAGCCAATTTGCTGATTGACATATTCAATCATCGTCAGCCCGTCAATGAGGGCAGAGCCATCCGGTTGAAACTGGATGGGGGGCGTTTGCGCGTCGAATTGGTCTTGGACATCTCCAATGATTTCTTCGAGCAAATCTTCGAGCGTGACCAATCCTGCCGTGCCGCCGTATTCGTCGAGGACGATGGCAATGTGCTGCCGCGCGTCTCGGAATTGATGCAGCAGGGCGTTGACGGAAATCGTCTCCGGGACGAAGAGGGCTTCACGCATGAGCATACGCGCAGGGTCCGATTTCCGGGGAGGAGTTTCCAAATGGTTGAGCAAATCCTTGACGTGGAGAACGCCCACGATTCTATCGAGGTTTCCTTCGTACACGGGGAATTTGGTATATTGATTCTCCCGCAGCATCGCGGCGACTTCGCGGAGAGGAGTTTCGGCTTCGATAGCGACGATTTCCGTGCGCGGGATCATCACTTGCCGCACAATCAATTTTCCGAAATCGAAAATTGCAGAAAGCATCTCGCGCTGCGGCTCTTGAATCACGCCTTCGGTTTCGGGGCCTGAAACGATTTGCTTCAACTCTTCGACGGTGTAGACGCCGCCGTGAGTCATTTCCGCATTTACGCCGAAAAGGCGGAGCGCGCCGCGCGTGAACCAATCAAGGAGCGAAACAAAGCCGCGAAAGGTCTTCATGAAAAGGTCCATCGGACGGGCAGCAAAGAGGGCAAATTTTTCCGGTGCGTTGAGAATGGCGATTTTCGGCACTTGCTCTCCGAGGACAACATGCGCGGTCGTGATGATGGTAAGCGAGATAATCAGCGGCAGCGCGGCAACGAGTTTTTCCAAGAAAGCAAAGGAAAGCGGAGGAGTCAGCGATTCGAAATACGGCGAGAGAAGCGCTTCGAAGGTATTCTCTCCCACCGCGCCCAAGAGGAGGCTGACAATCGTAATCCCCAACTGCGACGCGGCGATGACGCGGTCACGCGCGGCGGAATTTTCAAGCCATCGAAGGACGATTTTCGCCGAGCGGCTGCCTTCCTCCGCGAGGAGAGAGATTCGGACGCGCCGCGAGGTCACCGCGGCAAACTCCACGCCCACGAAAAAGCCGTTGAGCGCGATGAGAATGATGATGAGCAAAATGTCTTGAAGAATCATGAAGGTTTCAATATCACCGCCGCGCCATACCCGACGACGGAGGAAGTATCGCCCGTGACATCTCCCGATGTCGCGTGGCGCAAAATTTTGACGGACGACGCCCCCAATGCGCGCGCCGCCCATAAAACCGCCGCCGTCGCGCCCAATCCGCACGCGTAGCCGCGCCCTTCCGCCTCCGCGCGGAACATGCCTTCCGGCGAGAAGGATTCAATCTGACGAAGCATTTCAGCATCCAACTGCTCCGCGACGGGCTGAGGATAAAAATGGGATAAATCGGTGCTGGCGACAAGAAGCGCGTCCTGCCCGCGAAGAACCTCCGCGAGGGAAAGTCCCAACGCCTCGACGACGCGCGGGTCGCGAGAACGTACCATCACCGGCAGGAGGAGGAAATCCCCCGAGAGCGCGCGCTGCAAAAAGGGCAATTCGATTTCGAGGGAATGTTCGGGGTCATTCGCGACCGGCGAAAGTTCCACGCCCGTTTTTTCTCGCAGCAAGGCATCGAGGGCGCGGAGCGACTTTTTATCCACCAATATCTCGCCTAACGGCGTCTCGTATGCATCGTGTGCAGTCGTCAAGAGCGGGGAAAGATACGGTGCGTGCATGGGAGAGCAAACTGCAACGACCGAAGGCGAGCGTCCGCGTACCGCAGCAAAGGCATATCCCGCAACGGCGCCTGAATACCGGTATCCCGCGTGGGGAGCAATAACGCCCACCGCCTCCCCATCGAGAGGAGGCAACGCGGCGGCGGCGAGATACCCGTCCACAGCCTCCGCGAGACGCTGCGCGTCCCCCGGATACCAAGTTCCAGCAATGGGAGAAGGACGAATCGAGGCAATCATTTACATTCCTATCCGAGAGAAAAAGGTTTTCATCTTCAAAGATATTATACCGTTGCTTTCTGTCAGAAAACATCAAAGCGCCACCGTGATGGAATATCTCACAATGACGCTTCGGGAAACTGCTTTACGAAACTTCGAACTTATTTTTCCGCGTCTGCCTTGCCCTCAGAAGACGTTTTCTTCGCCGCTTTTTTCGCTTTGTACCGGCGAATCCAAGCCCGGACGAGGAGGTAGACGAGATAAATCGGCAGGAGGAAAAGAAGCAGCGCAGGGAGATAGAAGAGTACCGCTCTCAGAAGGAAGCGCGTGAAGCGCTGGACGTAGCGAATCAAATCCTGTACCGCGTCGTTGACCGTTCCTTTGAGTTTCCATCCGCCGATTTCAATCGGCTGTACGCTTTCTTCCGCAATCAGGCGGACGCTAATCGCCGAAAGATGCGCGGACTGCTCGTAATAGCGGATTCGCCCTTTCAGCACTTCGATATCGCTTTCGATGCTTTGAAGTTGATTGTAGACCGCGAGGACATCTTGCGTATCCGTCGCGTCTTCCATGATTTCGCGGAGTTTCTCGGCGGCGGCTTCTTTGGCGCTGAGCCGGGATTGCAAATCCACATATTCATCGGTGACATCCTGCCCGGAGATGTTTTCCTGCCGAACGTCTACCGCGTCCGCTTCGATTTCCGCGAGGGCTTCGTCCAGTTTTTCCGAGGGAACGCGAATCGTGATGCTGCCCTCGGGAATTTGAACGCCCATCGAGGATATTCTTTGATAGAGATTGGACGAAACAACCCATCCGCCCATCGCGTTGGCAAGCGCGGCGATGTCGCTCATCTTGGCTTTCGGGTCGGCGACGACGATGGTAACATCCGCGTTTTTGATGACCAATCGTTCTTGAGGGACATCGGTTTCGGGGGCATAAGAGAGTCCATTATCTACCGGTTCGCCCATGCCCCCCGCTTTGGATTCCGGCATCATGGCAGGAGGGGCTTCTTGCACCACATCCGACCATGTTTCCGAAGGCGAGACTTCTCTTACGGCGGTAAGTTTCGGCGTGCAGGCAACAATCAAAAGGGAAACGACAAGCAAGGCAAAAATCGAAATGCGTTTCATGGGAATTTTCTCCTTCTTTCGAACAATCTGTTTTTCTTAAAGACGGCGTTTCTCCAAAAAAGTTCCCAGAAACTACCATCCCTCCTCGAGCCGAAGCGCGTGTTTTTCCGGCAGATTCGCATCCCGAATACGCGCCTGCACAGCAGCGATGTCATACTCGACGCGGTGCGGCTCCCACGTTTGGGAATCCGGGTCGTAGATGGCGTATGCCGCGCGCGGGTCTCTATCCCTGGGCTGCCCGACAGAGCCGGGGTTCAGGATCGCGCGGGAGTGGAGCGCGATTCGTTCTCCGGGGCGAGGAATCTCCAGCGAAACGCGTCCATTGCGGGGGTCTTGCCAGAAAATGCTCTGCACATGGGAATGTCCCACAAAACACCATCGAGTCTCGAACGCGGCGAAATTCAGCCGCGCCGAAAGGGTGTTGATAATATATTCCCACACAGGGTCACGCGGGCTTCCGTGAACGAGCGAGACATCGCCGCGAATTTGTACGGTTTCCGGCAAAGTCTGAAGGAAATACAAACTATCCTTGCTGAGCGCGCGTTCTTGCCATGTAAGCGAACGACGCGCATCCCCATTGAAGGCTTCGAAAGGCATTTTCCCAATGACCGCCACATCGTGATTCCCCAAAAGGCACGTCAGGTTGGGCAGCGCGCGGATTCTTTCGACGCAGGCGTTAGGGTCGGGACCATAGCCAACAATATCCCCCAGGCACCAGGTTTCGTCTACCTCGCCGGCATCGGCAAGGACGGCTTCGAGTGCGGTGTAATTGGCATGAATATCGGAAATTACGAGGATTCGCATGAGGGGCGTTTCTCCAAAAAAGCGGCGACACGAGATACGATAATCTCCGCCGCCTCGAATTTTTTCATTAAAGGAAGGGATTCTCGTTCGCCGTCCGCGAAGAGAAGCGTAATGCGGTTCGTATCGGAACCGAAACCTGATTCCGCTGTGGAAACATCATTTGCAGCAATGAAATCCAACCGTTTCGACGCGAGTTTTTCCGCCGCGTTCCGCAGGACCTCGCGCGTTTCGGCGGCAAATCCCACGACGACACGCGGGCATCCGCGCTCGGCTTTTCGCGCGGCAACCGCTTTCAAAATATCGGGCGCGGCTTCCAATTCAAGGTGCGGGATTCCGTCGCGTTTTTTCATTTTCTCCGGGGCAGCATTCTTCGGACGAAAATCCGCGCCTGCCGCCGCCATGATGAGCGCGTCCGCACCAGCGGATTCGTCCAGCACCGCGCGAAGCATCTCTTCCACCGTTTGCACGCGGAGAAGTTTTGCTCCTACCGGCGCGGAAAGACAAGTCGGCGCGGAAATAAGGACGGTTTCCGCTCCCGCGTCCAACGCGGCTTGTGCGAGCGCGTATCCCTGCTTTCCCGAAGAGCGATTGGTGAGGACGCGGACAGGGTCGAGAGGTTCCTGCGTCCCGCCTGCGGTGACGACGATTTTCCGTCCACGCAGCGCGCCGGATTCCCTCCCTAAGATATGGCGAAGATGCCCAAGAATATCCTCCGGTTCGAGCATCCGTCCTTTGCCATGAAGCCCGGAGGCAAGATGCCCTTCCGCGGGACCGAGAAGTATCGCCCCGCGCGAAACGAGGACGCGGAGATTTTCCTGCACGGCAGGATGCTCATACATCCCCGCGTCCATTGCCGGAGCAAGGAGGAGAGGGGCATCGAGGGTCAACGCAGCGAGGGAAAGGAGAGTCTCCGCACGTCCCTGTGCGAGCGCCGCGAGGGTATTTGCCGTACACGGCGCGACGAGCATCGCATCGGCTTCACGTCCAAGTTTGACGTGGAGGATGTGCGCATCCTCTCCCCAAAGGTCTTCTTCGCGGTAAGCGCGTTCTCCCGTCACCGATTGGAAAGAGAGCGCCGAGACGAATTTCTCCGCAGCAGGGGTAAGGACCGCGGTCACGCGCGCGCCCGCCTGCGTCAATTTCGAAGCAAGCGCGACCGCTTTATACGCGGCAACAGACCCTGTAACGCCGAGAAGAATCTTCTTCTCTGAAAGGATGGACATAGGGGCATTATACTAAACTTTCGAGCCCAAACTTCTCGACATCGGGAAGATAGAAATTCGGATATTGTGGCACAACGATGAGTGTATCTCCATACCATGCCATACTGGAAATTTCCGCGTGGCAATCGGCGAGAGGATGTGCAAGAGAAATCGTTTGCAATGCAGTCTCCTGCACATACACGGGAGGTTCCGCCGGTTCGGGAGTAACCTCCACCTCAACAACACGCGTCACTTCAACCGTTACCTGTCGAGTGACCTCGATTTCCACAATTTGCGGCTCTCTCGGTGCGCAAGATGCGAGCAAGGCAAGAAATATTGCAAAGACTGCGAGAAGATGAAAACGTTTCTTGTGAGACATAAAAAGATCCTTGTCGATGAAAAAATTTTCAAAAGCCTGTCACTCTCGTAAATTAGAGTAAAAAATCTTTCTCTGAGAGCAGTCGAGAAATTCAGAAAAAGCCCATCTGCGCGCTATGCTATAATTCCCGCTCGAATGTAGCAAAAATCATGCGTATTTTCATAAAATCTCCATCTCGCATATTTGAATCTATTCTTTTCGCTTCCCTGACAATGATATGGGGACTAGCGCTTTTTTTACTTACTCTTCATCCGTCCGAGCCATCACAGCCTCGAGTATGGATTTATTCCTATCCTCGATGGGGAGAAATTCTCTTCGCACTCGCCGCAACGGGACTTTCTTTTTTCACTTTTTCTTCCTCTGCCCTGCGTTCAAAGGTAAGAATGCACGTTCACAACACGCGAGGAGGAGAAGCCCTCTTTTTTTCAGGAGTTATCGCCGCCTTTTTTGCCTTTTCGTCCTATGCCCTATTAAAGGCTGTAGGACACAACGAATCTCTATATCGCTTTTCGGAATATGCGAGACAATTATCCCCTATCTTAAAAGGAGTCTTCTTCACTGGTATAGAAGGCGCGTTATGGGCACTCTTTTTGCATCAAAGCACGCTCGCCTCGCGTTGGCATGAAAGAAAAGATACTTTTCCCATCATCTCCAAAATTTGGGCAGTTTCCGCGCTCCTGACATTCGCAGTGTGGTATGCACGGAATCACCTCCGTGAGCACTTTCATACCTATTTGGGTGGTCCGATGACGCCGTTGCTGGAATGGCAAATTTTGCTGGCATTAGGAATTGCCTTCTTTCTAATGCACCGTTCTCCGACCTCTATTTCGGCGCATTGGGCAGCCTTGGCAATTTGGGGAGCAACCGCAGCGTTTTGGCTATTGATACCCATTCACCCAGGATATTCAGCGACCCCGCCACAAGCGCCAAATTTCGAAATCTATCCTTTCTCGGATGCACAACTTTATGCAGAAAACGCCCAAACGATTCTCACAGGAAAAGGGATGTCGAGGGAGGAGTTTCCAGCACGCCCATTATATGTAGTTTTTCTCGCAATCATCAACGCACTAGGAAAACAAAATTATCTCCACGCAATTGCATTGCAAACTATCTTATTAGCGCTGTTCCCCGCACTGTTCTACCTCTTGGGTAGACGATTCTATGGGCACCCAGCAGGAGTTGCACTAGCACTACTAGCAGCCCTCCGAGACGTAACCACCAACCAAGTCGCGCCTTTCGTTGTCACCGTTACCTATTCCAAAGTTTTTCTCTCCGAATTACCTGTAGCCCTTCTGCTTTTGCTCTTTATCTTGTTGTGGATAAAAGCCATGCAAGACCCGCGAACAGCAGTATTAGCAGGTGGTGTATTAGGATTAGCAGTGTTGATACGAACCCAAAGCATCGCCGCGACACTTCCCGCGCTTGCACTTCTTTTCCTTCCTCCTGAAAAGCAATGGAAAGAACGTGTCCGGGGTATTCTTCTCCTTACAATTGGTCTCTTTCTCGCACTTTCTCCCTGGCTTTGGAGAAATTGGCAGCACACTGGCGGAATAGTCATAGACAACCCTCTTTCTCAAATGAACGTCTTTGCATCGAGGTACGCCGGTTACGAAGAAGGACATATTATCCCGCACCTTCCCAACGAAAACGATAGCGAATACTCCAGCCGAATGCTTTCTATCGCTATCGAAAATATTCGCGCACATCCCGGAAATATCGCAATCGCCGTTACAGGTCATTTTCTCCAGAACGAATTAGATAGCCTTCTCGTTTTCCCCATACGAGCCTCCGTTGATGGGTTTCAGGATTTCTACGCACCCGCTAGAAATTTTTGGGAAACATGGGATTCGTCCATCTCTTTCGGGAAAATACTCGTTCTGGGAATTTACCTTTTTCTTTTCTCGACAGGCATTGCCTTTGCATGGAAGAAAGAACGCTGGCTCGGTATATTTCCTTTAGGAGTTCATCTCATTTACAACGTGTGGACAGCACTTTTCCTCACTTCAGGAATGCGCTTCGTCTTCCCAGTAGATTGGATTTTTCTTTTTTACGAAACCCTAGGACTTCTCGCGGGAATACACTTTTTCCTTTCTATCTTTCGGGAGACATCCTTTTCAACCAATATTTTCTTCTCTTCTCCCCGATGGATGTCAAACACCGCACTTCTTTTGATTTTCACCCTTGGAGCAAGTATTCCCCTGAGCGAACACATCGTCCCCGACCATTACCCGCCACGCCCTCAAGCAGAAATTCGGGAAGAACTTTCTCGTGCACTTCTCTCATTGAATACCAAAGACGCCACATTTTTCCGAAAAGAAATCCTTTCCTCGGATGATTTGTATTTCGCTGAAGGGAGAGTCATTTATCCTCGATATTTCAAAGCGGGTGAAGGACTACCAATGACTGCAAAACCCGGCTACAGACCCGAAGGCAACGCACGCATCGTTTTTTACCTTGCCGGACAAAAAAACGGACGGGTGATTCTTCCTCTTGACGAATCCCCATCCTTTTTTCCACATGCTGCCGACGCCCTCGTTGTTTTTCGCGGAGAAGATCTCTCGAATCCGGTCGGGATTCTGATACAAAAAGATGGCATCCGTGCCCTTTATCTGGCAGAATCAAAGAAATATTCTTTTAATCTTTCCCTAGTCGCGCGTTTTACTTTGTGGTATAAAAAATTCACCCTGCTGTGTCCGTGATGCAGCAACAAACGTTTTGAGCCAACACTCTAAGAAGGGGTTCCTATCTCGCAGGAAATGACGCGATAGGCTTGAGCCAAGGCGAAGTTTCCGGGGCGGAACCCACCTGCGAAAGCAGGTTCAAAACCCGGCAGCACACGGCATAAGCGGGGTCTGTTTTGAAAATCGAATAGGAGAAATAGCGGCTGAACCCTGCATGTGCAGGGCAACGAGGTGGAGGTTCCTCCCTGCGAAGGGAGCGCTAACGCGCTGGACACGGCGCGGAAAATCGAAGGATCAGCGGATGCCTCTGAAGTCCGGTCACGGGCTTCTTTCTCCCTTCCGAAACAAGCATCTCGCCGAAATTCCTTTGGCAACAAAGGCGACAAGGCAGATGCAGTGACCGGGACTCTTTCCCGTTTTGATTCGGAAGGGCTGCCTTCATATCCGTATACCGATGGCACGCCCGCGCGTGCTGTTTTGTTTTTAAGGTATAGTTTCATTTTCTACTTGTCGAAAGGAGAATATCATGTCGTCCAAAGATTTGCTTGCCCGCATCAAAGAAGATAATGTCAAATTCGTCTCTCTCCAATTTTCCGATGTCACCGGCGCGGTAAAAAGCGTGGATATGCCCGCCGAGCGAATCCCGGAAGCCCTGGAAGACGGCGTCTGGTTCGATGGGTCATCCGTCGAAGGATTCGCGAGGATTCAGGAAAGCGATATGCGCCTCGTCCTCGACCCGGAAACGTATGCCGTCCTCCCTTGGACGCCGACGGAGCGCCGCCGCGCACGCGTTTTCTGCGATATCTACATGCCCGACGGGACTCCTTTCGAAGGCGACCCGCGCCGCGTGCTCAAACGGATTCTGGAAAAAATTGCCGAGCGCGGTTGGACGTTCAACGTGGGACCCGAACCCGAATTCTTCCTCTTCAAACCTGCCAACGGCGCAGGCGTCCACCCCGTCCCGCATGATGTGGGGAGTTATTTCGATTTCTCCGCAAACGACGAGGCGGTGCAGGTCCGAACCGAGTTGATGGACGCGCTCCACAGCATGGGGCTGAAGGTCGAAGTCGGACATCACGAAGTTGCGTTGGGGCAGCACGAAATTGATTTCCGATTCGAAAACGCGCTTCGCACAGCAGATAACGTTCTCACCTTCAAATACACGGTCAAAGCCATCGCCGCGCAACATGGACTCATCGCGTCGTTCATGCCCAAGCCGGTTTTCGGCATCAACGGGTCGGGGATGCACTGTCATCAATCCCTCTTCGACGAGAAGGGCAACAACCTCTTCTTCGACGCGGAAGACGAACATCATCTTTCGCAACTGGCGTATGCCTTCATCGCAGGAGAATTGAAACACGCCCGCGCGTTGACGGCGGTCGTCGCGCCGACGGTGAACTCGTACAAACGGCTGGTGCCGGGCTACGAAGCGCCGGTGTACATCGGCTGGGCAGAAACCAACCGCTCCGCGCTCATCCGCATCCCGCGCTACACCAAAGGACGGGATAAAGCCACCCGCGCGGAACTCCGTTTCCCCGACCCCTCTGCGAATCCCTACCTCGCGTTTGCCGCGATGCTCGCCGCCGCCCTCGACGGCATAGACAACGGGATGACCCCTCCCGCGCCGCTCAACAATATCAACGTATATCACCTCGACGAAAAAGCGCGCGAAGAAATGAACATCGAATCCCTCCCCGGTTCCCTCGCGGAAGCCCTCACGGAACTGGAGAAGGACGAGGTATTGAAAGCCGCCCTCGGGAAAGAAGCGCTCGAAGCATTCCTCCGCGCGAAATGGGAAGCGTGGGATGAATACCGCACGCACGTCACCGATTGGGAAGTAAAACGCTATCTGGAAACCGCGTAACTTCTCCGTTAAACAAAAATGCCCCGAAACCTATCTCGGTTTCGGGGCACGTTCTTCTTGCTCTATGCCCACGCCCAAATAGCCCACGCGGCAATCATCACGATTCCGATTCCCATGCGGGCGAGGACCGCCCAGCCGCATCCCAGCATCAAACCGCTGGTCGCGCGCCAGGACTCATCCACGCGTCGGTGACGAAGGTATTCCGCAAGAAAAAGCACGATGGGCGCGGCAAGCAATCCGCCAACGGGAGGGAGCAGGAAACTCCCCACGATTCCCGCGAGAAGCGCCAGCCCAATGGAAATCCACGATGCGCCGCTTTCTTTGGCTTTTGCGCCCATGAGGACGTTATCGGCGAGATTCCCCGCGATCATGAGCAGCGTCATCCCCGCGAAGATTGCCCATCCGAGCGCGCCGAATCCGCTGACGACGCCGTAAACCAGCCCCGCCAGCCAGATAACAACCAAACCGGGAAAAATAGGAATAATCAGCCCGAACAACCCCAACAACATGATGACGAGAGTAATCGCGTCAATGGAGGCTTGAAACCAGACGGGCATCTTGATTACTCCGCTCGAATGACATCAATCCCGCCCATCCAAGGGCGCAGCACCTCGGGGACGACGATGGATCCGTCTTCCTGCTGATAATTTTCCATCACGGCAATCAGCACGCGGGGGAGTCCGAGACCGGATCCGTTGAGGGTGTGGAGATATCGGGGTTTGCCGCCTTCCTTCGGGCGGTAGCGGATGTTCGCCCGTCGGGATTGGAAATCCCCTACATTAGAAACGGAGGAGACCTCCAGCCATTCGTTGCATCCGGGCGCCCACACTTCGATATCGTAGGTGATTCGCGCGCCAAAGCCCAAATCTCCCGTGCAAAGTTGGTTGATTCGGTAGGTCAGCCCCAAATCGGCGCAGGTTTGTTCCGCGTCGGCGACCATTTTCTCGAACATCGCGGGGGAGTCTTCGGGTTTGCAGTAGATGTACATTTCCACTTTGTCGAATTGATGTCCGCGTTTGATGCCACGCACATCGCGCCCCGCGCTCATTTTTTCGCGGCGGAAGCAGGGCGTGTACGCGGTGTAAAAGCGCGGCAGGCTTTCCTCCTCCAGAATTTCGTCCATGTGCAGCCCCGTCAACGGGACTTCGGCGGTGGGAACCATGTATAAATCTTCTTCATGGTCTTTGTAGAGATTGTCGGCAAATTTCGGGAGTTGCCCCGCGCCAAAGACGGTTTCGGTTTTGACCATGAAGGGGGGATATTTTTCGAGGTATCCTTGGCGGATATGCAAATCGAGCATGTAGGCGATGAGCGCGCGTTGCAGACGCGCTCCCGCGCCGCTGAGGACATAGAAGCGGGAACCGGTAATTTTGACTCCTTGGTCGAAATTGATGATGCCCAACGCGGGCCCAAGATCCCAGTGCGGTTTCGGCTCGAAGTCGAATGTCTTGGGTTCGCCGACGGTTTTCAAGATGACGTTTTCGGATTCGTCTTTTCCGACGGGGACGGCGCTATCGGGGATGTTGGGGACTGTCGCCATCACCGCGTGCAATTCCGCTTCAACGCCGCGAAGTTGCTCATCGAGGGCGGAAATTTTATCGCCGACGGCGCGCATCGCCTCGATTTTTTCCTGCCGCTCAGCGGCGTCTTTCATGCGTCCGATTTCTTTAGAGACGCGGTTCCTCTCCGCTTTGAGCGTTTCCGTTTGACTGAGAAGTTCGCGGCGTTTGGCATCCAGTTTCAGGATGGTATCCACCACCGAGGGATCGTTTTGCCGCACTTCCAGCGCGCGGCGGACGGTATCGGGTTCTTTACGAATAAGATTGATGTCGAGCATTTTGCGCCTCCGGTAGGTAAAAAATACGCCCCTCATCCATGCAGGACGAGGGGGCGCTCGTGGTGCCACCTGCTTTCGCGGAGTTTCCAGATGGAAAACCGCCTCGACTGCGCGATAACGGGCGCTTCCGTCTCTCTTACGGCGGGTAATCCCGCCCCTCCGAGAGCAACGCGGGGAGAAATTCCCCAACCGGAGTGGAGTTCGCTGATTGGCTGACCGCCTCGCACCATCCGGCGGCTCTCTGAACAGGTACTCAGGTACTTATCTCCGGGTT
>CAZDGZ010000025.1:10100-20145 GCA_964505165.1 uncultured Anaerolineaceae bacterium | reverse complement strand
GACTAGCCGACTATCAGACTACCAGACTATCCAACTACGAAACTACCCAACTTACCTCACAAAATATAAAATTTCTGAAAAAACCCCCTGAGGTTGTTGCTGGAAAAGCAGAAACCCGATATAATGTGTCATTCCCATCTCAAACTCTTTCAACAAAGGAGGTGGTTGCCACTCATCAATATGATTATGCTCGTCTTTTGTTTTAACAACGCTCCACAACATACCTTATTTCAAAAATGTCCCCCTATTTCAAAAAATTTCCTTGGAGGAGAAACGTAATGTCTAAAAAACTTTTTGCCTTCGTAGCGCTCATTCTTGCCGCTACTATGATCCTTACCGCCTGCGGCGGTTCGTCTCAACCCGCGGATCAAGCCCCCGCGGAACAACCTGCAGGACAAGCCCCTGCGGAACAGCCCGCGGCGTCTCAGTCTGAAGAACAGGCTGCCGTCCCCGCCGGCTTCGGTGAAACCCTCAAAGCCGTCAAAGAACGCGGCAAACTCATCTGCGGCGTCAACGGACAACTCCCCGGCTTCGGCTACGTCGATTCCGAAGGCAACTACAAAGGCTTCGACGTGGATTACTGCCGCGCCCTTTCTGCGGCCATCTTCGGCGACCCCGACAAAGTGGAATATCGTCCTCTGACCGCGAAAGAACGTTTCACCGCTCTGCAGACCGGCGAAATTGACGTCCTCATCCGTAATACCACCTGGACGCTCACCCGTGACACCGACCTCGGCGTGAACTTCGTCGCGACCACGTTCTATGATGGTCAAGGCATGATGGTTCGCAAAGCGGACGGCTTCGAAACCCTCGAAGACCTCGACGGCGCGAAAATCTGCGTGTCCACCGGCACCACTACTGAACTGAACCTTGCTGACCAGATGGCTGCCCGCGGCATCGAATACACCCCCGTCACCTTCGAAACCGCCGACCAGGTCTTTGGCGCGTACGAAGAAGGCCGCTGTGATGCCGTCACCACCGACAAATCCGGCTTGGTCTCCCGCCGCAGCGCCCTCAAGAACCCCGATGACCACATGATTATGGATGTCACCATGTCCAAAGAACCTCTTGGACCCTTGGTGCGCCAGGGCGACGACCAGTGGTTTGACATCGTTCAATGGACGGTCTTCGCGACCTTCACCGGCGAAGAAATGGGAATCACTTCCGCCAACGTAGACGAAATCAAAGCCTCCACCGAAGACCCCAACGTCAAGAAATTCCTGGGTCTGGAAGGCGAAATGGGACAGAAACTCGGTCTTGACGACGCGTGGGCGTACAACATCATCAAGATGGTTGGTAACTACGCCGAAATTTACGAGCGCAACCTTGGTCCCGACACCCCCTTCAATTTGCCTCGCGGTTTGAACTCCTGCTACAAAGACGGCGGTCTCCTTTACGCTCCGCCCATCCGATAAATCCCGCGATGACTTAAAAGATAGGGAAGGGGTACGCTCCTTCCCTATCTTTCTACCTTTTTCCCTTCCCTGCAAAACGGAGGCAATTTGATGACCACCCTCACGGAAGAATCAGGAAAAAGTATTCCCCTATGGCGAGATGAGCGCGTATTGCAATGGGCAGCGCAAATTATTTTTGTCGGAGCGGTCATCGCCTTCGGGGCATATCTTTATCACAACATGATTACCGCGCTCGCGCAACGCGGGCTGCTCCCCAGTTTCCACTTCCTAAAACTCACCGCCGGATTTGACATCGGCGAACATTCTATCGAATACAGCCGAAGCAGCACCTACGGAAGAGCGCTGCTCGTCGGTATTTTGAACACCATTCAGGTCAGCCTACTGGGCATCGTGTTCGCGACCATTTTGGGGACTATCGTCGGCGTCGCGCGACTCTCGACGAACTACCTCATCAATAAGTTGGCGTCCATCTACATTGAAATTATCCGAAACGTACCGCTGCTCGTCCTTCTCGTTTTCTGGTACACAGGCTTCTTCCTGAAATTCCCTCGGCTCAAAGAAGCCTATATCTGGTTTAACAGCGTTTACGTCAGCAATCGCGGCATCGCGATTCCCTGGGGAATCCCGACGGAAACTTATCACTCTTATCTCTGGCTGCTGCTCGTCAGCGCAATCATCGCAGGAATCGCCGCGTGGCGCATGCATGTATACGGAGAACGCACCGGGCGTCCTCCCCTCATCATCGTATGGGCTCCGCTTATTTTCCTCGCGCTGGCTATTCTCAGTTGGTTCGTCCTCCCGAAAGCGCCGCTTTCAATCTCGCTGCCGGAGATGCAGAAACTCCGCACGACAGGCGGCAAAGAGTTGACGCCGGAATTCATGGCGCTCTTCTCCGGGCTGGTCTTCTACACAGCGGCATTCATTGGCGAAGTCGTACGCGCCGGGATCCAATCCGTTTCCAAGGGACAAGTCGAAGCAGCGCGCGCGCTGGGATTGACCACCTTCCAAACGCTGCGATTGGTCGTCTTCCCGCAAGCGCTGCGCGTCATCGTCCCTCCGCTGACCAGCCAATACCTAAACCTGACGAAGAACTCCTCGCTCGCGGTTTTCATCGGATATCCGGATTTGTACTCTGTCTCCGGCACCATTCACAACCAGACGGGACGCGCGGTCGAGGTCACTGTGTTGATGATGGGAACGTATCTCATCTTCAGTCTCATCACCTCCCTCTTCATGAACTGGTATAACAAGAAAATTCGTTTGGTGGAGCGATAATCATGAGTCAGACAACGATACACACGACCGATAAAAAAGTTCTCCCTCCGCCCACTGAACGATATACCGTGTTGGGCTGGCTGCATAAGAATCTTTTCAGCACCTGGTACAACGCAATTCTCAGCATCCTCGCAATCTGGGTGATTTACGCCATTCTCAAACCGGCGATTACATGGTCGCTTCACGAAGCGCAATGGGAAGTCGTCGCGGCAAATATCCGGCTCTTCTCCATCGGGCAATATCCCGCAGAACAGATTTGGCGAATCTGGCTCTCGCTGGATATCCTCGCCTTCATCGCCGGACTCGCGTGGAGCATTTGGCTGCCCACCGCAAAGAAAATCGGATTGGTCGTCCTGGCGTTCCCGTTAGCCTTCGCGGTCATCCCCTTCTCATCGTCGGTGCGGATGCAATGGGCGCTCATCGCAGTTGTAGCCCTCATCGGCTGGGCGTTAGGGATGTGGAAACCCCGCGCGCTTCGCCGCCCGATGATTACGCTGCTGCTGCTTTACTTCCCCCTTCTCCTGCTCATCATCGGCGGATTCGACCATATTCTCACCCCCGTCGGGACGAATTTTTGGGGCGGTTTGCTTCTCACCATGCTCCTCGCCATCGTCGGAATCGTCTTCTCGTTCCCCCTTGGCGTTTTCCTCGCGCTGGCGAGACAGTCCAAACTCCCCCTCGTCCGCCTCTTCAGCATCCTCTACATCGAAATCATCCGAGGCGTCCCGCTCGTGACCGTCCTCTTTATGGCGCAATTGATGCTGCCGCTCTTCCTTCCGCCCAACATCAAAGTGGATAATATCCTCCGCGCGATGACCGGTATCGTCCTCTTCAGCGCGGCATATCTGGCGGAAAATATACGCGGCGGGCTTCAAGCCATCTCAAAAGGACAATACGAAGCAGCCTATGTACTGGGCTTGAGCGGCTTCCAAACCATGTATTTCATCATCATGCCGCAAGCCCTGCGAAATGTCATCCCCGTTATCGTCGGACAATTCATTGCGTTGTTCAAAGACACCTCGCTCGTCGCCATCGTCGGTCTCTTCGACCTGCTCGGTATCGCGACGGCAGTTCTGGCACAGCCGGAATTCCTCGGAAGACAACGCGAGGTCTATCTCTTCATTGCTCTGATATACTGGGTATTCAGTTACGCCATGTCCTACGCCAGCCGCCGCCTGGAAATCGCGCTCGGCGTTGGCGAGCGATAAATAAGGAGAAAAATTTACCATGAGTGAAGAAAAAAATCCCATCATCGTCTGCCGCGATGTCCATAAATGGTATGGGCAATTCCACGCGTTACGCGGCGTGAGCATGGAAGTGCAAAAAGGCGAAGTGGTCGTTATCTTCGGACCTTCCGGCTCCGGCAAATCCACATTCATTCGCACCATCAACCGCCTGGAAGAGCATCAAAAGGGACAAATCATCGTAGACGGCATCGAGTTGACCCATGATGTCTCGAACATCGAAAAAATCCGCATGGAAACCGGGATGGTCTTCCAGCAATTCAACCTCTTCCCCCACTTGACCGTGATGCAAAACATCACCCTCGCGCCAATTCAGGTGCGAAAGTGGAAGAAAGAGGAGGCGGAAGAGGTCGCGCTGCAACTTCTCAAACGCGTGGGAATCCCCGAACAGGCAGACAAATACCCCGGACAACTTTCCGGCGGACAGCAGCAACGCGTCGCCATCGCCCGCGCGCTCGCGATGCAGCCGAAAATCATGCTTTTCGACGAGCCGACCTCCGCACTCGACCCGGAGATGATCAAAGAAGTGTTGGACGTGATGATTGAACTCGCGAAAAGCGGAATGACGATGCTTGTCGTCACGCACGAAATGGGCTTCGCCCGCGCTGTTGCAGATACGATGTACTTCTTCGATGCCGGGCAAATCGTCGAAAGCGGCACACCGGAAGAGATTTACAATAACCCCCAAGAAGACCGGACGAAACTCTTCCTTTCGCAGATTTTGCAGCACTAAGCCGCACCCTCTCACGAGAAAAAGCCGAACACTTCCGTTCGGCTTTTTTGTTTTGGAAAGGAAAATCGCCGTATCGCGCTATCTCAAAAAATCTCCCACCCGCTCTCCGTTGACGAAAACGGTATAGCGCCCCCCGGCAGGATACACTCCCAAATTCACCTTCACATCGAAACGGCGGAGGACATCTTCGCAGATTGTATCCGGCGGGACGACCGAATACACGCGAACGGCAATGTTGTTCTCCGCGTCCGGTGGGGCAATGTCCACGCGGAGGGCGTGGCACGGCGTCGGCAGGTAGCCGCTGAGATGCAGAAATATCTCCGGCGGGGAAATGGTTTGGAGCAAATCCATCGAATCGAGAAACGCGGCGGATTCTTTCATCGAGGAATCTTCCGGCTGGGGCGCGTATGGCTGCGGAATCTCTGTCGGCGGAGGAGAAGTCGGGGTCGGCGTGGAGATGGATTCGGGGGAGGAAACGCCGCAGGAGAGGAGAATCAAAGGGAAAAGGAGGGCGAGGCTCGGAAAAATCTTCTTCATCCGGCATCCTTTCGAGGGAACGGAGCGAAGCCTTCCGCAATATCCGCATACACGCCGCGCATATCCGGCGGAAGTGCCTCCGCGAGGGTATACATTATTCTATCCGTAAGTTCCAGCGGGTCATCTTCCGGTTTCGGATAAATTGGAGGGCAGAGAATCACGCGGACGCGATTCCGCCGCGGCAATTCCCGAAAAAAGGTCGTCGTTCCAATCAACGCCATCGGGACAATGGGACATTGCTTTTCGATAGCGAGACGCGCCGCTCCGGTCTTCGCGACGCCCAAGCCCTTCCCATGTGAGCGCGTTCCTTCCGGGAACATCCCCAATACCTGTCCTCTATCAAGAAGACGGCGGGAGTGAAAAAGCGCCCACACATCCCCGCCGCCGCGATAGACCGGAAACGCGCCCAAATGCCCGAAGAGATAATTGATGATGGGGTTTTTGAAAAGCGAGGCTTTGCCCATGAAGAAAATCGGGCGAGGAATGGAAAATTGCATCGGGAAAATATCGAAATTCGTGTTGTGGTTCGCCGCGAGAATCACCGCGCCTTCTTCGGGGAGATTTTCCACGCCTTCCGCTTCCAAAATCATGAAAAGCGAGAAAATCGTTCGCAGCACAAAGACGATGACGCGGCGGACGAAAGTATCATGCGTGAGATAATGCCGCTGTTCGCGCGGGTCGTTCAAGGCTTGTTCGTAATCCGTCAAGAAATCCTCCGAAAAGAGATTATACTTAGCGCATCGCAAAAGACGCCGGTTTCGGCGCTTCCGATTATCCCAATACCCGAAAGTTCGGAGTTCGGTTCTTCCGAAACTCAGGGTTAATAACACAAGCGAGGCAATATGGATACCACAATTACAATGATTTCCGCGCTCGAAATTCTAGATTCGCGCGGCAACCCAACCGTAGAGGTCGAAGTGATACTTGCAGACGGCTCCTGGGGACGCGCAGCAGTTCCCTCAGGCGCATCTACCGGTACACACGAAGCCCTCGAACTCCGCGACGGAGACTCCGAACGCTTCGGAGGAAAAGGCGTGCAAAAAGCCGTCGCAAACGTGAACGAAACCATTGCGGACGAATTCTTTGGATGGGACGCAACCGACCAACGCGCCATTGATATGGCGCTCCTCGAACTCGACGGCACGAAGAACAAATCCGCCCTCGGGGCAAACGCAATCCTAGGCGTAAGCCTCGCCGTCGCGAAAGCCGCCGCGAACGCCCTCGGACTTCCGCTCTACCGCTACATCGGCGGCGCGCACGCGCACGTCCTCCCCGTCCCGATGATGAACATACTCAACGGCGGCGCGCATACGGGATGGCAGTCCACCGACGCGCAGGAATTTATGATTATGCCTCTCGCCGCGCCCTCCTTCGCGGAAGGGCTGCGCTGGGGCGCAGAAATTTACCACGCGCTCAAAGCCGTTCTCAAAGCACGCGGCTACGCGACCCTCGTCGGCGATGAAGGCGGATACGCCCCCGCGCTCAAAGCCAACGCGGAAGCCGTCGAAGTCATTCTCGAAGCCATCGTCAAAGCCGGTTATAAACCCGGAGAAGAAGTTTGCATCGCCCTCGACCCCGCCGCCTCGGAATTCTACGAAGACGGCTATTACAACCTCCGCACGGAGGGGAAGAAACTCACGAGCGAAGAAATGGTCGCATTCTGGAAAAACTGGGTCGAACAATACCCCATCGTCTCCATCGAAGACGGATTAGCAGAAGACGATTGGGAAGGCTTCCGCCTCCTCACTCAGGAACTCGGCAGCCGAATCCAAATCATGGGCGACGATCTCCTCGTCACGAATCCCGAACGGATCCGCCGCGCGATTCAAGAAAACACGGTAAACTCCGCCCTCATCAAACTCAACCAAATCGGCTCCCTCACCGAAACACTGGAAGCCGTCGAACTTTGCCACCGCGCGGGATGGACCGCAGTCGTCTCGCACCGCTCCGGCGAAACGGAAGATTCCACCATCGCCGATTTAGCCGTCGCCCTCAACACCGGGCAAATCAAAACCGGCGCACCTGCCCGCGTAGACCGAGTCGCCAAATACAACCAACTCCTCCGCATCGAAGCAGAACTCGGCGACACAGCCGAATACGCCGGCTGGAATGCCCTCAAACAACCCCGCTAGATATTCCCCCTCCCCGCTCCTGAACCCTTTCCCCTCGGGAGCGGGGATTCTCCCCCGCCCATGACCGTTCCCTACTGGATACAAGACGCCATCTTCTATCAAATCTTCCCTGACCGATTCGCCAACGGGAATCCTGCCAACGACCCGCCGAACGTGCAGCCCTGGGGCTCCCCGCCAACCATCTGGGATTTTCAGGGCGGCGACCTGCGCGGCATCCTCCATCACCTAGATTACCTTCTCGACCTCGGAATCACGGCGATTTACCTCAACCCCATCTTCGAATCCGCCTCCAATCATCGCTACAACACCCGCGACTATTACCGCATAGACCCTAAACTCGGCACAATGGAAGATTTCCGCGCCCTCCTCGACGCGGCACACCGAAACGGGATGCGAATCATCCTCGACGGCGTTTTCAACCATTGCGGACGCGGCTTCTTCGCCTTCGATGACATCCTCGAAAACGGCGAACACTCTCCCTACAAAAACTGGTTTCACATCAAGCGATTCCCTCCCAATGCCTACGGCGAAGGACAAGCCGAAGACTACGAAGCCTGGTGGCAATTCAAAAGCCTTCCCAAATTCAACACCGACAACCCCGACACACGCCGCTACCTCCTCGACGTAGCGCGCTACTGGATAGAAATCGGCGCGGACGGCTGGAGACTCGATGTCCCCAATGAAATTGACGACGACTCCTTCTGGGCGGAATTCCGCCACATCGTCAAATCCGTCAACCCTGACGCCTACCTCCTCGGCGAAATCTGGACTCCCGACCCGCGCTGGGCGGACGAAAATCACTTCGACGGGTTGATGAACTACCCCCTCCGCGAGGAACTCCTCCGCCTGCTCCAAGCGGAAACCCTCGACACCGTCCAATTCGCCGAAAAAATCGAGACTCTCCTCGCCCTCTACCCGCGCGAAAACGTCCACGCCATGTATCTCCCCCTCGGCACACACGACACCGAACGCCTTTGGACGAAACTCGGCGGCAATGCGGAAAAAGTCAAACTCGCCTTTCTCCTTCAAATGTCCCTGCCCGGAGCGCCCGCCATCTACTACGGCGACGAAATCGGCATGGAAGGCGGAAAAGACCCCGACTGCCGGCGCGCCTTCCCCTGGAACCCGGAAGCGTGGAAAGCCGACCTCCGCCCCTGGGTACAAACCCTCATCGCCCTCCGCAAAAAACACCTCGCGCTGCGACGCGGCGACTACACCCGTCTCCTCGCAGAAAACGGGGAGCGGGGCATCTACGCCTTCGCGCGCACCTTCGGCACACAAACCCTACTCGTCGCCGTCAACGCATCGCCGTCAACACAGACACTTCGCATCCCCATATCGGAGCAAAACGCCCCACGCGTCAGCCTCATCAACGCGCGGCGATACCAGATACAAAACGGATACCTCGAACTCGCGCTTCCCCCTTGGAGCGGCGACTGGATAGGAGAAACCCCATGAGCAATTCCCTTTCCTCCCGATTTGGGCTATTCTTCATCATCCTCGGCATCGGCTCGCTTACCATCTTCTTCGCGCACTTCTACGCGAAGCACTTCCTCCTCGACTACCTCTTCCTCGGCATCCTCTTAATCACCATCGGAATCACCATGCGAGCAAAAAACGCGCCTCCCGTTGAAAGCAAACGATTCGAAACCATCCGCAAACTGCGTCAAAAACAATCCGAAAAAGCCAAAAAGAAATCATGACCATTCCCTTTGAAGAATTCGGAGGGGAAGGCGCGCCCATCCTCTTCGCGCACGCAAACGGATACCCGCCCGCGTGCTACGCCCCCCTACTCTCCCGACTCCGCGCGTCGGGACGCGTGACAGCCATCCGGCAGCGCCCTCTGTGGGGAACGGAATCCCCCCAAACCCTCCGCGACTGGATTCCCCTTAGCGATGATATTCTCCGCTTCATCGAAGAACGCTTCGACGCGCCCGTCATCGCCGTCGGGCACTCCGTCGGCGGAGTCGCCGCGCTTCGTGCAGCGCTTCGCGCTCCCGAAAAATTCCGCGCCCTCATTCTCCTCGACCCCGTCCTCTTCCCTCCCTCCTTCATCCGCTTCTTCCAACTCATGCGCCTGCTGAATCTGGAAGAAAAAGTCCACCCCCTCGTCGCGGCATCCAAACGGCGGCGAAGGACCTTCGAAGACCTCGAACGCGTCTTTCGCGGCTACCGTCGAAAAACCGTCTTCCGCTACTTCAGCGACGACGCCCTCCGCGCGTACATCGAGGGCATCGCGTGTCCCCGCGAAGGAGGAGGCTACGAACTCTGCTACTCCCCTGAATGGGAAACGCGAATCTACGTCACCGGCATCTGGCGCGACATGGGCATCTGGCGCGCCCTCCCGAAACTAAACCCGCCCCTCCTCATCCTGCGCGGCGCGGAAACCGACACCTTCTGGGAACGCACCGCCCGCCGCGTCCAACGCGCCCTGCCCCACGCCATCATCGAAAGCATCCCGAAAGCAACCCACCTCGTCCCTCTCGAACAACCGGAACTTTGCGCGGAGAAAATCGCCGCGTTTTTATCCTCTTTACCTTAAAGAAATACCTCAACTCCGCCCTCGCCGAATACATTGACGTCCACTTCACCAACGAAGAAGCCTTCATGGAAGAAATCGGCCATCCGCATCTCGAAGAACACAAAAAAGTTCACGAGCAATTCAAAGAAAACTTCTACAGCCTGCAACCCCTCATCAACTCCGGCGAC
>CAZDGZ010000025.1:0-10000 GCA_964505165.1 uncultured Anaerolineaceae bacterium | reverse complement strand
TCGGACAAACGATACGCGAAATTCTACAAAGAAAAATAAAACAAAAAGCGCCCTCTTACGAGAGCGCTTTTTTCTCAGGTAGCGGGGGCAGGACTCGAACCTGCGACCTCCGGGTTATGAGCCCGACGAGCTGCCTCTGCTCTACCCCGCATCGGTTAAGCGTGCCAAGTTTACCAGAAAGAAGAGGGCACGTCAAGAAAACGCGCGCCGCGCGGTGTAGACAATCTTTCACGAAGCCGCATAGGTCAAGGAGAATCCGGGAGCGAGAGAAGACGATTCAAATCGGCAAGATATCGCTCCGTAAACTCGACGATAACCACATCGGCGTCTTCTTCGTCCACCCAAGATAAACTCCACAAAGTGCGATTGAGATAATTCGGGATATAGACCGCGCGGTTGAAATGCTCGCTGAGCAAAGGAATCATGCGAAAGAAAAACGAATCGTGATAAATCACCGCGTTAGGCAGGGAATCATCTCCTGTAAACGCGTAGGTAATCTTTCTCCCCTCCACATGAACTTCCTTATACCGCGCGCGGGTCTCGAAACGAGGGAGCAAAGAAATTTTCGGTTCCCGCCAAATCGTCGCGCCCATATTCCTCGTCAAATCCAGAGGTTTCGGGTCAGAGACATTCACCTCGAAATCCGAAAAAGAATGAGGCTGTATCGCGGGATATGCGGCAGAAAGGGACTTCATCATCTCCTGATACGCCAAGAACGCCCCATAGTCGTTCCAGTGCGTGTCAGTGGCGTAGTAGACCTGCTGTGTCTTCTTCCCCTCCATCAAAACGGGACGTAAATCCAAAATCGGCGTGCGTCCATGCTCCGACATATAAGAAAGGAATTGCTCCAGCCGAGACTCATCCCCAAGAACAGGGATTTCCTCCGGGATATATTCCGGGTAAATCGTGTTTTTGTTCGGAGGGATTACGATGAGAAGATAAATCCCACGCGCGGCATACTCCTCGTAGACCGCGTCAATATCTTCTTGCATTTTCTGCAACGCCGAGTCCGAAAGCGGCATCACGTTTTGATATTCGTCCATTCCGTTTTCGCCGGTAAAAACCAGCCAATGATTTTCCCCCACCAAAACCTTCGGGAAAACTCTATCGCCGATTCTCAATCGGAAATTCGCTGCAATGGCAATCAAGCGGGCACGTCCATAAAACCCTTCATCTATCTCATGGGGATTGAAATTCAACCCGCGCAAAGGGACGACTAAAATTGCGAAAAACGCGAGAGAGAAAAGATAAGGATATACGCGAAAAATCTTCTTCATCACAGCCACCTAAAATTGCCCGTAAATTCCCGGAGCAAACGCGCCGCTTGCCATCGCCGCCAACGACGCGATGAGGAGAAGAAAGAGCGCGCCGTCTTCCGCTAGACGGAACGCGAAAAGCGCCGCAGGAACATCGGAAAAAGATTTCTGGAAACGCGACTTCAGCGCAGGCAAAATCGGAAAGGCAAAGAGAAGCCCCGCGGCACATGCCAGGAGAAACGAGGGTTCAATGAACGGGAGCGGAGAAGAATGGGAGAAACTAGGCTGCGTATACGTTGGAAACACGCCAAACAGCCGACGCAAAAAATCCCATGCGAAACGCGGAGTAGGAGAGCGGAAGACCACCCACGTCAGCAAAATAGCAGAGAGCGCGTAGAGATGCCGAAGCGGGCGAAAGAGTTTCTTCAACGTGCGCCCCCAAAAGAGACTTTCGAGAACGAGGAAAAATCCATGCAACGCGCCCCACAACAAAAAACTCGCGGTAAAGCCATGCCACAGCCCCGTCAACAAAAAGACAATAAGGATATTAATCTGCTGCCCGAAAAACGGAAGCCGGCGGCGTTCCAACGGATAAAACACATAATCTCGAAACCAGGTCGAAAGGGAAATATGCCACCGGCGCCAAAATTCCCCAAGACTTTGGGAGAGATACGGAAAATCGAAATTCTCCTCGAGGCGGAAGCCCATCATACGCCCTAACCCCAGCGCCATATCGGTATAGCCCGAAAAGTCGAAGTAAATTTGCAGCGCATACGCGAAAAGTCCCATCCACGCAATCGGCGTCTGCACCGACGCCGCGCCCAGGCGAAAGACCGCGTTTACCGTTTTGGCTAGGGTATCCGCGATGAGAACCTTCTTCCCCAAACCGCCGATAAAACGGCGAATACCAAACGCGACCTCTTCGGAAGAAATCGTCGGCTCAGCGAGAGAGGAGGCTATCCTCCGATAACGAGAAATCGGACCAACCAAAATTTTCGGGAAGAGGAGAATATACAAGGAAAAATTCACCCAATCGCGTTCTGCCGGAACAACCCCGCGATACACATCCACGAGATACGAAATCGCCTGAAACGCGATATACGAAAGCCCCAACGGAAAGCCTTCTTTCCACAAAATCGAGAGAAGCGAGGGCGGCAAAAAAGAAATTGTCCCGAACGCCGCGAGGAATTTATAAAAAACAAGTGCCGTCACATTGCCAACGACACCTGTCCAAAAGAAAACCTGTCTTCTTTTTTCCTCCTTGCCCAATCGAAGCGCAAGCCCATAATTCCAGACAATCAGCGCGACCATTAGCGGGAGATATGCAGCCTGTCCCCAAGAGAAAAACGCCAGGCTTCCCAACAACCCGACAATGCGCCTTGCGCGCGGGGACGCAGCAAAATACACCGCGAAGAAAAAAGGCAAAAAGAGGAAAAGAAAGAGCGGCGAATTGAAAATCATCGCGTCAGCCCTCCAGCGCGGATTCAGCCTCCCGCATCGCGTTGAAGGAGGCAATGCCGACCTCTATCATGTCCAAGTCCGGTTCGCGGGTCGTCAATCGCTGCAAGGCGAGATTCGGCGCGACCAACGCGCGGACGAACGCGGAATCCAGATGCGCGGAGGTCCATTTGAGATATTCATACGCCGCGCCCGCCAAAATCGGGATGAGCAGGATTCTGCTCGACAATCGCCACCAAAAAGGAAGAGGCCCCATCAACGCGAAAAGGAGAATGGACATCAGCACCAGCGTCAACAAAAACGCCGTCCCGCAGCGCGCGTGTTCACGAGAATACGTTGCCACGCGTTCCGGCGTGAGTTCCGCGCCGTCTTCGTACGCGTTGATGGTCTTATGTTCCGCGCCATGATACCCGTACACACGGCGCACATCCGGCATGAAACCAACCGCCCAAATATACCCAACCAGCAGCAAAAGCCGAACCAGCCCCTCGACGGCATTGCTCGTCCACGCGCTCCAGTGCAAGAAACGTTCTCCCAATCCGCCCAGGGCAGCAGGGAGGAGAAAGAAAAGCCCAATCCCCGCGAGCAGAGAAAAGGCGACAGTCGCGTAGAGCGCCGCGCCCTCGAGTTTTTCGTCTTCGCCGCTTTGGAGGTTCGCGGAAAGAGTCAACGCGCGCATCCCAAGCCCCAGCGCGTCCCAGAGCAAAATCAGCCCTCGAAGCAGAGGAATTTTCGCGATACGAGTCTGATAAATGCCGCTCAAAGGTTCGGTATGAACGACAATTTCCCCGTTCGGCGCGCGCATCGCCACCGCGACGGCTTTTCGTCCACGCATCATCACCCCTTCGATAACGGCTTGCCCGCCGTAGGACATCATCCTGTCTTCATCCATACATACTTCTCCCAATACCGTCTATCGGAACGAAAGCCCGCATATTCGCGGGCTTCGTAAAAAGAGAACAAAGAGGGGAAAGAGCCTCCGCGTCACTTCTCCAATGCGAAGAAGAAACGAATCAGCGTCTCGATTCCCTTGCGCCAAACGGTCAGATTCAATTTCTCGTTCGGCGCGTGGATTCTGTCATCCGGCAAACCAAATCCTGTCAGGACGGATTCCAATCCGAGAATTTCCTGCATTTGCCCGACAATCGGAATAGAGCCGCCTTCGCGTTTGAAGAGAGGCTCCACGCCCCAAACTTCTTTCATCGCTTTCGACAGGGCGCGCACGCCGATATTTTCCCGCGAAGAAATGGAAGGTTTGCCGCCGTGCATTACCAGAATCTCCCAGCGAACGGAATCGGGGGCATTCGCTTCCATGTACGCCTTCAACTGCTCGTAGACTTCCGCGGGGTCTTGGTCGGGGACGAGGCGCATGGAAATCTTCGCCATCGCCTTCGCGGGGAGCACCGTTTTCGCACCCTCGCCGGTAAAGCCGGAAAGCATCCCGTTGACATCGAGGGTCGGACGCGCGCCCGCGCGCTCCACCGGAGAAAATCCCTTTTCGCCGCCGCCGAGAGTCGGCGCGCCGGTTTGTTCGAGATAGTAGGATTCGTTCATCGGTAAACGCGCCAGCGCCGCGCGTTCTTCCTCGTCGAGGGGGCGTACCTTATCGTAGAAGCCGGGAAGAGTCACCCGCCCCTCGTCATCGTGCATCCCCGCAATCAATTTCGCCAGCACATTCGCCGGATTTGCAACGACGCCGCCGTAAATGCCGGAATGTAAATCATGGTCTGGACCGTATACGCGTATCTCGAAATAAGCCAAACCGCGCAATGCGTAGGTGATGGTCGGCGCGTCAGGGGCGATCATGCCGGAATCCGGATTCAGGCAGAAATCCGCCGCGAGCATCTCTTTATATTCGGAAATGAATTCGGGGAGGCTGGGCGAGCCGATTTCTTCCTCGCCCTCGAAAATCCATTTGATATTGACCGGAAAAGTTCCCGTGCGGACAATGGATTCCACCGCGCTGAGCGTCGCGAAGACTTGTCCCTTCATGTCGGACGCGCCGCGGGCGTAGAGCGATTCGCCGCGTTGAGTCGGCTCGAAGGGAGGAGATTCCCACAAATCCAGCGGGTCGGGAGGTTGAACATCGTAATGCCCGTACATCAAGACAGTCGGCGCGTCCGCACCCGCGCCCAACCATTCTCCATAGACAACGGGATGATGCGAAGTGGGATAAATCTTCACGTTTTCCATGCCTAACGAGCGCAGGCGTTCCGCGAGGAATTCCGCCGCGCGCGCGATATCCGGCTTTCGCGACTCATCCGTCGAAATCGAGGGGATGGTCAGCAAATCCCGCAACGAAGCGAGAAATTCATCGTAATGGTCGGCAGCATATTGCAGCGCCATATCACGGGGGGATGTCATAAAAGCCTCCTATTCTTTCAACGTACCGTACAAAAACCAGTAGTCCGACTTCGGGAATACCTCTTGCAGAGGAGATTCCCAGATAAATTCGCCTTCGATGAAAAAATGCCGAAGCAGCGTATCGAGTGCATCCAACGCGGGGGCTTCGGGCGGGGGCGAGAGAAGGTCGCCCATGAGAAGAGTCAACATCACGCGCCAACGCGTCTCATGTGGATAGTCTACCGCAAAACGCTCCGGCGCGGTACGGTAATCTTCGATGTAGTTCTTCCACAAATTGAAACGCGCGCTTACCTCCCACGCGGCTTTCTTTTCCCATGAAACCTGCCATTTGTCGCGGACACGCGTCATCGCGGCATCCAAAGAATCCCATTCCGCGCGAAAATCGGGAGCGAGGACCGAAAGCCTCGCACGGGCAAGCAGCAATCCGCCGATGGTCAAACGCGGCAAGCCGCCGGGAAGTTTCCAATAGAGTTCGGGCGAAAGGAGATACGTTTCCAGTTCGCCTACGCCCTCTCGGAAAAACGAAATCTCTTTTTCAATGGGAGTCATTCGCGCCATCCATTCAAGGTTGGGGAGTAGAGGTCGGTTCGAGCGCGCGGCGGGTAACGAGATACCACGAAGCGATATTCGCCAGCCGGTCACTCGTATCGTAGAGGGGAGCGCCCTGCACGCCGTGCACCTGTGCATCCACGCCAAAGGTGTAGGTGGGATAGAAAAGAAGAATGGAAGGAAGTTCCTCCGCAAAAATAACCTGGAAATTGCGGTAGAGCCGAGTTCGTTCCGTAATATCGGCAGTGATGCGCGCCTGTTCCAGATATTCGCTTGCGGGACGGTTATCCCATTGGGAATAATTCTGCCCGCCGGTGGCTTCCGCCTGATGCCAAAAAGGATAGGGGTCGGGATCGGGCGTGTGCATCAGGTTGATATCCACAAGCGCGGCTTGATACTGACGAGGAGTCAACGCGTCGTAGAGAAGTTGGTCATACGGCATCGCTTGAAGAGTCACGCCGACGCCGATTTTCTCCCAGTTCGCTTTCGCCAATTCCGCAAGGGATTGATGGAAGTCGTCATCGGGATAAAGGAGGGTGAACGCGAGGGGCATACCGTCCTTCTCGCGGACGCCGCCTTCAGCGGGAAGGATGTAGCCTTCCTCTTTCAGAATGGCAATCGCCGCATCGGGGTCATACGCGAGGTGCTCGACCCCATCGTAATAAGCCCAAGACCCCGGCAAAATGGGACTGTCCGCCGGAATCGCCTGCCCGTCCATATAAACGTCAATCATCCGCTGACGATTGAGTCCGAGCGTGAGGGCTTTGCGGATGGCTTTTTCCTGAAAGAAGGAAACTTCGCCATTATCGAGATTGAGAAAAATCAAACTCAATTCCGGCAGGCGGCTGGTATAGAGCGATAGATTCGGCTCTGCCAATGCGTCCGGCAAAATATCGGGGGTGATTTGACTCACGCCCAATGCCTCGCCTTGACGATACGCGTCCAACGCTGCCGCCGCAGAGGGGAAATAGCGAAACACCACTTGCGGGATATACGGTTTCGTCCCGAAATAACGGTCGGATGTCTTCAACACGACTCCCGCAATCTGTCCATTTTCGATGACGAGGTGGTCGAACGCATAGGGACCGCATCCAACGGGATGAAGGTTGAAGTCCGAGTTGACGATTTCTTCCGGCGAGAGATTTCCCAAAAGATGTTTCGGCAGCAGCCCGAAACTGAGATAATCCAAAAACGGCGCGAAGGGTTCCGACAATCGGAACTGGATGGTCTTCGAATCCAGTTCTTTGATTTCCACTTCGTTCCACAGGGCTTTGATATCCTGCGGATAGAAAGAGACATCGCTTTTGATAAGGTCAATGGTAAAGAGGACATCGTCACTCGTTACCGGTTCGCCATCCTGCCATACGGCTTCTGGACGGATGGAAAAGTTGTAAATCTTCCCGTCTTGCGAAACGCCCCACGAGGCAGCCGCATCTGGACGCGGAAAACCGTTTGCATCGAAACGGATAAGTCCGCAGAAGAGAAGGCGGTCTACGTCTCTATCCGCCGCGTTGTTCCAATCCAAAAGCGGATTCAGACGACTCATCGAGCCGACGAGGGCTTCGGTGTAGATTCCGCCGCTCGTCGGTTGCGTGGACAGTGTAGGAAGAGCCGGTTGTTGAGTCAACAGCAAGACCCCGACGAAGACCAGGGTCGCGACGACAACCAGAATTTGCCAACGAAGTTTTTTCATAAGAGAAAAAGAAAGGCATCCCCCGCGCGGGTTGGCGGGGAGAGCCTTCCAAAAGGGACTCTCGCGTTTAGCGAACGACGAAAACAGCCGTAATCGCGAGAATGAAGAACAAGACGCTCAAAAAAATCGTTGCTTTGAACAGCGTTTTTTCGATTCCGCGCCGCGCCGAGAAGACGCCGCCGGAATCGCCGCCCGTCAATCCGCCCAATCCCGCGCCTTTACTTTGCAAAATGACGCTGAGAATGAGCGCAATCGAAGTTATAATCAGGGCGATATCCAGATATTTAATCATCCTTTGCCTCCTGCAAATTAACGGGCAAATTATACCTGCGATACCCTTAAATCGTCAACGAGGCTTTTATGCACGAAATCGTCTTAAATGTTCACATGCACACCCGGTACTCCGATGGAAGCGGATTGCACGAGGACCTAGCCCGCGCCGCGCTCCATACAGGCGTGGATGCGCTCATCGTCACTGACCATAATGTTCTCGTCGCGGGAGCGGAAGCCATATACAAAGAGGGAGAAAAACGCGTCCTCCTCCTCGTCGGCGAAGAAATCCACGACCAAAGCCGTATCCCCCAGAAAAATCATCTCCTCGTCTTCGGAGCAGAGCGCGAAATGGCAACCTTCGCCAAAGATCCGCAGCAACTCATCGAGAGAGTCCGCGAGGCAGGAGGGCTTTCGTTTCTCGCGCATCCCGTAGACCCTTTCCAGCCGTCTATCGGCGAGGCGGACATTTCCTGGGTAGCATGGGACGTGCAAGGCTATACCGGCATCGAACTTTGGAACGGCTTCAGTGAATTCAAGGGAGTGCTGAACACCAAACTCCACGCGGTGTTTTACGCGTATTTTCCCGCATTCGTCGCGCGCGCACCTTTCCCCGAAACGCTTTCCCGCTGGGATTCGCTTCTCGCAGAGGGAAAACGCGTCGTCGCCATCGGCGGCTCGGACGCGCACGCTATCCACGCGAGTTTGGGACCTCTCCATCGAGTCGTCTTCCCCTATGAATATCATTTCCGCGCCATCAACAATCATCTCCTCCTCGAAAAGCCGTTGGAGGGAAAACTCCAACCCGACAAACGCCTGATTTACGACGCCCTCCGCGCCGGACATCTCTACATCGGCTACGACCTGCCGAAATCTACGCGTGGATTTCGATTTACCGCGCAGGGGAAAGAGGGATTCGCCATTATGGGTGATTCCATCCCCGCAAAAGGCGGAGTCACCTTACAGGCGCGGTGCCCGGATGCGGCGGAAATCCTCCTCATCAAAGACGGGAAAATCCTACAAACCTGCAAAAACCGCGAAACCTGCACATACATCACCAGCGAAACCGGCGTGTACCGCATCGAAGTCTACCGCCGCTACCTCGGACGACGCCGCGGCTGGATTTTCAGCAACCCCATCTATCTCATCTAAACGGGTATAATACCTCCATGATTGAAATTTCCATCCCCGGACGCGGCATCTACCACATCCGCCACCTTGTCACCGATGTCAACGGCACGCTGGCGGTAGACGGCATCTTGCTGGACGGCGTCCTCGAGCGCTTCGCCGTATTACGAGAAAAACTCGAAATTCATCTCCTCACCGCTGACACACACGGCAAACAAGCGGACATTGACGCACAACTTGGACTGACCGCCATCCGCATTCGCGGGGAAAACGCCTCGGAACAAAAAGCCGAATACGTCCGGCGCCTCGGAACAGAAACCGTCTTCGCGATGGGACAAGGGGCAAACGACGCGGGGATGCTCGAAGCCGCAGCCCTCGGCGTATGCGTTTTCTCCGAAGAAGGCGCCGCCATCCAAACCCTTCTCGCCGCGGACCTCTGCATGCCCGACGTCCGCGCCGCGCTCGACCTCCTTCTTCACCCTCTCCGAATCACTGCCTCGCTCAGACAATGACTCACGACTCTCCGCCCCCCTCCTCTCCATCGCCGCGTGTTTCCCGCGCCCGAAGACGACGCGAACGCCGAAACATCGTCCCCGACAGCGCCGAAGGGCGCGCGGCAATGCTGAAAACCCTCGTCCGCCGCGCAGACCCGACATACGAACTCTTTCTCTACGCATTGCTCAGCGGCGCAATTATCGGAGCAGGGTATCTCATCAACTCCGAGGCGGTTTTGCTCCTCGGTATTCTCGCAGCCCCATTGATGACCCCTTGGGCAGGCATGACCCTCGCTGCCGCGAGCGGTTCTGCAAAATTCTTCTTCCGCACACTCGCCGCGCTGCTCATCGCGGGACTCATCGTCTTCGGGACGAGCGCCCTCGCCGGACTTTCCGCGCGCGTCTGGACGCCTCCCGCCTATACGCAACTCTACACCCACGCGCGGCTGTGGTGGGCGGATCTCGCCGTCCTCGCCATCAGCGCGATGGTACTCATCGTCTCTTTCGTCCGCTCCGAAAAAAAACCGACCCTCCCCAGCGTGATGCTCGCGTATGAATTCTTCCTCCCTCTCGGCGCGGCGGGATTTGCTCTCGCAAGCGGCACACCCGACATCTTCCCGCAAGGCACGCTCGTATTCATCGTTCATCTTTTCTGGTCGGCGCTCTTCGGCATCCTTGCGCTCTTCCTCTTGAAATTCCGCCCGCTTACCTTCATGGGGATTTTCGTCACCTTCTTTCTCATCATCGGATTTGTCCTCATCCTCTTTGTCTTGATGAAACCCGAAACC
>CAZDGZ010000024.1:0-20368 GCA_964505165.1 uncultured Anaerolineaceae bacterium | reverse complement strand
TGCCCGTCTTGTCAATGATTTACAAGAATTGAGCCGCGTGGAGGCAGGCGCGTATCCGTTGGAGATTCGCCCGTTGGATTTGGCAATTCCCGTGAAGAGCGTTCTCAAACGAATGTCGCCTCTTTTCGAGGAGAAAAACATTGCGCTGCATGTGGAGTTGCCGAAAACGCCGCTTCGCGTCCTCGCCGATTCGGATAGGACGATTCAAATTCTGACGAATCTCCTCGCGAACGCGCTTCATTACACGCCCTCCGGCGGCGAAGTTTGGATACACGCGGAACGCGGAAAAGACGAAGCGCGCGTTCTCGTCCGTGATACGGGACGCGGGATCCCGCCGGAGCATCTCCCTCGTCTCTTTACGCGGTTTTACCGGGTGGACTCCTCGCGTTCCCGCGCGGCAGGCGGCGGAAGCGGAATCGGGCTGACCGTCGCGAAGCATCTCGTCGAGGCACAGGGCGGACGAATCTGGGCGGAAAGTGAAGGGAAGGGGAAAGGAAGCGCGTTTTATTTTACACTTCCGCTTGCGTAAGGATTTTTGAAAGTCCCGTTTTCTCTTTGACTTCTCTTTGATTGAAAAATCCGGCAATCCATTATGCGGGGGATTGCTTTGCTGCGCTCGCATTTTTTCCGAAGCGGTGTTTTCGCGATACGTTATAATCTCAAAGCAGAACTTAAAGTATTCTCTCCCTGCCTCGTTTCCTTATGAGGGCGGGAGAGTAGAGAAGAGGAAAACATGGATATTGCATTGGCATTAGGCGGCGGCGGCGCGCGTGGTAACGCGCATATTGGCGTGCTGCGTGTCTTGGAACGCGAAGGGTTTCGTGTCCGCGCGGTCGCGGGGACAAGCGCAGGAGGACTCGCGGCGGTTTTCTACGCGGCGGGATATTCTCCCGACGAAATCGAAGATTTATTCGCGGAGGTCGAACAGTCGCGCCTCTACGGGCGTACCTCGGCGGACGGCCCCGCCTTGCTGGGGCTTTCCGGGGCGCGCGAGTGGTTGCGCGAACACCTTGGCGACAAAACCTTCGCCGATTTGGAAATTCCCTGCGCGGTGACGGCGGTGGATATTGACCGCCCGCACGAGGTCATTTTGGCGGATGGTCCCGTTGTCGAAGCGCTTTTGGCGACAATAGCCGTCCCCGGGATTTTTCCCCCGTATCAAACGAAAGACGCTCGTCTGGTGGATGGCGGCGTCCTCGACCCGGTTCCGGTTTCGGTTGCGCGGCTGCTGAACCCCTCGCTCCCTATAGCGGCGGTGGTCCTCAGTCGGCGCATGGGACTTCCCGCCCGCGCGTGGTCTGTCCCGCTTAGCGTCTCTCTTCCTTTCCAACTCAAAACGCGTCTCACGAGGCTTCGCTATGCCCAAGCCTTCAACCTTTTCATGGAGTCGGTCGAATTGGGCGGACGCGCGGTCGCGGAACTTCGTCTCCAAATTGACAAACCCGATGTCGTCATTCGTCCCGATGTCGGAGAAATTGATTTGTTGGAAGAGGTGGATGTCCGCGAAGTGGCGAAACTCGGCGAAGCGGCTGCGGAAGCGGCACTCCCCGAACTTCGAAAAGCCGTCTCGTGGCAAGGACGTTTGCGCCGAAAATTCTCGAGAGAAAAAACTTGCTATGAGTCGTGATATTCGCCGCTATGCCCGGCAGACCAATGTTCGCCTTCTGATTGGCGCGCTTGCACTTCTCTTTCTCGTCGGAGACGGGTTGATTTACTGGATTTACGGCAAAGGCGCTGCAATCATGGGCGTAATGTGTCTTTTGGGAGGGTTGGCGCCGGTGGCGGTAATCCTCCTAGTTTTTCTTGTGATGGAGTGGATATTGAAGCGTGCAAACCGTGATTGATTCTTCCGTTGAAACCAGAGGTCCCTGGACCTTCAGAGTTCACCGCCCGACCCGCGCGACGGGACGCGTGATTCTGCTCATTCATGGCTGGACCGGCGACGAAAATTCCATGTGGATCTTCACCCGCGCGCTCCCCTCGGATGCGTGGATTCTCGCGCCCCGCGCACCGTATCCTGAACGTGAACGCGGCGGCTATTCCTGGCGGAACCGCGCGCCCGGCGTTCATGGGTTTCCCTCCTTCGAGGAATTGCGTCCTTCCGCCGAGGCGCTTCTCGACTTCGTGGATGCGTGGCGGCGGGAAAACGCCCTCCCCGACCTCCCCTTTGGCGTCGCGGGGTTTAGCCAAGGGGCGGCGATGGTGCATACGCTGATTGCCATTGCCCCGAAGCGTTTGCGGCGCGCGGCGGCGCTTTCGGGATTCGTCCCGGAGGGCGCGGCGGGGGCGATTCCGCCACTGGAGGCGCTTCCCTATTTCCTCGCGCACGGGACGGCGGATCCCATCGTCCCCTTCGAGAAGGCAGAACACGCGCGTCGAATCCTCGAATCGAAGGGCGCGTCGGTGACGTTTTGCTCGGACGAGGTCGCGCACAAAGTCGGCGCGCGGTGCATGAAATCCTTAGAGACTTTTTTCTCCTCGGAGCCTGAATCCTCCTCTTCGCCGTAGAAGCGTTGACGGTTGATTTGTTTACAGGTATCCTTGCTCCATTCGTTCAAAATCCCTTTTCATGGATAGTGATATGACCTCTTCTCGTTTATCCAGACGTGATTTTCTCAAGTTGACCGGCGTTGGTCTTGGCGCATTGGCGATGCGTCCTTTACGGGGCGTGCTGCCGTTGGAAAATTTCCCGACAGATAAGAAATTGGGGCGGGTTTGCATTGATGGCAAAGTGGATGTGAAAGCCATCCCTCACGACGGCGCGGCGACAGTCAAGACTCTTTACGAAGACGCGGTGGTTGAATGGCTTCGCGAGGCTGTCGGACCGAAGCCGTATTCCATCAATCAGCGTTGGGTGCAGACGCCGGAGGGGTACATCTATGCTTCGTATCTTCAGCCGGTGTACAATCGCCCGAACACGCCCCTGACCGCGCTGCCGGAAGGGAAAAATGGCTTTTGGGCGGAAGTTACGGTTCCTTATGTGAATTTGATTCTCGAGGGAGATTCGCCGCATTCTCCCTGGGCGAAAGATATTATCGAAACCTACCATCGAAGCCCGCGCTTTTATTATTCTCAAGTTTTCTGGGTGGATGCCATCAAGACGGGGTCTGACGGGAAGATTTATTACCGAATCAACGAAGACGGCGGACGTCCGCCCGGCGTCACGGGAGGCAGTTACGGGGATTTGTTCTGGGCGGAAGGCGCGGCTTTTCGTCCGCTGACCGAAGAGGATGTCGCGCCGATTCATCCTGACGTAGACCCGAACGACAAGAAAATCGTCATTAATCTGACGTATCAAACCCTCTCTTGTTTCGAGGGGAATACCGAGGTTTTCTTCTGTCGCATTTCCTCCGGCGCGAAATGGGATGCCTACGGCAACGCAGTGGATACTTGGTCTACGCCGCTGGGGAATGGACAATCTACATGGAGAAAAGCCATTTCTATTCACATGAGCGGCGGGACGACCGGCGCGGGATACGATACTCCCGGCATCTCTTTCCCGATTTTTTTCAACGGGAGCGGCGTCGCCATTCACGCGGCGTTTTGGCATAATGATTTTGGCTCTCCGCGCTCGCACGGCTGCGTCAACGTGACACCGGAAGACGCGAAATGGCTCTTCCGGTGGACAACGCCGTATGTTTCGCTGGACCAAGGCGATGTTCAAATGACCTGGCCCGAACACGGTACATTTATTGATGTCGTCGAACGAACTTTCTAATTCTTCTCGATAGAGGCTGCTGCATGAACATTACTCTTTGGCTTGCATTTGTCGCCGGTTTGGCGTCTTTCCTTTCTCCTTGTGTTTTTTCGCTGGTTCCCGCGTATGTCGGTTATTTGGGCGGACGCGCGGCGGGCGGCGAAGCGGACGAGGAAAACCGATGGGTGACTTTTTCTCATGGCGTCGCGTTTGTTCTTGGGTTTAGCGTCGTCTTCGTTTTTCTCGGCATCGCCGCTTCCGCATTCGGCGGATTGCTCTACGGTATTCGCGAATGGCTGGCGAAGATTGGCGGTGTGGTGGTCATCGTTTTTGGGCTGCACATGATTGGCGTTTTCCGCATTCCGCTTTTGGAATACGATACGCGCCGTCAGGAAATGCCTGACAGGAACAAGGGATACATTGCCTCCGCATTGATGGGCGTTTTCTTCTCTGCCGGATGGTCGCCTTGTGTGGGTCCGGTCTTGGGCGCGATTCTCACGTTGGCTATCAATGGAGGCTCGATTGCTCAGGGCGCCGCGCTGCTCACCGCGTATTCTGCGGGGCTGGCGATTCCCTTCCTCATTGCGGCGCTGGGAATCAGTTGGGTTAGCGTGATTTTGCGAAAATACAATAAGGTGATGCGCTACACGGAAATCGCGATGGGAGTCATCCTCGTTATTGTCGGCGTGATGCTTCTCTCCGGGACTTTCGAGTTGATTGCTCGGTACGGCTCTTTCTTCGACTTTGGACTTTAGGATGTTGACCGTCGTTTTGTACCGTCGCCGCGAATGCGCCTCTTGCGATGAAGTCCGTGAGATGCTGGCTTCTCTTCAAGAGGAGATTCCGCACCGTCTTGTCGAGGTGGATATCGCCTCGTCGAGTTCCCTTCGGGAGTCCTACGGGGAAAATATCCCCGTTCTCGAAGCGGGTCCGTACCGTTTGAATTTCCCGTTTTCTCTCGCGGATATCCGCATGACTCTCCGCGCGGCGGCAGACCGTCAGAGTCACCTCCTCCGCGTGGATGAAAACGAGTATCGTCAACGGGTGCAGCGGGCGCGTTCTTTTTCTTCCTCGGAACGTTTTTCGTATTGGCTTTCTCGTCATTATCTCGCATTGGTCAATTTGGCGCTTTTTCTCTATGTCGGGTTGGCGTTTCTTGCGCCGGTGTTGATGAAGGCGAAAAAGACGATTCCTGCGAAAGTGATTTACACCGCGTACAGCCCCCTTTGTCATCAACTTGGATTTCGCTCCTGGTTCCTCTTTGGCGAGCAGATTGCCTATCCGCGCGCCGCGGCGCATGTAGAGGGGTGGAAAACCTTTGGCGAGGCGACCGGATTGGATGAAGAAGATTTCCTCGCCGCGCGCGCATTTCGAGGAAACGAGACGACGGGCTACAAAGTCGCCATTTGTGAGCGAGATGTCGCGATTTATGGCGGTATGTTCTTGTTCGGGCTGCTTTTCGCGGCGGCAAAGCGTCGTATCCGCTCTTTGCACGCGCTGTGGTGGCTGCTGATTGGCTGGATTCCTATCGGGCTGGATGGCGGGACGCAAATCATCAGCCAGATGCGCCTCTCCTTTTTGGCGACGATTTTGCCGTATCGAGAGAGTACGCCCTTCCTTCGCACATTGACCGGATTTCTCTTCGGATTTACGACCGCGTGGTTCGGGCTTCCGTATATCGAGGAAGCCATGCGTGACGCGAAGGAGTTTTTCGAGAAGAAATCCGTATTATCGAAAGTGTTGGACTGAGATGACTTTCGTAGAAAAAGACGGATTGCGCTTTTTCCGTTTCGATTCCTTTCCCGATGATGTATTGCATGGAGTCTTCACGCGGCGCGGCGGAGAAAGTCCCGCGCCTTGGGCGTCACTGAACGTCGGCGGGACGGTGGGGGATGACCCTGACCGCGTGCGGAGAAACCGTTTTCGCCTCTTCGAAACGATGGGACGCGACCCTGCTTCGATCTTCGATGTCTGGCTGGTGCATGGCGCGGAAACCGTTTTCGCGGAGTCTCCGCGCGGCGACGCTCCTTACCAGAAAGCCGATATTCTTTTCACAGATTCCCCGGACGTGACTCTCTTCATGCGCTTTGCGGATTGTGTCCCGATTTTGTTGTATGACCCCGTTCATCGTGTCGGGGGAATCGCGCACGCGGGTTGGCGAGGTTCGCTTCTCGGCGTCGCCGCGACGGCGGTTCGAGCGATGAGCGCGCGGTACGGTTCTTCCCCGAAGGATATTCTCGCGGGCATTGGACCCTCGATTGGTCCTGACCATTACGAAGTGGGGGAGGAGGTCGTTGCTCAGGCGCGGGAGATTTTCGGAGAGGATTCCCCGGTCCTTCTTCCTTATGGAGAAAAATATCACCTCGATTTGTGGGCGGTGAATCGTCTCTTTCTCGAAGAGGCAGGGGTGACTCATATTGAAGTTGCGGAAATTTGCACGGCGTGTCATTTGGAAGATTGGTTCTCACATCGCGGCGAGCATGGAAAAACGGGACGCTTTGGCGCGCTGTTGGCATTGACGTGATGGTGATAGAATCGAAGGGGAGGACGCAATGAACGATTTGTCGAAAGCAATTGCAGAACGTTACGCGCGTGTGCGGGAAGAGATTTCTCTCGCGGCGCGCCGAGCAGGGCGGAGGGAGGACTCCGTGCGGTTGATTGTCGTCACGAAGGCGCAGCCGATGGAGGTGATTCGCGCGGCAATTGATGCAGGAATTCGCCTTCTTGGAGAAAATTATCCCGAAGAAGCCGCCGAAAAAATGGATACCTTCAAAGATGCGAAGGATGTGCGCTGGCACATGATTGGGCATATCCAAAGCCGGAAGGCGCGCCTCGTTGCCGAACGATTCGACTTCGTCCACTCGGTGGATTCGTTGAAGGTTGCGCGCCGTCTGAGCCGCTTTGCGGTAGAATATACGCGTACCTTGCCGATTTTGTTGGAATTCAATGTTGGCGGCGAGGACAGTAAATATGGATGGCGCGCCTCGGACGAAACATGGCTGCCGGACATCGAGGAAATCCTTTCCCTTCCGGGGCTATCCCCTCGAGGATTGATGACGATGCCCCCGCTTTTCGACGATGCGGAGCAGTCCCGTCCGTATTTTCAGGCGCTGCGGAAATTGCGAGACTCTCTCGCTTCGCGCTTCCCGCAAGTCTCCTGGGATGAACTTTCGATGGGAACTAGCGCGGATTTCCGCGTAGCAGTGGAAGAAGGCGCGACCTTCGTCCGCGTGGGGCGGGCGATTGTGGGTCCACGAATGCGTTGAATGTGAAAGGAGGTTCTCTTTGGTACAGTTGTTGATTTATACGATAGACGCGATTGCGCGGCTTTTGATTTTCCTTGTCATTGCCTCGGCGGTTCTTTCGTTTTTCGTTCCTCCGTATCATCCCCTTCGCCGTTCCATTGATCAAATCGTCGAGCCGATGCTGCGTCCTATCCGCCGAGTGGTACCATTGGTGGGGATGCTGGATTTCAGTCCTCTGGTATTAATTCTTTTAATACAAGTTTTTTCCGTCGCTCTGATTAATTTTCTCTATGTCTTCGTGAGGTAAGTATGTCTTCTCGAAAATTTCGCTTACATAATGGGCAAGGCGGTGCGGCGATTGCCGTCCGCGTGACCCCGCGTGCCAGCAAAAATGAAATCGTCGGCATCCTGAATGACGGCACGGTGAAAATCCGTTTGACGGCCCCTCCGGTGGAGGGAAAGGCGAATGATGCGCTCGTCAAATTTCTCGCGGAGGTGCTAGACGTTGCCAAATCGCGGATTGACATTGTGGCGGGCGCGACGGGACGGGACAAACTCGTCTCCGTGTTGGATATGGATGCGGGCGATTTGCACCAGCGCATTATCGAGCATATTGCTTGAATCAGGGCTGCGATTGGTATAGTTCCGTATAAATTTTGTACGTTTCGTAAATCGAGCGAATATAATCCCGCGTTTCCTGATAGCGAATAACTTCGAGGAAAAGGTCGGGGTCGTTGCCGGAGGCTTCTTTCCAGAGGAGCGCGTTGCCGGGTCCGGCGTTGTAGGCTGCAAGCGCGCCGTAGAGATCTTCTCCCAGCAGCATTCGGTTGGCTGCTAGGTAATGCGCTCCAAGTTCGATGCTAATGTAGGGACGATAGAGGTCGTCGGGGGTGAAGTTCGGGGGAAAGTTGATGTTGTTTGCAATACTTGACCCTGTGCTTGGGATAATTTGCATCAATCCTCGCGCGCCTTGCGTTGAGCGGACGAATCCCTCGAAGAGACTCTCCTGCCGGATGACGCTGAAGAGAAAAAGAGGCGAGAGGTCGTTTCGTTCGGCAGCGGGGAGAACCAGGTCTTTGTAATATGTCCCGTAGCGGATATGCCCAAAATAGGACGGCGCGTGAAACGATGCCGCGTGGCTTTCCAAGCCCGCAAGCGAGAGCGTTTGCCGAATGGAAAAAATTGCCGGACGATACAATCCCATGTCGAGAAGATAATTTGCAAGTTGGAAACTTTTCGCAGGATTATTTTGGACGGATTCTCGTAAGGATTCGAATTCTGCTCTGGCTTTTTCGTATTCTCCCAGATTCCAGAATTCTGTTCCGCGCTGAAGACGCGTATCGTTGAGGAGCGTCCCCGCGTCGTCGAGATTCGCTTCCGGCGGCAGGTTGAAGGTGACGCGTATCCACGCCTCCGCTTCTGCTTTTTCGGATGCCAAATCTACGTTGAGATTTGATTCCGTTGGGGCAAAGGGAGGGGCGCCGGTGAGGAGGTCGCGAGCGCGTTCGCTGTAATAACCTGTGGGGTCGAGAGATTGTCCCTGTTGCCAGGCTTCGCGCGCATCGGAATTTTTCCCTTGTATGTCGAGTGTTTTCCCAATCCAGAGATACGCGCGTGCCTTGTCCTCCGCTTGTGTAGAGAAGAGGAGACTCCGCTGAAAATGCGTGAGCGCCTGAGCGTAGTCCTGATTGCGGTAGGAAGCGATTCCGGCGAGGAAGAGTGCTCTTGGGACGAGATTCGAGGAGGGGTATTCGTCCGCAATTCTCGCCCAAGTTTGCGATGCCGCGTCGAGGCTCCCGCCGCGTTCCAGCACGCGCGCGGCGTCCATGAGAAATTCGGGAGCGTCCTCATGCGTGGGAAACGTTGCGACGAAATCCAACAATGTGTTTGCGGCTTCTGTGTACTTTTCCAGATATGCCCATTGAGTGTAGGCTTTTTCTTTCCATGCTTTTTCCCAATAGGGATTTTCAGGATATGTTGCGATGAAAGTTTCCCATGCCGCGAGTTCTTCCTCGTGTTTTTCTAACGCGCGAAGAGTCAGCGCTCGGTAGTATTGTGCGTTTCCGTCGCTTTCAGTGTCGTTTTCGATGGCGCGGTCTAGCGCCAACAACGCGACATCATATTGCCCCGCGAAATAATCTACCAAACCGCGTTGAAAATCGTCTACGGGAATATCTGCCTGCACCAACTCGACGAGGGAGAGATACGCGTAATACGAAAGCGGATAATTCTCGACGGCATGGTGAAACCGCTCCCACGCGTTCTCTGTCTCGCCGAGGATGAGATACGTTTTTCCCGCGAGGTAATCCAAGCGGGACTTCGTGTAATCACTGTTTGTCGCGTCGAAAATCGAATCGTATAACGTCAATGCCCCGTAATAATCTCCGAGGGCGGCGCGCGTCGCGGCGATTTTGATTTTCAGCGATTCACTATCTCGAATCGCGTCTGCTGCCTGATACGCCTCGAGGGCATCGTGGTAGGCTTCGGCGTCGAAGAGGATGTCGCCGCGAATTTCCTGTACCGCGTCCTCGATGAGTCCAGGGCGGAGGGTGATGTATTTTGCAAACGCGTCCGCCGCCTCTTGGTAGCGTTCCTGTGCCGCGAGAATTTCTCCGGTGAGATACCACGCATACGCATCAAGCGGCGTGATGTTGGAGGGGAGGTCGCGGAGTTCTTTGAGAGAAACGAGCGCGGAGACGTAATACCCCTGTGCATAATCCGCGCGGCTCAATCCCCAAAGCGCGGCGGCGCGGACGGTCTCGTTTTCGGCATGCGTGAGCGCGGATTGGAACGCGGCGCGGGCGCGGTCGTAATCTCCGTCGAAGAGGGCGGTTTCGCCGTCGTCAATTTGGACGGCAGGGGTGACGATGGGGGTCGGTGTATTGGTGGGGACGCTCGTCGGCGTGGACGGGGGAATCGTGGACGTAGGCGTCGGCGTTGGCGAGGGCGGCGCGACGATGGCGGCGGGAAGCGTACAGGAAGACAGCAATGCGAGCGCGAGCCCGAATGTCAGAAATTTTGCAAAATTGCGCATAGCCAATATCTCTCAATCTCAAAGCCAATTCAAATTACAACAAAAAGCAACCAACCGGAAAAGGCGGCTTGACGCCTTTCTTTTTCCAGTCTAGAATTTCATCGTCAATTCTACCGTATTCTCACCTTTTCCTTGTTTATGAACGACGATTCTCTCCCCGACCCTGACGAGCGAAAACGCAACGCTCGCCCAACCGCTTAACCCTCGAGGAATCCGCCTCGAGGGGGATTGCAGGAGGCGTTTATGTTCATCCATACCGAAGAAATTTTGCAGCGTCTTCAGGAGGCGCTGGAACGCGACGATTTCGATTCCGCGATTCGGATGCTCGAATCCCTTCGAGGGCCGGATCAGGCGCGGTTGTTTTCCGAACTGGATGATGACGAACAAGTAGAACTTCTCCCGAAACTCGACGCGTCCGATTCGGCAGATATCCTCGAGGATTTGGACGAGGACGAAGCCGCGAAACTCGCTGCCTCGCTTCCAATGGAGACAGTCGCTCGAATTGTGGACGAAATGGAACCGGACGAGGCTGCCGACCTTCTCGGTGACCTTTCGCCCAGCCAGGCGGAGGAAGTCCTTTCTCGTCTCGAAGACCCTGAGGAAGTCCGTCCGTTGATGATTTACCCGGACGATAGCGCGGGCGGTTTGATGACCTCGGAGTTTTTGGTCCTGCGTCCAAAGATGCGCGCGCAAGAAGCCGTCGAGGCGCTGCGTCATTGGAATCCGGAGTCGGAGCCGATTTACTATCTCTTCGTTGTGGATGAGGAGAAGAAGTTGCGCGGCGTCGTCGGGCTGCGGGATTTGGTTCTCGCTGCGCCGGATACCCTCATCGAGGACATCATGGATCCCGATGTGATTGCCGTAAAGGTAGGAACGGATCAAGAAGAATGCGCGAACGTGATGGCGCATTACGACCTCGCCGCAATTCCCGTCGTGGACGAGAGCGGACGCATGGTCGGCGTCATCACCTACGATGACATCGTGGATGTTTTCGAAGACGAGGCAACGGAAGATATGTATCACCTCGCCAACGTCTCCGACAGCGACCTCGACCCTGACTCTTCGACCGGAGAACAAATCAAAGGCAGACTCCCTTGGCTGTATCTCAATACGCTGACCGCGCTCTTCGGCTCGTGGGTCATCAGCAATTTCGAGCATATCATCGCACAAGCGGCGGTTCTCGCGCTCTTTCAATCCGTTGTCGCGGGACAAGGAGGGAATACTGCGAGTCAAAATGTCGCGATGGCAGTGCGCGCCCTCGCATTAGGGAAAATCAATTCCCGCTCTTTTCTCAAAATTCTCGCGAGGCAATTGTGGATTGGCTTTCTTTTAGGGATTTCCGTCGGGACGGTGGTCGCTGCCGGCGTCTATTTTTGGCGCGGGAATGCGTATTTGAGTCTCGTTCTCGGGCTTGCTCTGCTCGGAAACCTTTCGTTGGGATCTCTGGTCGGCGTGCTGGTGCCGCTTCTCCTTCAACGTTTCAAGGTAGACCCTGCACTTGCCTCTTCCGTCCTTGTGACGGCGGCGACGGACAGCATGGGATTTTTCATCTTCCTCTCGCTGGCATCTCACTTCTTGCAATATCTTCGTTGAGCGATACAATACGAGCATGGACATTCATCAACCTGTCATAGACTCCGGCGGCGATTTACGCCCGACATATGTCGAAGTGAATTTGACTCGCCTAGAGGAGAATCTCGCAGCGATACGCGAGCGAGTTTCTCCGGCAAAGGTGATGCTCATTCTCAAAGCCAATGCCTACGGACACGGACTCTCGGCGGTCGCGCGGCATTTGGCGGAAAAAGCCGACTACATCGCGGTCGCGGTGCTGGAGGAGGGAATCTTCCTCCGCAAGGCGGGAATTCGAACCCCTGTCCTCGTCTTAGGCGGTGTGTGGGAACGGCAAATCCCGGATTTTCTCCGCTATGACCTGACGCTCACGGCTTCTTCCGTCGAGAGGCTCGAACAAATCAACGCGGCGGCGGAAGCCATGCACAAGAAGGCGCGCGTCCATTTGAAGATTGATACCGGCATGGAGCGCATTGGCGTGCATTATTACAGTGCCCATACCCTCCAAGAAGCCGCGCTGAAATGCCCTCATGTGGAGGTCGAGGGGATTTACTCTCATTTCGCCAACGCCGACGCGGCGGATTTATCTCACGCGCGGCTGCAATTGGAGCGTTTTCTCGAAGTGCTGCGGTTCTATGAGCGGCACAGTCTTCCCGCGCCGATGCGTCACATGGCAAATTCCGGGGCGGTGCTGCAACTGCCGGAAGCCTTTTTCGATATGGTACGCCCCGGCATTCTCCTTTATGGCGTTTACCCCTCGGACGAAGTGCCGCATACGGTGAAGGTACGTCCCGCGCTGTCGTGGAAATCGAAGGTCGTCTATTTCAAAGTGACCAAACCGGGGCATCCTGTCAGTTACGGCTCGACGTGGGAATCCGACCATATGGTGCGCGTCGTGACGATTCCTGTCGGCTATGGGGACGGGTATTTTCGCAGTATGTCGAACAAGGCGCATGTGATTATTCGCGGGAAGAAGTACCCTCAAGTCGGGCGAATTTGTATGGATCAAATCGTCGTCAATCTGGAGTGGGGAACGGCGTATCACGGCGACGAGGTGATTCTCATCGGCGAGGCGGAAAACGGCGAGAGAATTACGGCGGAGGATTTGGCGCGCTGGGCAGGGACGATTCCATACGAGATTTTGACGAACATCAATACGCGCGTGCCGCGTGTGTATATTCGATGATGTTACAATACCTCCCATGAAATTAAAATCTACGGTAAAAGCATATTTTTGGCTTCTTTTCGGCGCGGGCGTCGTCATCGCATTGGATCAGTGGACGAAATCGCTGGTGCGGCAAAATATCCCGCTGGGCGGCTCGTGGCTGCCGTCTTCGATGGCGTGGCTCTTTCCCTATGCCCGCGTGGTGCATTGGTATAACACGGGCGCGGCGTTTGGCATGTTTCCGCAGGGAAGCGCGCTCTTCATGGCGCTGGCGTTTGTAATTGCAGGAGCCATTTTGTATTTCTATCCGAGGACGGATCCCGCTGAGTGGTGGGTTCGTCTCGCAATGACGCTGCAATTGGGCGGCGCGGTCGGTAATTTGGTAGACAGGCTGACCGTTGGGAAAGTGACGGATTTCATCTCCATTGGGACCTTCGCGGTGTTCAATGTGGCGGATTCCGCAATTACGGTGGGGACGGGAATCCTTCTTCTGGGGATGTGGCTGACGGAACGGGACGAAGGCGGACAGGAGTCCGAATCCGAGGATGCCGAAGAGCCGGATTCCGTTTCGGCGGAGGAACACGAAGACGATGGATGACCGTCTCGAAGTATTCTTTTTCGATGACCCTGAAGAAAAAAGACTCGATATCTTCCTCGTCGAGGTCCTGCCGGAGTTTTCGCGTTCGCGGCTCCAGACGTTGATTCGGGATGGACGCGTGACCGTGAACGGAATCCCCGCGAAGAAGTCGGGACAGATGCTCGCGACGGGCGCGGAGGTGCGCGTGGTCATCCCGCCGCCGGTTTCGACGACGCTGACGCCGGAGGATATTCCGCTGGACGTGATTTTCGAGAACGAGGATGTGCTGGTCGTGAACAAGCCGGCGGGGATGGTCGTGCATCCCTCGGCGGGACATGAGACGGGAACGCTCGTCCACGCGGTGCTGGCGCATGTGCCCGATTTGCAGGGGATCAACGGGGAGGTGCGCCCTGGGGTTGTGCATCGTCTCGATAAGGATACATCGGGGGTGATTATCCTTGCCAAGAACGAGAAGGCGATTGCGTTCTTGCAAAATCAGTTTCGGGAACGCACAACGGAAAAGACTTATCTCGCTCTGGTGGACGGCGCGCCGCCGACTCCTTCGGGGCGCGTGGAAGCCCCTATCGGGCGAGACCCCTCGCATCGTAAACGGATGGCGATTCGTCCGCCGGGGAAGGGACGCGATGCGGCAAGCGAGTATCGCACACTGGATTCCTTCGAGGCGCATACTCTCCTTGCTGTACATCCGCTGACGGGACGTACCCATCAGGTGCGGCTGCATTGTGCGTTTTTGGGATGCCCCATCGCAGGCGATACGCTGTATGGACGAAAGAAGCCGACCCTTCCGCTCAAACGTCATTTTTTGCACGCGTTTCGATTGAAGATTATTCTTCCGGGCGAGACGACGCCGCGTGAATTTTCCGCGCCGCTGCCCGATGACTTGGCGCGGGTACTCGAAGCCTTGCGCTCGCAATAATCCATCTTTGGAGGTCTCATGGAATTCGTAGATTTGCGTTCCGATACCGTTACCCAGCCCACACCGGAGATGCGCGAGGCGATGGCAAATGCACCGGTGGGCGATGATGTCTACGGCGAAGACCCGACCATCAACAAATTGGAGGCAATGGCGGCGGATATGCTTGGCAAGGAAGCCGGTCTTTTCGTCGCTTCGGGGACGATGGGGAATTTAGCCGCGATTTTGGCCCATTGCGGACGCGGCGACGAGGTGATTCTTGGCGACCAGTCGCATACTTTTTTCTACGAGGCAGGCGGAATTTCCGCGCTTGGCGGGATTCATTCCGCTCAGTTGCCCAATCAACCGGACGGTTCGATTTCCCTTGACGCGTTAGAAGCCGCGATACGCCCCGATAATATCCACATGCCGCCTACGCGGCTAATTGCCCTCGAAAATACGCATAATCGCTGCGGAGGCACATATCACACACCCGATTACATCCGCCAGGTTGGAGAGTTGGCACATTCACGAGGTATTTCGGTTCACTTGGACGGCGCTCGGATTTTCAACGCGGCTGCCGCGCTGGGAGTAGATGTCCGAGAATTGACCGCGCCCGCGGATTCCGTTACCTTTTGTCTGAGCAAGGGATTATGCGCGCCTGTTGGGTCGGTGTTATGCGGTTCGCGGGAGTTCATTGCCAACGCGCGGCGAATCCGCAAGCAGTTGGGCGGCGGGATGCGTCAGGCGGGGATTTTGGCGGCGGCAGGCATCGTCGCTCTCGAAACGATGCCTCAGCGGCTGATTGAGGATCACCGACGCGCGAAGACCCTCGCGGAGGCGTTGGACGCGCTGCCGGGGATTCGCATGGACGAAGGAACGCCCGCGACGAATATGATTTTCTTCCGCGTGGAAGAGACGATTCCACACTCGGACGCGGAGATTCTCGCGGCGTTGAAAGCGCGCGGCGTCCTCGCGGGGACGATGGACGCGCGTCATTTTCGCCTCGTGACGCATTACTGGATAGATGACGAAGCGGTAGACAAAACCATTGCCGCGTTTTCGGACGTTTTCGCTTCTTTCAAATAAGTATTCTCTCTTTGCCTCTACAACATGCCTCCGCCTAAAACGGAGGCATGTTGTGTTAGACTCAAGCATCTTTTGGATCAAAGGTGGTTTATGGAACATCGTTTCTTGCCTCTCTTGTTGGTTGTCTCGTTGGTGTTTCTCGTTCCGATTCTCCTTTCGAGGGTACGCCGCGTGCCGGTTGTCGTGGGGGAAATCCTCGCCGGTATCATTGTCGGTCCCTCTATCCTCGGCTGGGTGCATGGGGATGAACCGACTTTGGAACTTCTCTCGGAAATCGGTTTTGCGTTCCTCATGTTCCTTTCAGGGTTGGAAATTGACTTTTCCCTTCTCTTTACTCCCGCGCCGCGCGGCGCCGCGATGAAGAAACGCGCCAATCCGCTTTGGCTTGCGGGAGGGTCTTTCGCGCTGACGATTCTCCTCGCGGTCGGCTTTAGTTTCGGGATGGCGTCGCTCTCTCTCATCCGTGACCCTTGGATGATGATGCTCATTCTTTCCACGACCTCTTTGGGCATTGTCGTGCCGGTGCTCAAAGAGCGGAATCTTCTTTCGGGACGTTTCGGGCAAACCCTTCTCTTTTCCGCGCTGTTGGCGGATTTCATCACGATGTTTCTCATCACGGTTTATGTAGGGATACGCTCGACCGGTCTCTCTTTGGAAATTTTGCTCATCGGCGCGCTCTTCGTCCCGCTTTTGCTGTTTTATCGCTTCGGCTCGAAATCGCTGACCTCTCCTTCTGTACGTCAACTGCTCATGGAACTCTCCGGCGCAACCTCGCAAATCAAGGTGCGCGGCGCGTTCGCGGTGATGGTTGCTTTCGTGGTGTTGGCGGAGATGGTTGGCGCAGAGTTGATTTTGGGCGCCTTCCTCGGCGGCGTGCTGATTTCTCTTCTCATCGGCGCAGGGGACGAGGCTTTACGTCATAAACTCGATGCGATAGGGTACGGATTCTTCATTCCGCTTTTTTTCGTCTACGTCGGCATTCGATTTGATTTGAGCGCGTTCATCCATGACCCCTCGGCGTGGATTCTGCTTCCCGTTCTCCTCTTTGCCTCGTTTGCCATCAAATTGATTTCCGCACTGCTCTTTCGATTCGCGTTTTCGTGGAGGAAGACCCTCGCCAGCGGATTTCTCCTCTCCGCGCGTCTTTCGTTGATTATCGCGGCGTCGGCGATTGGTCTGCGGCTGGGCGTCATCAGCGAGTCTACCAATGCGGCAGTGATTCTCGTCGCCGCGCTGACGGCAACCTTCGCTCCGTTTTTCTTCAATTCTCTTCTGCCGGAAGATTCTTCCGCGCCGCGCCATTTGATGATTCTCTATGGCAAAAGTGATTTGGCAACGCAGGTCGCGCGGGAATTGCAGGCGCACGGCGATAAAATCTGTCATGTCACTTCTTTGGATGGCGCAGATTCTCTTTCCGAATGTATCGAGACTCTCCCGCCCGCGCGGATTCACGCGTTTTTGGCGTTGAGCGATGAGGACAAGGAAAACTTGGACGCGTGTCGAATCGCGCACGCGCACGGAGTGAGACATCTTCTCGCGCTGGTGTATGATCCAAGAGCGCTGCCACGTTTCCGGGATTTCGGCGTGCAAACCTTTGTCCCCTCTCTGTATCGCAGCGCGTTGATTTCGTTGATGGCGCGAAATCCCGCGATGTTCGATTTGCTGACCTCGACAACCGATGATAGGGATTTGCGCGAGGTGGATTTGACGAATCGTTTTCTGGATGGAAAGAGGCTTCGGGATATAACGTTTGCAGGGGATGTCCTCGCGTTGACGATTCAACGCGGCGACGAGCGAATTGTGCCGCACGGGACGACGCGTCTCGCGCTGGGCGACAGGCTGACTCTCCTGGGATCGCTGGAGGCGTTGTCGGAGGCGGAATCGCTTCTTTCAGGAGGGTGACGCGGCGAGGGAGTCGAGGAGCGGCGGGAGGTCCGAGAGGGAGGCGATAACCGCGTCCGGCGTGGAATCAGGCGGAATTCCCGCGCGCGTATCGGCGCGTCTCGTTATCCAAATGCTGAAAATTCCGAGGCGGTTCGCGCCGAGGATGTCGGCTTCGAGGGTATCCCCAATCATTGCAGCCTCTTCCGGCAGAATTCGAAACGCATCGAGCGCCCGTTTGAAGAGGCAGGGATGCGGTTTTCGGTATCCACAGGCGGCGGAGGTAAGGACGAATTGGAAATAGGGGGCGAGGGCGCGTTTTTCGAGCAAAGCGCGCACGTCGGCGTCGTTCGCGGCATTGGAGAGGAGCGCGAGGCGGTAGCCTGTCTCTCGGAGGACGCGCAGCGTGGAAAGGGCGTCGTCTTCGAGATGCCAGTTTTCTTGGGTGATGGCGTATTTCTTCGCGAGCGCGGCGTGGAGGATAGAGTCGGGCGTCCCTTCGGGAAGGCAGCGGCGGAGAATTTCAAAGGTGCTGTGTTCGACGAGATGGTTTTCGCGGCGTGCATAGTAAGTTTCGAGGGCACGGACGAAGGTATCGAGAAAAGGCGCGGTTTCAGAGATAATCCCCTGCTGACGAAGGTATTCGGCGAGCGCCTCGTCCGAGCGGCGCGCGAGGACTTTCCACGAATCGCGGGCGTAGAGGAGGGTATTGCCTAAGTCGAAGAAAACTGCGCGGAATTTCATGCGAGCAGGACGGAGAAAATCGAGACGAGAAAGGTGAGGAGGAGGGTATAGCCCAACGCGGCGCGCAGGACTTGTCCTTCTTTGCCGTCCATCCCCGCCGTGCTTGCGCCGACGACGAGTTTCGCGGGGGCGATGACGGAAGCGAGCGCCGCTCCGGCGGTTTGCGCCGCGAGGAGAATGGGCACGCGGTAATGGAGGATTTCGGCGGTGCGGAGTTGAAGCGCGGCGAAGACGACGTTGGAGTTGGTGTTCGAGCCGGTCATAAATGCGCCGAGCGCGCCGACCCAAGGGGCAAGAAGGGGATACGCCGCGCCGACGGCGTGCGCGAGTTCGCGGGCGAGGGTTTCGGTCATCCCCGCGTATTGCATCACCATTGCCATCATCACGATTTCGGTGATGCTCAATGTGGATTTCCATACTTTCTTGACGGCGCTTCGGGCAATACGTTTCGGCGCTCCCGGAGTATATAACCCTGCTTTTTTGTAAATCCAGTAGGCGCTAAGGGAGGCGTAGAAGAGTACCGCGCCGGTATGAGCGAAGACGCGAATCGGTTTCGTCGCGCTGGCAGATGTTGTGTAGCCGGTAAGCGTTACCGTCTTTGGCAAAGAAATGGAAATGACAAATTGCCCAAGAAACTCCTTCACAGGCGGAATGAGCAGAACGAACGCGGTGAAAAAAAGAAGGGTTTCGTATGCCGCAAAAGAGACGAAAAGAGGCTTGAGAGGGAGACGGTCGGAGGATTCTCCCTCCAACGATTTCTGCGGGGAATGTGCCGCGAGCGGCGCGCTGACAAGAAGCCCTGCAAGCCCGCCCGTAAAGGAGGCGATATTCCACAACCCGGAGGTGGCGACGAGGTAGGTCACGCTGCTCATCACGAGTCCGATAACGAGGATTTTCCCTCCCAGACGCTTTACGCCGCGCCAGCCATCCGCGAGATGCGCGACCATGAATCCGGTGAGAATCCCTGCGGTTCCGGTGAAGAGCGCCGTCGGCGCGGCGAGGGCATCACTGCTAAGTCCGGTTGTGGCGAGAAGGGCTTTGAAAGGCGTACCGAGCGAGCCGAAGCCGACCGCCCATCCGTGTCCGATGGTGGGGATGACGACCGCGCTCAACGGGGAAAATCCGAGTCCGACGAGGAGCGGCGCAGTTACCGCAACGGGGACGCCGAATCCGCCCGCGCCTTGAAGGAACGACGCGAAGACCCAGCCGATGAGGAGGGCTTGCATCCCTTTGTCGCGGGTTAGGCGGGGGAGCGCACTGCCCATCGCGTGTATCGCGCCTGCTTCGTCCGCGACGCGGTACAGGAGAAATGCCATCCAAATAATGTAGAGGACATCGAGGGCAAGAAAAACCGCGCGGAGATGCGCGTACAGGAGCGTCTTCCACGTTGCGCCGTAGACGAAAACCGCGAAGAGAATGGCGGAAAAATACCCTGCCGCGCCTGCTTTTGCCGCGCTCCATCGAAATCCTGCCATGAGGAGGAGAATGAGCGCGATGGGAAGCGCAGCGCTGAATATCAAAAGAAGAGGGTTGCTAGAAAAACTCATTTCATCAGAAATCCTGAAAATCGGGACGCGCTCGGTTTCGGGTGTAGAGGTGAATAAGTCCCGCGCCGAGCGCGAGCGCGGGGAGGACGATGAGTCCGGCTTCGGGACCGAACGCTCCGCCTGTCCAGAGTTCGGGGCCGGACACGCGAAGATTCGGCAGGGCATAGAGGCGCAACCCGCTGACGGGAAATCCAAAGACGGGACCCTCGAAGAAATTCCACCCAAGATGAAGCCCTATGGAAAGCCAGAGATTGCCGGTGCGAAGGTATCCGTATGCGAGAAAAAGCCCGGCGAAGAAAATCCCCGCGACGCTCACCAGCGTCGCATGAGGGTTGAAGATGTGGAGAAGTCCGAAAATAGCAGAGGAGAGAAAAACGCCCCAAAAGAGATTGATTCCGCTTGCGAAGGTTTGAAGAAGATAGCCGCGCGTCATCAATTCTTCATTCCACGCGACGAGGATAAGGGCGAGGAATATCTCTCCGATGTAGGGGAGAATCGTGCCTATGCTTTGAGTCTGCCACGCGAAACTTTCCACGCGAAGCCATCCCGCGGCCCATTCGGCGAGGAAGATAAGCCCCATCAACACGAAGGGAATGGCGATGCCCGCGAGGATATCGCGCAGCGTGTACGAATCTAGGCGCAATCCCAACGCGGCGAAACGCCGCTTGTCGAGTACACGGCGCGCAACCCATATTGCTGCCGTGAGAGCGAAGAATTGCGGGAGTTCGTTATAAAACAAGTCCTCTCTTATGGGGATGAAATAAGAAAGACGGTTGAAAAGAAAGGAAAAGGGAATCGAGATGAGGATGTAGAGGGCAAAGAAGAGCAAAAGCCGCCATCCCGCGCGGAGGCGTCGTTCGTTGGGGGAGAGAAAGATATTGGAGAGGAATTTTTTCATCATTTTTGC
>CAZDGZ010000023.1:3525-21140 GCA_964505165.1 uncultured Anaerolineaceae bacterium | reverse complement strand
GGGATTGCTTCGCCCCCTGCGGGGGCTCGCAATGACATGGGCGGCGTATGCCTCGGCAGGCTCGGTACTTCTTCGAGGGCAGGGTTAGAGCATCTCGATGGTTCGCAGAAATTCGAGGGTCATCCGCGCGGTTGCGCCCCAAAGCAATTCCCCGTCGTAAGGCTGGTAAGCGACCAGCCGGTATTTCGCTTCGGGATGCAGAAATTCCCAATAATGGTTTCGATTGGCGAGCCATTTCATCGGGATGGTGAATACCCTCCCGACTTCGACGGTGGAGACGCGGAACGCGTAGGGGAAGGGGATGACGCCGACGACGGGGGTCACGCGGAAGCCCGTGATGGTCGCGACATCGTTGACGCGTCCGAGGACGCGCACATCCGAGGGGCGAATTCCCATCTCCTCTTCCGCTTCCCGCAGGGCGGTGGTTTCCATCGAGTCATCGCTTTCGTCGCATTGCCCGCCGGGGAAGGAGACTTGTCCCTTGTGATTTTCCAGCGTATCGGTTCGGCGGGTGTAGAGGAGTAGCCATTCTCCCCGAAAGGCTGCCAACGGAATCAGCACGGCTGCACGACGGTATCTCCCGTCGTGGCGCGGGGGTCTGTCGGCGTAGCCTCGCACGCTGAGGAATATCTCCGGGTCGTAGCGTTCTCGCAGCCGCGCCGCGATATGCGCTTCGGATGGATTCATCGCGTTCGTTAAGACTCTCCTCGTATCGGGCTGCCGCAATAGGGACATTCGGCGGTTTGGGAATCGAGCCATTCCACCTCGTTGGGGAGAATCGGCGCGCCGCACCCGGGACAATGAGAGGGCAGCGCGGGGTGCGCGGCGGCGCGGGGCGAGGCAGGTTTTTCGGGGAGAGTTTCTTCCAAATACGCGGCGATTTCTTTCGCTTCCGCGTCGTAGCCTGCTTCGTTCAATTCCTCGATGGCGCGTTCTCCGGCTTGATGCAGCACGCGCCACTGACGCCGACGCGCGAGAATATCCAAACCGCGCCGAAGGGCTTTCATCCCCGCGTCCGCGTTTTTGGCGAGGAAATAGGCTTTTCCCGCGCGGAGAAAGAGATGCGGCGCGCGCGGCCCTCGACGCGCGGCGGCTTTGCGGGCGAGGTCTTCCAAAAGCGGCGCGGCTTCTTCGTACGCGCCGCGTTCCATCAACGCGTTGGCGCGTCGCAAAGCCGGAGACACGCGGGGCGCGCGGGGGCGTCCCGGACGGGGTGGAAAGCGTCTTCTCATCTTGCCTCCTTAAGGCGCGGGATGAAATTCGACGAGTTCGATGGTCTCGTTGACCGCAATGGGGAAGGTCATGCCGCTGTATTCCAGCGAGGCGGTGTCCATCTGGGTTTTAATCATCCCGACATACGGTTCGTACCAATGAGTCGAATGAATAATCATCGTGCTTTTCACGTTGAACCCGTTGACGACGACATTGACCTCCATCGTCATCTCTTGCTTGACCTCGATGACGTTCTCGTATGTCCCTGCGGCGACAGTCATCGTCTCGCCGGTGCCGACGGTTTCCCATTTGATGAGAACGGGAGAATCTTCGAAGGTGACGACGGTCGCGTCTTCCTCGTCTCCGGGGTTTGCGGTGAGTGTGCCGCGAAGGAGATACTGCGTTTCCCATTTCAATTCCCAATTAGCGGAATCGAACGCGACCTCGGCGGGCGCAAAGAGACCGGAAACGTAATTGTATTGCAGGTCTCCGCTGACGACATCGCCCGCGAGAGTGGAGATGCTGATGAGCGGGAAATCTTGAAGCGCGCCGTCTTTGCAGGTCGCCTGTGTTTGCGAGACAATCCCCGATTGGATGTTGAGCATGTCAATCGTGGCAACCGAGTCTTCCACTTTCGAGACGGTCATGCCGAGTTGCAAATCTTCCCCGTCTTCGGTGTGGATGGTGTACACCATCTGCTGCCCTTCGATGAGGGGATAGAGGATATTGTCGCACGGGGTGATGGGATGTTTCGGCGCGGGCGTCGGCGTTGGTTCGAGAGTCGCGGTCGGCTGCGCGGGCGCGTTCCCCAGCGGGTTTTGCACCGACGGCACGGAGGAGGGGATTTGGCAGGAGGCAAGAAGCAATGACAGAACGAGGCTTAAAAACAGGAAACTTCGTTTGGTAGACATGCGAAAACTCCTTCGATTGTTTTTTGAATAAAGGATGAATGGTTTTAGCGCGGGGACGGAGATTCGTCCTCAGCGGCTTTTTTCTGGAGGAAGCCTTGTTCTTCGAGAAGTGCATCGCCTTTCGGGTTTGAATCCGGCTCGACGCGTCGCGCGAAGACCAAAAATCCGGTGTGCGCAATCATCCTGTCGGTGGGGCGGAGACGCGTAGGGTTGGGTTTGTAGTAGCGCAGAAGAATCTCGCAGACCTCCACGAAGGCGAAATGATTGCGGTGCAGTGCGCGGAGTAATTTTTCGATTTGATTGAAGGTAGGGACGAGGCTGCAAAAGAATCCGCCGGGTTTCAGCGTTTCTCGAACCTGTGCGATGTAATCGTAGGGCGCGGGGACATCGAGAAAGAACGCGTCTACGTCGCGTTCGTCCATGCCTTCTTCGATGTCGCGGTGTTTGAATGTCACGCGTTCTGCCAGCCCGAGACGCGTTAAATTTTTCTTGGCGAGGGAGTGCATTGCCTCCCTTGCCTCGTACGAGGTCACGAGCCCATCCGGTCCGACGGCATACGCGAGGGCGGTCGTCATCGAGCCGGAGCCTGTTCCCGCCTCGACGACATGCTGCCCCGGACCAATCCCGAGGGTGACGAGGATGAAGCCGATGTCTTTCGGGTAGAGAATTTGCGTGTTTCGCGGCATCTCTCGCAGGATATCTGCCAGAGAAGGTTGCAGAAGGAAAAACGGGCTGCCGATGTGGCTGTAGACGCGCGAACCCCAGGGAAGCCCAATCAAATCGTCGTGCTGAAGGACGCCGCGATGAGATTGGAACACGCCGCCCTCTTTGAGGGTGATGATGAAATGTTTATGGCGCAGCCCGACCAGTTCAGCCAAATCGCCGGCTTGCGCGTGTGTGGAGCGTGGATTCCAGGTCATGTATTTATCTTACCATGAGCGCGGTCATTCGTCTCCGAAGGAAATGCCAAGCCCGCGGGCGGTTTGAACCGCGTCGCCCCGGATGTCCACGCGTTTCGGCGTCGCGAGCGCGTCTTTAAGGGAAATATCAACGACGCGCGCGTTTTGAAGCGCAACCATCCTCCCGAATCGTTTTGCTGCCGCGACGCGTACCGCCGCCGCGCCGTATCGGGTGGCGAGCCATCGGTCGAAGGGAGTCGGCGAACCGCCGCGCTGGATATGTCCCAAAATCGTGACGCGGGTCTCTTTTCCGGTTTTTTCTTCCACATAATGCCCGATTTTGTAACTGATTCCGCCGAGACGCGGGACGTAAACCGCATCTCCGGCGCGGGCGAAGACTTGTTCGCCGCCTTCCTCTTTCGCGCCCTCGGAAACCGCGAGGATGCTGAACAAATTTCCGTTTTCCACGCGCTGCATCACCTTCCGCGCGATTGCCTCGTATCGAAAGGGAATTTCCGGGATGAGAATGACATCTGCGCCGCCAGCCATCCCCGCGTGGAGCGCGATGAAGCCCGCGTCGCGTCCCATGAGTTCCAGCACCATGACGCGGTGATGAGATTCGGCGGTGGTGTGGAGTTTGTCTATCGCTTCGGTCGCGGTGTTGAGCGCGGTGTCGAATCCAAAGGTGACTTCCGTGCCGCCGATGTCGTTGTCTATGGTCTTCGGGACGCCGATGATGGGGACTCCTTTTTCGTAGAGTTCCATCGAAATGCGGAGCGTGCCGTCGCCTCCGAGGACGAGGAGCGCGTCGAGGTTCAGGGCTTCGATTCCCTGAATGATTTTGTCCGAAACGTCCTCGATGATTTCTTTTCCGTTTCGGATGATTTTCCGCGCGAAGGGGTTGCCTCGGTTTGCGGTCCCCAAAATCGTACCGCCGCGAGGGAGAATGCCGCGGACCTCCTTCAGCCCAAGCGGGATGACGCCTTTTTCGAGGTCGAGGAAGCCGTCGTAGCCGTCGAGGATGCCAAGGACCTCGCAATCGTAGACCTGTATCGCGGTTTTGACCGCCGCGCGAATGACTGCGTTCAAGCCGGGCGCGTCGCCGCCCCCTGTGAGAATGCCGATTCTTTTGATGCTCATAGCCTCCTCCTTTTTTACGGAAAATGCTGTTTGAAATACCACTTCGTGCCTTCCTGCCGTGCCTCGGAGGTTTGTCCCATGACCTCGAACCAAGTCGTCCCTGGCTTGAAGGGGAAGGGACGCCCGTCCTCGTAGACGAGTGTGAGCGGCGTATAGGCGGAGGCGCGTTTCCAGAGAACTTGATAGGCGTTTCCATCGCGGAAGACGTATGCGACGCCGGAGCCTTCGAGAGAAATATCTACGATTTCCGGGGTGAGGGAGTAATACGGGTGCGGCGTGAAGAGGACGACAAGCGTATCGGCTGTAATCGGGTCGCCCGTGAGCGCGTCGGTGAGTTGGGCGTATTGCTCTTCCGCTTCACTCGTGGCGTTTTCCGTATCGGAAAAGCGGACGTAGTGCCCCTGCGCGGGGTCGTAGTCCCATCGGTTGTAGATGACGGAAGAATACCATGTGTACACATTGGACGCCGCGCCCATAGCCCCGCCGGGAGGCTGCATTTGGAAGAGCATCCCGTCGAGAGGCTGGCGGCTGTGGTCTTCTACGCCGATTTTCTCCGCGTATGCGGTGAGTTCTTTCGTATTGGCGAAAAGGAAATCATGCCCGCCGGGGGCTTCGCGGCACATCGCGGGGCAAACTGCCGTCCATTCCAGCATGAGGCGGTTTGCAAATTCGGAGTTGTAGAGCCGATAGCGCACTCGGTAGTCGGCGCTGCCGAAGGCGAAGATGGCGTTATACATGCGGATGAGATGCGCGTCGAAGAATCGTGCGGAACGTACCGAGCCGACTTTTTCCGCGTCGTTGCCGTAGAAGACCGCCGCGAAGCGCGTTGTCCCCTCTTCGGTGTAGTATTCGTAGACGATGTCCGCGAGCGAAAGTCCCCATTGCGGACGTACCACACGCGGCAAATTCGAGACTTTGACGAGGACGGGGCGGCGGTTGAGATGAGAAATATCCTCCACCTCCAAGCCGGTGAGCGGGTTGATGTTTTCGGGGAAGTTTGAAGGTCCGTACCCTTCGGGAGGGTACGCGGGCGTCGGCGTGAACGTCGGCGTAGGGGTCAGGGTGATCGTTGGCGACGCGGTGGGAGAAAGCGCCGTCGGCGGATTGAAAGGCGTCGGCGTGATTTCGCGCGGAAGCGGGGAGGGAGTCGTCTGCGGCGTTTGCTGCACGACGGGCGGGATGCACGCGGAGAGGATGAAACCGGTAACGAGAACAAGGAGGGTTCGTTTTCTTATCATGGGCTTTCTCCTATTTGATGCTCGAATTCCACGGCCATCGAGTTCATTTCTGCGAGAACAGCGGGGATTGTGCCGGCGTCCATATTCGTGCGGAAGATGTGTTCTACGCCGTCGCCGAGGAGGTATCTCGCTTTTCTCCATGAAGGAAGACGCGGCTCTATTTCCCCTTTGGGGAGGAGGGCTAAAGCCTCGTTCCATTGCGGGTGGGAATCTCGATACGAAATCAGGTCATTGAGCGAAGTCATTCTCAAAGGGAAAAGTCCGGTTGTTTCGACCCAGCGGGCTTGATTTTCCGGGGAAAGCATCCATCGGATGAAAAGCCATGCCGCGAGTTGATGCGCCTCGTCCGAGGGGAGGATGGCGAAGGAGGCGCCGGTGACGGCGAATTTCTGCTCGATGGGACCGGGGAAGGGGATGGGAATCCACTCGTCGGCGTTTTCTGCCCGGTCGAATGCGCGCTGAACTTCGGGGAATTCTTCAAGGCTCGCGGTCGCGAAGAGCGCGGAGCGTTCCGCGAATTGCTCGTAGGGCGTCTCTTCGCTGGAAAGCCACGCGCAATGGTCATCGTAAAGCGTTTTGAGCGATTTGAGCGCAGACATATTTTCGGGGATGAGGAAGCGGTAGCCGCCGTTTTGTACCGGACCGCCGCCGAACGCATACATCCACGAAAGGATCGTATCTGAATCGAAATCGAGAATCCAGCCTCCCTTGCCGTCGTTTTCCGGGTTTTCGTCCTCCCGAAGCGATTGATTCGCCGCGCAGGCTTGTTCCTCGAAATCCGTTGCGCTGGAGGGAGGGGCGAGGTAGCCGAGTTCTTTTCCCCACGTCGCGTTGTAGAGGAGAAATCGCGCGGAGCGCTGCGCGGGGATGCCGAGACGTTTTCCGTCCACTTCGTCTTGTTCGAGGAAAATCGCGGGAATGTCCGCGAGAACTTCCTCCGAAAAGCCGATGTCTGGGTCGTCGAGGTAGGGCGTGATATCCAGAATGTGCCCCGCGTCGTTCCAGACGAGGAGTTCGGAGGGAAGCGCGAGGACAAGGTCGGGAAGGTCTTTTTCCGCTGCGAGCGCGTCGTTGACGTTTTGGAAGAGTCTCGTGTAGTTTCCGTATGATTCCGCGTGAACGAGGATGCCCCAGGGGTTTTCGTTGTTGAAGGATTCGATTTGCAAGTTCAGCAGACTTTCCGATGCGCCGTAGAGGGGATGCCAGATTTCGATTTGGATGCCGGAAAGCGCGTTTTCTTGAAGGCGCGGAGTCGGCGTGGGGGGAGGAATACGCGTGGGCGTCGGGGTGAACGCGGCGGCGGAGGGCGTTTCCGTCGCGGAGATTTCGAGGGGGGCTTCCGTTACGGGGATGCAGGAAACGAGGAGGGCGAGGAGAATCCAAAAATTCCAAAAAAAATATCTTCGATGAGACATGGGTTATCCGTATGCAACGAGGGGAACGGGTGTGAAAACGAGGACGAAGACGACGAGCGCGAGGATGGCGAGGGCGCGGCGCGGTTTGTCGAGGGGGGTGATGGTGTCGAGCGGCTCGGCGTAGGTGCGCCCGAGGAGGTAAAGCAGCCCGGCCCAAAGCCACCATCCTTCCCAGACGAAGCCGAGGAGGAGGAGCGTGATGAAGATGTAGGAGAAGTATTTGCGAACTTTGTCGCCGAGCAGCGCGTAGAGGATGTGTCCGCCGTCGAGTGTGCCGGTGGGGATGAGATTGAGCGCGGTGACGAGAATCCCCGCCCATCCTGCCCAGGCGACGGGGTGGAGGTAGACATCCATGCCGCCCATTGGGATGGGGTGTCCGGTGAAGAAGTAGCGTATCCAATACAGGAAGGGAGGCGTGTTCCCGTATGAGACGGGCTGCGGCAGCCAGCGATGGAAGACGGCGAATTTCGAGAGGAGATAGAGGAGCGAGTTCCCTTCGAGAATCCCTTCGCCGCCGATGGGGATGAGCGTGGATTGAGAAAGCCCATAGAGAAGAACGGGCACGGCGACGACCAGTCCCGCGAGAGGCCCCGCAATGCCGATGTCGAGGAGAACGCGGCGGTTTTTCGGACGTTCTTTCATCTGGATGAACGCGCCGAGTGTGCCCAAAAGGCTGAGGGGATATGGCAGCGGGAGGAAATAGGGGAGGGTCACTTTCGTTTTATGGAATCGTCCCGCGAGGTAATGCCCGAATTCGTGCGTGAGGAGGATGCCCAAGAGACTCGCGGCAAATTGCCACCCGCGCCAAATGTGGATGAACGAATCTTTGAGCAAAAACGCGATATCGCTGTCCGGCGGCGCGGGAGACGCGAAGACCGAGCCGGTATAGAGGACGCTGAGCAGCGTGGCTAGGAAAAAGAGAAGATTGACGTAGGGATTTCCTGTTGAAAGGTTCTTCGCGCCGGGGGCGAGGAGGAGGATGTGTTTTTCACCTTCTTGGCGAAAATAAGGGGTGATGTGATACGGTGCGAGCGCGTTTGCGAGGAAATCATACGCGGCGGCGCTGTCTTCCTGAAGGAGGTGTCCTCGATAGCGCGCGAGAATACCGCTTTTGTCGGGAGATTCAAGGGTGATATCTTCGATGTAGAAAATTTTCGAGACCAACGAGGTCAGCGTTTCGGTATCTGGATACATGAGAGAGTCCTTTGTCGCTCAACACTTGCGATAAAGGATACCCCACAGCCAACCCTTTGGCAAGGATGCCCGTTGTGATATACTCCCCCTTTGGTTTTCTTCGATTGCTTATTTGGAGGCTATTTGATGAAACGAATCCTTGTCTTTTCCGTACTTTTCGTGTTGCTGATGACCTCTTGCGCGCCGAGCGCCGCTCCGACAGAGGCTCCTGTGGATGTGGAGGCAACGGCGCAGGCGATGGCGTTGACGATTGTCGCGCAGACGCAAGCCGCACAGCCGACTCTTGCGCCGACGGAAATCCCTACGGAGGCTCCGACTGCCCTCCCGACCGCAACGTTGATTCCGCCGACCGCGACGCTTGTCCCGACTCTCGTCCCGACCATCACGCCGACGGCAGACCCATGCAACCAACCGCTCACGCAATGGAAGGGTGAATCCGCCAAGTTGATTTTGGATAATCAGGTTGAAAACGCAACCGTGACCATCTCCCTATTCATCGTCACCCCTCTGGGCGAATGCGGCTACATGAGCGCGACATTTTCCGATACGGTGACTCTCACCGTCCCTGTCGGCTCGTATAGCGCGTGGGCGTGGGTAGACGGCACGAAACAAGATTTCTCTACGGGGTTATCGTTCCGCGTGATACGTGGAAGTTGGCGTCTTATCGTGAAACAAGGACGCCTTGCTTTCCAATCGGGCTGCGCGCCGAATTGCTGAGTTACGGAGAATTTTCGACCGCGTAGAAAATTTCCCTTTCGATGGACGCCGCGAGCGCCGGATTATCTTCTTCGAGGAGGATGACCAGCGTCAGCGGCGTCCCCGTCCATGATTCCGTTGTTCCGGCGAGGTGCCAGGTGACAGGATGTCCCTCGGATTCGTCCCGGACGACCGCGTGGAAGGACCAAAAAAGATTTTCCTGCGGGACAAGCGCGCGGAGCCGCGCCGAAATCTCCGCTTCCGATGCGGCTTTTTCCTCCTCGCTTTCGGGAGGGAGGGGAATCCACGGCTGTCCGGGAGGACGGACGGCGAGAACGATTCGCGCAGGCGGGACGATGCCCCCGTTGCTGAGTGCAGACGCCGCGAGCGCGACATGCAGGGGCGAAACGAAAAGATTTTCCCCCGAAATATGGATATCTGCGGTATCCATGCGAAGCACCGGGTGAATATCCGTTATCCAGGGGAGCATTTGGAAGAGCAGCGCACCCGAAGGATACGAACCCAATGCCGCTCGGTTGAGCAAAGGGGAATCGCTGGCGTGGAGGAGCGAATCGTCGAGATGCGCAGGGTCATAGAAGGGATGAGATGCCATCGCGAGGATTTCTCCGTTTTCCGCGTTGAGCAAAACGATTGCGCCGATATGGTCTCCCAGGGCTTCGTCGGCGCGGCGTTGTATGTCGAGGCTCAAACTGAGACGCACGTCCACGCCTTCGGGCGGCGCGCCGTAAAGCAGATGATGCCACCAAATTTCGCGCGCGGGGTTGCCTTGCAGCCCTCGTAAATACGCGTCGAGGGCGGCTTCCAGCCCTCCTTGTCCGTAGACGGGGTTCGTATATCCAAGAACGGGCGAGAGGGGAGGATATACATATCTCCGAACGTATTTCCCATTTTCCATTTCGGAAATATCGAGGGGTGAATCTTCCCGGCTGAAAAGCGCGCCGCGTCGGACGTATTGCTCTGTGATGGCGCGGCGGGGGTTGTCGCCGCGGAGCAGCAGGCTGGGGCCGCGCACGAGACTCCACCATCCGGTCAGGAGCGCGGCGACGAGAACCCATCCCCCCAGAACTCCGCCGAGGAGGAGATAGGGCTGCGGGGAGGCGGGCGCCGCCCGTTCCCCGTTATCCTGACTGATGATGAGCAAGATGAGCAGGGAGAGAAAAGAAGTGAGCAGCGATGAACCGCCATACGAGACGAAGGGGAGGGTGACGCCGGTGAGCGGCAGGAGATGAAGATTCCCGCTGATGATGAGAAGGCTTTGCACGCCGAGATACGCGCTAATCCCCGCGCCTAATAAACGCTGGAATCGTGTTTTCGCGCGGAGCGCGGCGGACAGCCCGCGCCCGACGAGGAGGGCAAAAGCCGCCAAAAGCGCCAGCCCGCCTGCGAGTCCGGTTTCTTCGACGATGGCGGCGTAGATGAAATCGGAATGGGCGATGGGAACCAGCCCCGGATATCCCAGCCCGGGACCGCGTCCCTCTGCGCCGCCGTTCGCGATGGCAAGCAGAGATTGGACGATTTGGTATCCACTGCCGCCCGCGTTTTCCCAGAGATGAATCCATGCGTCAAGGCGTTGATGGATGATTCCGACGAATTCGTATCCTAGGAGCGCGGCGAGAAGGAATATCCCCGCGCTCAGCGCGAGGGGACGTTTTTTCCCGCTTGCGAGGTAGAGGACGATGGTGTAAAGAGCGAGGAAGATGGACGCTGTGCCCATATCCCGCTGAACGAAAATGAGCAGCACCGCCATCCCTGCTGCCGTGATGGTGGGGAAGAGGAGGGGAAAGAATTTCTCTCGAAAGGGATTTTTTTCGCTCAAATATGCGGCAAGATAAATGAGCAGCAGGAGTTTCAAAGGTTCGGAGGGTTGGAAATAGACGGAACAGCATCCAAGCCAAAGGCGGGGTCCTCCGCCGAGTGGGTTTTGCCCGAAGACAAGGGTTAGCGCGACGAGGAAAAGTCCCCCGGAGAGCCAGAGATATTTGTACCGCCGCAAGATGTCGAGGATATCGGGACCTTTCAGCGCGGCGAGGAAAACGAGCGTGCTGACGCCCATCCAGAGGGTTTGACGAATCCCCAAATTGGGCGCGAGCCTCCACACTGAGAGAAGTCCCCATCCGCTGAGCAACGCGGCGGTGGGGAGGAGATACGGGTCTGCTTCGGGGAGATGTCGCGTTGTTTCCCGATGGAGGAGCAGGAACGCCGCGCTCCAAACGGCGATGCCCGTCCAATGTCCCCAAACGGGAGGCGCGTTTCGTATTGTCGGCGCGAAACTCAACGCGAGCGCGTATAGAAAAAGAAAGAGAGCCGCCAGACGAAGCAGACGGCTTTGTATGAGAGATTTCATAGGGGACTCTGAACCCGCGCCCGGTTCCGAAGGAAGAGGGGAATTGCGCTACGGAAGATATTTCTTGACGAGTAAGTCCAGTTTCGCGCGGGTTTCCGGTGGAATGACCTCGGGACGGGTAATCAACGCGTTGGCGAGGGCGTGTTCGCATTGGCAGGCGCGTTCCTCTTTCAAGTTCCTCGCGAGGATGCGGATTGCCTCTTGCGCGGTCGCGGTGTTCCTGTTCAGCGTCTGAATGACCATCTCTACGGTTACAGGGGCTTCGCTCACATGCCACACATCGTAATCGGTGACGTGCGCCATCACGCCATAGCAGATTTCCGCCTCGCGCGCGAGGAAGGCTTCGGGGGATGCCGTCATGCCGATGATGGACATGCCCCAGCCTCGATAGACATTGGATTCGACTTTCGTCGAAAAACGCGGGCCTTCAATCGTGATGAACGCGCCGCCCTTGTGGACAGTGGCTCCCGTTTCGCGGACGGCATCGTAGATTTGCTCGGAAAGGTCCGGGCAAAAAGGGTCGGCGACGCTGATATGCGCGACCATCCCCTCCCCAAAGAAAGTTCTGGGGCGGAGCCGCGTCATGTCGAAAAGTTGGTCAGGGATGACGATGTGCCCCGGCGCGTAATCTTCTCGAAGCGAGCCGCACGCGTTCACGCTGACGATTCGAGTCACTCCCAGCGCCTTGAGCGCGTAGATATTGGCGCGGTAGTTGACCTCGCTGGGGGAGAGATGATGTCCAATCCCGTGACGCGCGAGGAACGCGATTCGTTTCCCTTCCAGCATTCCGACAACGATGGGCGCGCTCGGTTCTCCGAAAGGGGTTTCGGGGAGATATTCTTGAGTCTCTTTCAATCCGGGCATCTCGTATAACCCGGATCCTCCGATAACAGCAAAGGCGATTGAGTCTGTCATGGCGTTCTCTCCTAGGGGGAAATGTGCTACTTTCCTAATTCTACTGTAAAAGCGATTTTTCCGCAGCCGATTTCGTCGCCGGTGGTGAGGACGGCGGCGAGGGCGAGTGTTTCTCCGTTGAGGGTAGAGCCGTTTTTTGAGCCGAGGTCTTCGACCCACCATTGTCCGTGATGATACGAAAGCCGCGCGTGACGTGCGGAAACGGTATCATCCTCCAGTCGGAGGGCGCATTCTCTCGCTCGTCCGATGAGGATTTCGCTTTGGGTGAAGGTTTGGGGATGGGCGGTATCCGGGAGGTGAATCGTAATCGGCGGCGTTTTCTGGAATTTCAGCCGCGCGGCGTCTTGGGAGAGGGTGTTCCACAATGTCAGGAATGCGAATCCCAAAAACGCGTACAGCGCAATTGCAATCGCCGCACGAAGCAAGAGGAAGAGCGGTGCGCTCATGGCTTTTTGGTTCTTCGGAAAATCGCGGTGGGCCTGTCGGAGGAGGAGGGCGCGAAGGGAGAGGTTTCTGCCAGGTCGGGGCGTTGGGGAGGGTTATCCTGCCCGAAGATGAGCGGAACGCCCGCGAGGGAAATCACATCGCCGGGGTACAGCACGGATTGCGTTACGCGCTGCCCGTTGACGAAGGTGCCGCCTGTCGAATTCAAGTCGAAGATGACGAAACTCCCTTTGATGGCGCGTAATTGTGCATGGCTGCGAGAGACGCGCGGGTCATCGAGGACCAGTTGATTATTCATCCTCCTGCCGATGTTGACGATGGGTTTGTCGAGTGGAAAGACCTTCGTTCCGTGAACGATGAGAAAAGCGTTCTCTGGAATGTTTTCGCTCTCTGCTTTATTCGTTTCATCGTGAGCGGCGGGCATATCCTGAGTTTGTGAGAGAGGTTCTGTCCGATGCGACGCGATGACATGCACGACGCCTTGTGCGAGGCTGCTATCGGCGGTGAGTAATAATGCGGGCGGCGCTGCAAAGGTGAATTGTGCCTCTTTCGCGATGGTGTCGAGGAGTTGCAGAAACGATGTGGTAAGCCTTTCGTCGTTTTGCCATTTCTGAATCAACGAAGGGTGCGCGACCAGCGTGTATACATTCGGCGCGTAGAGAATGCCCTCTTTTTCTTGCATATTGGTATACACCGCATTGGCAAGTTGATGCGCTGCGAGTGCTTCGTCTTTTTCCCCAGGAAGATATTGGGTAAGATACACTTCAATTAGGTTTTTGAGGTGCTGTTCGAGTTGCTCAATATCCAGTTTTTTCATTGAGTAAAGCCTTCCCTTGTTGCGAGACAAAGAGGAGGTGAATATCTTAAGGGGAATTGCTTTGTTATTATAGAGTTTGTAGGTGCGTCTGACAACCCCACGATTTGGGGATATGCACACACATTTCCATTTTACCCCTTTTTCGAGCGCGAAGTATGTTAAAATTCGGGCATTCTTTCTTGAGTGTGATTCTATGAAAAATATCATTCCATCTGTAAAAGGGACGCGGGATTTCTATCCCGAAGAAATGGCACTCCGTGTTTGGCTTTACGAAAAGGCGCGGCAGGTGTCTGAGCGTTTTGGCTATCAGGAATATGAGGCGCCGATTTTGGAAACGCTTGACCTCTATGCCGCGAAATCCGGCGAGGAGTTGGTCAAGGAGCAAGCCTTCGTCTTTACGGATAGGTCCGGGACGCAAATCGCTCTTCGCCCGGAATTGACTCCGAGCCTCGCGCGGATGATTGCGCAGCGTCAACGCCAATTGACCTATCCGGCGCGGTGGTGGTCTTTCGGTCCGTTTTGGCGGTACGAGCGTCCGCAGAAAGGGCGCACGCGCGAGTTCTTCCAGTGGAACATTGACATGCTGGGCGTTTCCTCTCCCGAGGCGGATGCAGAACTCGTCGCGGTTGCCGCGTCATTCCTCGAAGAGGTGGGGCTGTCGCCGAAGCAGGCACGGATTTTCGTCAACGACCGCCGCTTGATGGATTCTCAATTCGATTTACTGGGCATTCCGCAGGAACAGCGTCTCGCCGTCTCGAATTTGGTGGATAGACGCTCGAAGATGAAAGCCGAGGTTTGGGAGGCATACGCCCTCGATACGGGATTATCCGAATCGCAATTACAGGGATTGAAGGCTTTGCTGGAGAACAAATCCCTTTGGGAGAAATCTGAAGATTTGACGCGGCTTTTCCGCGCGCTCGATGCGCTGGGCGCGGCGGAGTATGTCGAGTTTGACCCCAATGTGGTGCGCGGGTTGCTTTACTACACCGGTACGGTCTTCGAAGCCTTTGATTTGACCGGCGGTGTACGCCGCGCGATTTTGGGCGGCGGACGATACGATAACCTCCTCGCGGATGTCGGCGGCGACCCGCTTTCGGGAGTTGGCTTTGCGATGGGCGATGTAGTGATGGGCATTGTTCTGAAAGAAAAAGGGCTGATTCCGCCTTTCAATCCATCCCCTGCGCCGGTGTTGGTCACGATTTTCGACGAGGAGTTGTGGCGCGAATCTTATGCGTTGGCGGCGGAATTACGCCGTGAGGGGCTGAACGTCCTTGCGTATCCCGAACCCGCGAAACTGGGAAAGCAATTCAAATTTGCCAACAAGATGGGCGTCCGTGTTGCGGTGGTTTTGGGCCCCGATGAGTTCGCGGCAGGAAAAGTCGCCGTCAAAGAGATGCAACGCGGCGAGCAAGTCATCCTGCCAAGAGAAGAGGCTGCGGCGCATATCCACAAAATCCTTGCCGCCGAATGATGGAGATGATATAATCTCGGCGCGTTTTTCGCGGTGGCTGTAGCTCAATCGGCAGAGCACCTGACTGTGGATCAGGATGTTGAGGGTTCGAGCCCCTTCAGCCACCCCTGTTTTTTTAACCCCATATCAACCGAAAAGCATGGCGTAGCGCGTATTTTCTAGGGGGATGCCTAACTTTTTCTCTTGCACTTCAGTTAACACGGGCAAAACTTCACTTCTGCCAATTAACCTGAATGCTCATTGTTTGGCAATTAATGAGGCTATTTCATGTCAAAGCCCAAGTAAATCCCAGCGATTCAGATATTGTTTTTCAACATCGCGGAATTTCCGCACGGGGGTATCTCGGTGTGGTTGCCCTTGTTTTCCGGGCGTTTCTAACCATTTGCGATGATTATTTGTAACGAAATCCGCTACGACCTTGCTTGGAACAATGTAATAATCTGGCCGTCCTTCTATTGTCCCTAAATTTACAAACACATAGTATAGATTATCAGCATAAAAGGTTTCGGCTTTCTTGTTCAGCACCCACTCTGGTTTTGCACCTTGATTTGTTTTTACTTGTATAGCAACTTGTCGCGTGGCATTGGAATTCGAAACAAGAATGTCAATTCCTCGCGTGTTTCGCAATGTAATAGAAGCAATGTAGCCACGTCTCGATAACTCTCCTGCTACAAAATATTCACCGGTTACACCAGTTATCCCAGTTGAAAGTTTGTTAGACGACATCAATTTTAAGACTCTCCTTTATTCGATTATTGCCCAAATTGCGCCGCATCTTACCCGTCAAAGACGAGGCGAGCGAAAAAAAATCCCTCCTCGCGCCCTCTTCGTCCGCGTTCTCGTCTGCCCAATTAAGCGGACTCTGCCGCTTGTTTCGCCTTGTCCATGAGACGGCAAAACGAGCATAAATCGGGAGCGGAGGTCGGCTGTCCGCAGCGTGGGCAGGGGTGTAGCGTCGCGACGATGTCCTCCGTTTTTTGCGCGAACAGCCCTTCTTGTTTGGCTTTCAAGAAAGAGAGATAGAACGAGAGTTTCGCCCCCGGTTTCTCGTGTTCGAGCGCGTTCAGCAATTCTTTGTAATAAATCGTCGTCGCGCCTTCTGCATACGGACATTCTTCGTAAATATATTCAATTCCGCGCATCAGCGCGTAGGCAGCCATTTCGCGCTCGTAAAAACGGAAAAGAGGCTTTACTTTCCGCGCAAGTCCCGGGGATTCTTCCAAAACGGGACTCTGCCGCATGAGATATTCCCCCGCCCAGTGGAGCGTGTTGCTGAAAAGGACGGCGGCTTCGTCGTCCAGATTATGCCCTGTCGCGAGGACGGTATAGCCGAAATCCCGCGCGATTCGGTTCATCTCGTGGCGTTTGACCAATCCGCAAACCGAACAAGGCTTGTCGCGTCCGCGTCGGGCAAGCGCCGCGAGGTCGGGGACGGAATAGCCGTATTCAGCGGGGATGTCTACGATGTGGAGGGATAGATTCCGCGCCTTCGCGAAGGATTCGACGAGGCGGCGGGATTCTGCGGAATAGCCGTTTTCCCCCTCGATGCCGAGCGCGATGTACAACCCGTCCGCCTGATACCCCAGCCGTGAGAGGATATCCCACAACGAAAGCGAATCCTTCCCGCCGGAGACCGCGACGAGGATTTTATCCTCTCGTGTGAACATCCGGTATTTTTGGATGAAGCGTTCCGTCTGTTCGGGAATCCACTCCAAAAAATGCTCTTTGCACAACGCCAATTTATGCTGGCGCATGTTGATGACGGCTCGTCCGCCGCATTTTCGGCAGCGCATCATCCCCCCGAAATGACGGCAATCAGGCGGATGGTTTCGCCTTCGCGGAGGATTTCGTCGTCAGGGATAATCTCGCCCTCGCGCAGCGCGAGAACCGATTCGGGGAGGACGCCGATTTTTTCCAGCGCGGAACGCAGCGTCATCCCCGCCCGGACTTCGTAGGTTTTCTTTCGTAAAATCAATGTAACCATAGGGCAAACATTTTACCATGCCCGAAAGGCTTTTTCCGCTGCCTCCAGGGTGCGCGCGAGGGACTCTTCTCCGTGCGCCGTGGAAATGAATCCGGCTTCGAATTGCGAGGGCGCGAGGTACACGCCGTTTTCGAGCATAACGCGGAAGAATTTCCCAAAGCGTTCCGTATCGCAGGTTTTGACCGTCTCCCAATCGCGGACGGGGGTTTCGGTGAAGAAGGTCGCGAACATCGTCCCGACGCGCGTTTGTTGGATGGGGATTCCTGCTTTCGCGGCGAGGTCGCCGATGCCCTGCGCGAGCGCCGCCGCGCGCTTTTCCATTCTTTCCCACAGCCCCGGGGTTTGGAGGGTTTTCAGCGTGACGATTCCCGCCGTCATCGCCAAGGGATTGCCGGAAAGCGTCCCTGCTTGGTAGACAGGCCCTGCGGGGGCGACCATCTCCATGATTTCGCGGCGTCCGCCGTATGCGCCGACGGGCAGCCCGCCGCCGATGACCTTGCCGAGGGTGGTCAGGTCGGGGCGGATGTTGTAGCGCGTCTGCGCGCCGCCGGGGTGGACGCGGAATCCGGTCATCACCTCGTCGAAAATCAGCAGCGCGCCGTACTCCTGAGTCAGCGCGCGCAGCCCCGGCAGAAAGCCCTCCACAGGGGGGATGACGCCCATATTCCCGCCGACGGGTTCGACGATGACGGCGGCGATGTCTTCGGGGAATTTCTCGAAGAGCGCGCGGACGGAGGCGAGGTCGTTGTACCGTGCGACAAGGGTGTCTTGCGTGGTGGCAGGGGGGACGCCGGGGGAATCGGGCAAACCCAGCGTCGCCACGCCGGAGCCTGCTTGCACGAGAAGCAAATCGGCGTGCCCGTGATAGCATCCTTCGAATTTGATGATTTTGTCCCGCTTCGTGTAGGCGCGGG
>CAZDGZ010000023.1:0-3425 GCA_964505165.1 uncultured Anaerolineaceae bacterium | reverse complement strand
CCGTGATAGCATCCTTCGAATTTGATGATTTTGTCCCGCTTCGTGTAGGCGCGGGCCAGCCGCAGCGCGGACATCGTTGCCTCGGTCCCGCTGTTGACGAATCGAATCATCTCGATATTGGGCATAAATCCGCGTACGAGTTCTGCCAATTCGATTTCGAGAGGGGAGGGCGCGCCGTAAGAGGTGCCGCGCGCCGCGGCGTCTTGGAGCGCGGCGACGACTTCGGGATGCGCGTGTCCTAAAATCAGCGGCCCCCACGAGAGGACGTAATCCACATAGCGGTTGCCGTCCACATCGAAGAGGTACGCCCCCTCGCCGCGTTCGATGAAGAGAGGCTGCCCGCCGACGGCGCGGAAGGCGCGCACGGGCGAATCTACGCCGCCGGGCAAAATTTCTTTGGCTTTGGCGAAAAGGTCTACGGAGGTTTGAATTTTCATCTTCTCGTCATCCTGTCGTGCCGCGCCCAACTCCGGTGCGGTAGTCATATTCCGAGCCGAAAATGCTGTGGGGGATGAAGTACACGAGGAGCGTGACCAATCCCGCGAGATATACCGATTTCGGGTCGCGCCGCTCGCCGCGGTTGGCGATTGCCGCCCAAATCCAGAATGCGAGTTCGAGGAGGACTTTGTTATCGGTCCAGTCGTAGCCGAAGGGGATGCCGGACCACCAGACGCCGAACGCGTACCATTGTACCCAGGGTCCGAAGACGAACGCGCCAAGCAGGAAGGAAAGCAGGGTCGCCCAAATCATCCATTTGTAATTGCCGTCAATAAAGGCTTCGAAGACCGTGCGGAGCGCGAACATCATCGAGAGGAAAATAATCAGCACATGGACGACGATGACCGGCCCCGGCACCGCGCCTTTGTAGCGCGCGTAGATGGCTTTTTCTCCGGTGACGGAAAACGGCGCTTCGTCCCCGATTTGGAGGTAGACATAGTACTCGTATTTTCCTGCCTTCTCGTGCAAACTAGGAAGTTCCGCACCGATGCCGGTCAGAAATTCGGTTTTTCCGTGTCTCGAAAATTCGAAGGAGCCGGGACTCATGGGCATTTCGCTCCATTCGTCGTCGGATTTGTAGCGGCGGTACTTCACATAGCCGGTCACGCCTTCGGGAACGGGATCCGCGAGAATGATTTGCAAGTCTTTCCCGATGGTTTCGCTTCGCAGGAATTTGAAGGACACTTCCCCCGCGTCCGTTTGGAGAGTTCCTTCGAGGGGGTAAGTTGGTCCCGTTTTATCTTGATAGGCGAACATGCCCAGGGTGAGCATGATGGCGAGATACCAAAGCAGGGCTTTGGTCAGCCCGGGGTCGCGTTGTGCGAATTCCTTCAGTTTATTCATTGGGGTCTTCTCCTTTTTCGAGTGTTTGGACGGCGAGTTCCCCGGAATGGATGCAGTCGGGGATGCCGATACCTCGGTAGGCGTTGCCCGCGAGCGCGAGGTTTGGGAGGCGCGCCAGCGCGGCTTCGATGCGCTTCCGTTTTTCCGGGTGCCCAAGATTGTATTGGGGCATGGCGTTTTCCCACAGGAAGACGCGCGAGAGCAGCGGGTCGGCGGTGATGCCGAGCGTGAGACGGAGTTCCTCGCGGGCGATGTCGAGGAGGGCGGCTTCTTCCCAGGGGATGTCCTGCCCCGCGCGCCCGATGAAGACGCGCAGCAGGGCGTAGCCTTCCGGGGCGCGGTGCGGGAATTTGGTCGAGGTCCAGGTGCAGGCGAGGGCGCGGCGTCCCTCCCGCCTCGGGATGACGTAGCCGTAGCCGTCCAGCGGACGCGGCACATCGCGCTGACGATAGGCAAGGGAAACCGTCGCCGTTGAGACGTAGGGGATGCTTCCCAACGTCTCCGCGAGGGCGGAATCCACCCCGCGCAGCAATTTTCCGCTGACGTAGGCGGGCGTCGCGAGAATCAGCGCCTCGCTTTCCAGCGTTTCGCCGTTTTGGAGGGTGACGCGCCAAGAGGCGGGGGTTCGCTCCACCGTTTGCGCCGCCGCGTTCAGGCGCAGCGTCACGCCGCGCGCGTGGAGTTCCCTTGTCAACGCTTCGACGATTTCCGCCAGCCCCTCGGTGGGAGTCAGAAACGCGGAGCGGGAGCCTTGCGCGGCTTTGCCGCGTGCCACGCGCTGCCGGTAGACGTGCATCGCGCCGCGCGCAATCGAGCCGTATTCGCGTTCCAAATCGCGCAGGTAGGGGAAGGTGGAGAGGAGAGAAAGTTCGTCCCCGTCCCCGGCGTAGATGCCCGACATGAGCGGCTCGATGAGATTCTCGTAGGCGGCGCGTCCGAGACGGCGGGAGATGAACGCGCCCAAACTCTCGTCTCCCTCGCCGCGCCGCGCCGGGAGGAGGAAATCCACGCCCATGCGGAGTTTTTGCGCCGGTGTGAGGAGACGGGTGGTGAGCATGGGGCGGATTTTGCCGGGGAGCATCATCGCCAGCCCGTCGGGGAGCGGTTCGAGGCGTCCCCGGTGAAGGACGTAGGTATTGCGTTGCCGGGGATTCGTCCCGTGCAGGCGGTCTCCCAATCCGAGTTCCCGGCAGAGCGCCGCGCCCCAGGGCTTGACCGCCAGGAAGGTATCGGGGCCGCCTTCGATGACGAATCGCCCGCCGTCGAAGGGGACGCGGTCGGTGGTGATTTTTCCGCCCCACCGGTCTTCGGCTTCGAGGAGGGTGACGCGCCAATCGGGATGACGAGTCGCCGCGTAGTATGCCGCGGAAAGTCCGGCGATGCCGCCGCCGAGGATGAGCAAATTTCTTCTCACAGGTTCGGCGCTTTCCATTTTTCGATGATGTGGGCGAAAGGCGGGCGGATTTTCTCGCTGCGGAACGGGAACCAGCCCAGTTCGGCGCGAATCGCCTGCTCTTTGAATTCCGTCGCGCCCCAGACGAAGGACGCGCCCAGCGCGCCCAACAGCGCGGAAAGCCAATCCGCTTGTACGAAGAGGGAGAGCGCAACGAAAGCCGCGCCCAGCCCCATCGCATAGGGCCACCACAAGTAGCCCAGATACCGTTCTCCGAAAATGACCCACACGAAGCCCAGCCCGATGAGGAGGAAGGCGGCGAGTCCGATGCCGATGCCGAAGAGAGTCATGCGCTTCCCTCCGCACGCCGCGCGGCTTCCGCCGCGTCTACGGGATGCCCGAGGGGGTCGCGCGCCAGATAATCCGTGGTCGTCGCGGCGGGGTACGCGGCGAGGATTTGGGCGTGGCGCGGGTTTTGGGGATTGGCGGGCGCGTGTCCCTTTTGGACGCGTTTTTCCTGCCGATGGAGTTCCAGCGCGTCCCAGAGCAGCGTCGTCGCGAAGACGCCCGCCGAGACGGAGAGGGCGCGGGAAGGCGCGGTCAGCGAGACCCACACCAGCCCCAGCCCCAGCGCGATGGCTCCGAGGATGGGAATCCACAGGTGGACGGCGCGCCGCTCGATGGCGCGCAC
>CAZDGZ010000022.1:13506-21387 GCA_964505165.1 uncultured Anaerolineaceae bacterium | reverse complement strand
TGAAAACCTACTGCGATACCATCCGCACCAAAGGCGCGGACGGCGTCATTGCCATTCAAGTATACCGATACGCAACCGATGAACTCCTTGAAGGGCAAATCAACGGCGAGAAACTCAGCGTTGTCCAAAGCGGAAGCGGCTATCAAGGTTGGTCAGACCTGACCAACGCACTCTATCTCGAAGCCCCTGTTTCATGGGAAGATACCAACGGAGCCACATGGGAAAGCACATGGGGAACGTTCTCCTTCACTGCCGCAAGACTCGACGTTTCCCCCAATTTGGATGACTTTTACAAATTCGTTGACGCCACAGGAATTTCTTTCGCTGCATCCAAAGATTGGGGACGACTCGGCGGATACATTCAACTCCTCGACGGAACCAAGAGTTGGAACGAAAGCGTATGCAATTATTCCAGCCGCGAGAAATTCGAGAACGATACCTTCGAAGGCGCCTATGATGTCTGGGACTGCGGCAACAACTGGACAAGTTACATCTACGCTCTTCGCCCCAAAGCCACTCCGCAAGCCTATTTGGTACTCTTTCAAATTCAAATCAACGAAAATGATCCAGACCAACTGGATGCAGTAGATCAATTCCTTTACACATTCGAGGTTGACCCAACCGCGCTGCCTTAAACCAAACCATTTTCGCATATTTTTCAAGGGAAAAGCGAGGAATTTTCGCTTTTCCCTTGACGGAATGTTAAAGAAGTCGGTATAATCCAGCCATTGAAGAAGAACAAAGAAACGACTTTCGGCGAGCGCTTGAGACCCAATGGTCTCGGAGCGCTTGCCTTTGTTTGTCTCATGCCCTCCGTACAGGGCACACGCGATGCCTGTTGACGTTGCGGGGAAATCAGGACTCTAGATGACGAGGAGAGTATTCCGTGGAAACTAAGGGGCTTAAAGCGCTTCATATCAACCTAGCCTCGCCGGAGACCATTTTGAGTTGGTCTTACGGTGAAGTGCTGAAACCGGAAACCATCAACTACCGCCGTCTGCGCCCGGAGAAAGACGGGCTGTTCTGCGAGGCAATTTTCGGGCCAACGCGGGACTGGCAATGTTATTGCGGAAAATACAAAAACCCCCGCTACAAAGGAATCGTCTGCGATAAGTGCGGCGTCGAAGTGACGCGCTCTTCCGTGCGCCGCGAGCGCATGGGACATATCCGTCTGGCAACGCCTGTCGCGCATATTTGGTACACGCGACGTATCCCCTCTTATCTGGGATTACTGCTCGACATCTCCCGACGCAATCTGGACAGGGTACTGTATTTCGCACAATACATCGTCACCTATGTAGATGAAGAAGCCCGCCAAAAAGCACTGAAACGCCTGGAAGAAGAAATCAGTGCAGCGGAAGAAAAACAAAATCAAGAACTCGAAGCGAAAATCAAAGAAATTCACGAAGCGCGCGATAAATCCATCAACACGCTGAAAGCGCGCATCGCGGCAACCGAAGAACATTACGATGAACTCGTCGCATCGCAAATCGAACCGATTATCAAAGAAGGGCAGCGGCTGGAACAAACCCTCCAAGACAAAATGGGACAGCCCGCAGACAAAGCCATCTCCTTTGGCGCGAGCGGCGACATCATCGCGCAGGCAGGCGAAGTCATCGCATCGGAGCATCTCAGCAAAGTGCAATCCATCGTCAAGAAACGATTGGAAAGCATCGAAAACGACCTGAAAGCCCAGCGCAAACGAGAATTGGACTCCCTCAAAATGGACGTCGAACGCGTGGAAGCGGAAACGGAAGAAGCCATCCGAACCCTCCGCGCGGAAGCGGAGGACCAAGCCTCCGGCACGCGCGACCGGAACACGCGTCTACGCGACGAACTGCTGGAACTCCGTCCCTTCACCTTCCTCAGCGAACTCCGCTATCGCGAATTGAAATCCCGCTGGGGACAAGTCTTCCGCGCGGATATGGGAGCGGAAGCCTTCTACGACATCCTCAAACGTCTCGACCTCGACGCGCTCGCGGAAGAACTCTGGCACGAAGTCAAAACCACCAAGAGTAAACAAAAACGCAAAAAAGCCACCACGCGGCTCAAAGTCGTCGAAGCGTTCCGGCGCTCCGGCAACCGCCCCGAATGGATGATTCTGACCATCCTCCCCGTCATCCCTCCCGATTTGCGCCCGATGGTGCAATTGGACGGCGGGCGATTCGCGACCTCGGATTTGAACGATCTCTACCGCCGCGTCATCAACCGAAACAACCGCCTGAAACGTCTTTTGGAACTGGGCGCGCCGAGCGTCATCGTCCGCAACGAAAAACGCATGCTCCAAGAAGCGGTAGACAGCCTGATTGACAATAGCCAGCGCGGCAAAGCCCTGTCTCGACGCGGACGCCGCGAACTGAAATCCCTCAGCGACATGCTCAAAGGCAAAAAGGGACGCTTCCGCCGCAACCTCCTGGGGAAACGCGTGGATTATTCCGGGCGCTCCGTTATCGTCGTCGGGCCAAAACTCAAACTCTACCAATGCGGGCTTCCGAAAACAATGGCGCTGGAACTCTACCGCCCCTTCGTCATCGCCCGCCTTGTCAAGAACAATTATGCGGCAAATGTCAAAGGAGCGCGCCGTCTCATCGAGCGCAACCGCCCCGAAGTCTGGGAAGCGCTGGAAGAGGTCATCAAAGAACGCCCTGTGCTGCTCAACCGCGCGCCGACGCTGCACCGCTTGGGCATCCAGGCTTTCGAGCCGATTCTCATCGAAGGCAGCGCGATTCAACTTCATCCCCTCGTCACGACCGCATTCAACGCGGACTTCGACGGGGATCAGATGGCTGTCCATGTGCCGCTTTCGCAAAAAGCCGTTGAGGAAGCACGCCAATTGATGCTGGCATCGAAAAACCTCCTCAAACCCGCCGACGGCGAACCGATTATCAGCCCCTCGAAAGACATGGTATTGGGCGTCTACTATTTGACAATGGACGACCCGCGCCCCTACAAAGGAGAGGGACGAATCTTCGCCTCCATCGAGGAGGTCATCCTCGCGCATCAACTCGAACAAGTAGACCTTCACACGAAAATTACACTTCGGGCGACCACATGGTACGACGAAGACGACAAACGTCTTCCCGAACCGGAAACTCGCATGATAGAAACCACCGTCGGGCGCGCCATCTTCAACAACATCCTCCCGCCCGAAATCCAATTCGTCAACCGCCCGCTGGATAAAGGCGACGTGAAAGCCCTCATTGCAGATGTCTACGAAGTCTGCGGTCAGGAAGTCACCACCACCGTCGCGGACAGCATCAAAAGCGTGGGCTTCGAATACGCCATGCGCTCCGGCGCGACCGTCGCTGTCGCCGACATCACCGTTCCGCCGGAAAAACCGCAAATCATCGAAGAAGCCCTCGAGGAAGTCAGCGAAATTCAGCGCGACTTCCGCCGGGGATTGCTCACCGAGCAGGAAGAAAACGAACGCGTCATTCAAGTTTGGCAGGAAACGACCAAACGCGTCTCCGCCGCCGTCCGAAAATACATGGACCCCAACGGAAACCTCGCCATCATGGCGAATTCCGGCGCGACGAAAGGCGGTTTTGGACCTATCTCCCAGTTGGCGGGGATGCGCGGTCTAATGGCAGACCCAGCCGGACGCATTATCCCGCTCCCCATCCGCTCGAACTTCCGAGAAGGCTTGACCGCGCTGGAATACTTCATCTCCACGCACGGCGCGCGCAAAGGTCTGGCGGATACCGCCCTCCGCACCGCCGACGCGGGCTACCTCACCCGCCGCCTCGTGGATGTAGCGCAGGATCTCATCATCAACGAGGAAGACTGCGGCACGAAAGAGGGAATCTGGATTCGCAAAGAAGACGATGTCGCCGGGCAATCGCTTGGACGCCGCATTTACGGGCGTCTTCTCGCCGAACGCGTCCTTGACCCGAACACCGGCGAAGTGCTGGGCGAACGCGATGAAATGATTGACCGGGATATGGCGCGCAAAATCATGGAAGCCGGCGTAGACGCAGTGAAAGTGCGCTCTCCGATGACCTGCGAACTTCAGCATGGAATCTGCGCCAAATGCTACGGACTCGACCTCGCCCGCGGCTCCTTCGTGGAACTCGGCACGGCGGTCGGCATCGTCGCGGCGCAATCCATCGGCGAACCCGGTACCCAGTTGACGCTGCGAACCTTCCACACCGGCGGCGTCGCGGCAGGCGGAGACATCACCACCGGTCTCCCCCGCGTGGAAGAACTCTTCGAAGCCCGAAAGACCCCCAAAGGCGAAGCCGTCGTCACCGAAATCAGCGGCACGGTACACCTCGTCCGCTCGGAGAAATACGCCGACCAGCGCCTCGTACGCGTGGAACACAGCGAAATGATTCACGATTCGTACACGCTGCCGGAGGGCTGGCAGATTGAAGTCCAAGACGAAGACGAAGTCAAAGAAGGCGCGACCCTCGCCAAAGCGGAAGAAGCCACCATCACCGCGCAGCACGAGGGCAAAGTCCGCATCGAAGGCGATACCATTTACGTCTCATACGAACAACGCGAAGAGCGCGAGTACGAAATCCCGACCACCGCGCGGCTTCTCGTTCAGGAAGGCGATACCGTCGAAGCCGGACAGCCGCTGACCGAAGGCTCTCTGAACCCGCATCGAATCCTCCGCATCCAGGGACGCGACGCCTGCCAGATGTACCTCCTTTCGGAAATCCAAAAGGTGTACCGCTCACAAGGGCAAAACATCCACGACAAACACTTCGAGGTCATCATCCGAAAGATGCTCTCGAAAGTCCAAGTTACCCGTCCGGGCGACACGACCTACCTCCCCGGCGACGTGGTAGACCGGCTCGAAATCCGCCGCGTAAACGAAAAGATGCTCGAAGAAGGGAAACAACCCGCACGCTACATCAGCATCCTGCTGGGCGTGACGAAAGCCTCCCTCAGCACCGAATCCTTCCTCTCCGCGTCTTCCTTCCAGCACACCATCAAAGTCCTCGCGGGCGCGGCGATTGCCGGCGCGGAAGATCCCCTCTACGGATTGAAAGAAAACGTCATCATCGGGAAACTCATCCCGGCCGGAACGGGATTCGTCCCCGGACGTTTCAAGAAAGAAGCCGAAGAAAAGGCGAAAGCGGAGGAAGCCGCTCAAGAAAACGAAGCGGATTCCGCCCCCGAAGAAGGCAGCCCCGCCGACGAAGAAACCGCTCCGCCGCCGGACTCTACGGCAGCCTGACCCCGTTTTAGGGAAACCCAACGCCGTCCTCGCGGACGGCGTTTTTCATTCTTGACGCTTTCTTCCTTCTCCCTTAAGATAAACGAGAAGATTAGAACAAATTTGCGAAAAGTAGGAACGCCATGAAAGAAGACACCATCCGCACCGTAAATATCAACGACGAGATGCAGCAAGCCTATCTCGACTACGCGATGAGCGTCATCGTCTCCCGCGCGCTACCCGATGCACGCGACGGGCTGAAACCCGTTCAGCGCCGCATCCTCTACGCCATGTACGATATGGGACTGCGCGCCAACTCGCCCTATAAAAAATCCGCCCGAATCGTCGGCGAAGTGCTGGGGAAATATCACCCACACGGCGATTCATCCGTCTACGAAGCGATGGCGCGCATGGCGCAGGATTTTTCGATGCGCTATATGCTGGTGGATGGTCAAGGGAACTTCGGCTCGATAGATGGCGACCCTCCCGCCGCGATGCGATACACGGAGGCGCGTCTCGCCGCGCCCGCGATAGACATGCTGGCGGAAATCAACAAAGATACCGTAGATTTCACCCCCAACTTCGACGATACGCTCTCGGAACCTGCTGTTCTCCCCGCCTCGCTGCCGAATCTCCTCGTCAACGGCGCGAGCGGCATTGCGGTCGGCATGGCGACAAGTATCCCGCCGCATAATCTCGCGGAGGTCATTGACGCGCTCCGCTATATGCTCGAACACTGGAAAAAACTAGACGACATTTCCGTCGGCGAACTGATGCAATTCGTCAAAGGTCCCGACTTCCCTACCGGCGGAATCATCCTCCAGAAAAGCGGCGAAGAGGGGCTGGAATCCGCATACGGGTCCGGGCGCGGACGCGTCACCATTCAAGCGCGGGTTCACATCGAAGAGATGGAACGCGGCAAGAGCCGCCTCATCGTGACCGAACTTCCCTACATGGTCAACAAATCCAATCTCATCAGCCGAATCGCCGATTTGGTGCGGGATGGAAAACTGGAGGGAATCACCGACCTTCGAGACGAATCCGACAGGCAGGGCATGAGAATCGTCATCGAATTGACGAAAAACGTCTCGCCCGAAAAGACCCTTCAAACCCTCTACAAACGCACCCCGATGCAAACGACCTTCAGCGTCATCCTCCTCGCGCTGGTAGACGGGGAACCTCGTATGCTCACCCTCAAACAGGCGCTGCGCGTTTACCTTGACCATCGGCTGAACGTCATCCGCCGACGCAGTGAATACGACTTACGCCGAGCGAAAGAACGGGCGCACATCCTCGAAGGCTACCTCGTCGCGCTCAAAAACCTCGACGAAATCATCGCGCTCATCCGCCGCTCCCCCGATGTAGACACCGCGCGAAAACGCCTGATGAAGCGGTACAAACTCACCGAACTCCAAGCCAAAGCCATTTTGGACATGCAACTGCGCCGCCTCGCCGCGCTGGAACGAAAGAAAATCGAAACCGAGTACAAAGAAACGAAGAAAGTCATCAAATCGCTGGAAGGGCTGCTGCGCTCCCCCTCGAAAATGCGCGCGGTCGCCTCGGAAGAACTCCTCGCCGTCAAAGAAGCCTACGGCGACAAACGGAGAACACAAATCGTCCGCGTGAAAGAGGGAAAAACCGCTTCTCTGCTAACCTCTGCGGATTTGCTGCCGGAGGAAACCGTTTGGGTCGGCGCGACCAAAGAGGGGATTATCGCCCGGATGCCGGATTCCAAGCCGCCGCGTCGAAGCGGGAGCGCCGCGCCGCGCTTCCTCGTCAAAGCGATGCTGCACGATACGCTCTACCTCGTCTCGAAAAACGGACGCGCCGCCGCCATTGCCATCCACACCCTCCCCGAAGCGACGAAACCCTCAGAGGGAATCGCATGGCACAAAATCTCCCCGCTTTCCTCTTCCGATAAACTCAGCGCGATGTTCACGCTGCCCGCGCGAAAAAGCGATTTGCCAAAAGAGACATACGTCCTCACCGTCACACATGGCGGGATGATAAAAAAGAGCGCCGTATCCGAACTTCCCGGACCTTCTGCACAATCTTTCATCCTTGCGCGAGTCAACGATGGCGATACGCTGGGATGGGTACTGCTCACAAACGGGAAAAAAGATATCCTCCTCGCTACCGCGCGAGGCATGGCAATCCGCTTCCCCGAAAAAGACGCGCGCCCGATGGGATTAGTCGCCGCGGGAGTCAACGGAATCAAATTAGGAGTCGGCGATTTGGTCGTCGGCGCGGAGACCCTGCCACAAAAAGGCGAAGTGTTCCTCCTCGCTTCGGACGGCAAAGCGAAACGCGTCGCGCCGAAAGAATTCCCCGTCCAGGGGCGTTACGGAAAAGGCGTCATCGCATGGTCGCTGCCGGAGGGCGTCCGCCTCGCAGGGATGACCGTCGGCAAAGGGACACTCGTTGTCACCATGCACCTCATCAAAGCCGCGCCGAAGATGACGCGTCTCGACGCCGCGCCCTTAAGAAAACGCGCGACCTCGCGCGGCGGCATCGTCCAAGAAGTCAAACTCGGAGATGCCATCGTCGCGCTCGTCGCGCCGTGGGAAATGAAAAAATTTCTAAAAGGATGATACGAGGTCAGTCGGAAGAGGGGATGACTTCTTCCTCGACCTCCTCTTCCGCAATCGTTTCAACCGCAGCCGGCGCCATGAAATACGCGGTTCCATAGCCCGCCGCAGATGCCAGAATCAACCCAA
>CAZDGZ010000022.1:0-13406 GCA_964505165.1 uncultured Anaerolineaceae bacterium | reverse complement strand
CGGTTTCTTCGTTCGCCAGGGAGCCTCTTCGGTCGCCATTTCAAACGCGCGTCCAATTCTCAAAAGGAGAGGTTCGGAGAAATCGGCGCCGAGGAGTTGAATGCCGATAGGAAGTCCCTCCTCGTCGAAGCCGCCGGGGAGAGAAAGCCCCGGAATCCCCGCGTGATTCGCAGCGACGGTAAACTGGTCAGCGTATTGCATCAAAAGGGAATCTCCATATACGCCGCCGACAGGAAAGGCGGTCGTAGGAGCTGTGGGAGTGAGCAGCGCGTCGAGGCGGTACGCGCCCTCCTTGTCGAAAATCGTCTCGAAATCCGCACGCAACAGACTGCGGACTTTCAATGCCCGGACATAATATTGCTGGCTGTACTGCGCCGCGCTCACATAGAGTCCCATCAACGTTCTTAATTTCGGCTGCACGCCAAACCCTTCGCCGCGCGTTTTCCGATACATCTCTTGCAGTGTCGCGGCAGGCTGGGACGAACGATACCCATATTTCACCCCATCGAAGCGAAGGAGGTTCGATGCGGCTTCGACGCGGGAAATGACGAAATATACCGGAATCCCGTAGCGCGTGTGCGGCATGGGAACCTCTTCGATAATTTCCGCGCCCATCTTTGCCAATATCTCGGCAGAGCGATAAACGGTTTCGCGAATATCTTTCGAGACGCGTTGCTCCATCAATTCTCCCGTCTCGGGATCATAACGCACGATTTTGAAATAATCCGGCGAGAGACCAATTCGCAGCCCGCGCACGCCCTCTTCCAAAGCCTCCAGATAATTCGGGACGGGCATCTTCGCGGCGGTCGCGTCGCGGGCATCTTCGCCCGCGATGACCTGAAGCATGAGCGCGGCATCTTTGACGGTACGCGCCATCGGACCGGGACAATCGAGCGAAGAACCGAAAGCGATAAGCCCATAGCGGGAAACGCGTCCATACGTCGGTTTCAAGCCCACCACTCCACAGAAGGACGCGGGCTGGCGAATCGAGCCGCCCGTATCCGTTCCGAGAGAGAGCGCGCCCTCTCCCGCCGCGACCGCCGCCGCGCTTCCACCGGAAGAGCCGCCGGGCACACGGGAGGGATCCCAGGGGTTACGCGTGGCAGGCTGAAATGCGGAGGATTCCGTCGAAGAGCCATAGGTAAATTCGTCCAGATTGGTTTTCCCAAGCATGACCGCGCCCGCGGCTTCCATCCGCAAAACGGGTGTGGCGGTATAGGGAGAAATGAAATTCGACAAAATCTTCGACGCGGCCGTGGAGGGCGTATCTTCTACGCAGAAAATATCTTTGACGGTAAAAGGAACGCCAGCAAGGGGACCGGGGTCTTCGCCGGCGGCAATTTTCTCGTCCACGCGGCGGGCTTGTTCGCGCGCGCGTTCTTCCGTCAGCGTGATGAAGGCATGAACTTTATTCGGTTCGGCATTCGGGTCGCCATCAATGCGCCCAGGCATCCCATCTACGGCAGCGACGCGCGCCAACGCGGCATCGAGCACTTCGACGGCAGAGAGTTCGCGGTTGCGTATCCGCGAGGCAATTTCATAAGCGGGAAGGTCGGCAAGAGTCATGATTAATCCAAATCGGTGTGGGGGATTTCGGGAACGATGATGTAACGCTCTTCGCTTTCAGGCGCTTGGGCGAGGATTTTGTCGGGGTCGGAGTACGCACGCGGAAGGTCCGCGCGCAACGGGGAAGAAATTTCAGGGGGATAGGGCACGCCGTGAAGGGTTATCGGCGTTTCTTCTTCCAGCGGAACAGATTGCAAATCCCGCACAGAGGCGAGTTGATGGTTGAGTTCCTGACGAAGGTATTCCGCCTCTTCTTCCGTGACTTCCAAAGAAGCGAGTTCGGTTAGACGATTGAAAATTTTAGGGGTAATTTCTTCAGGCATATAGACCTCGGGAAGATTTTTTCTCATTATATCTGATTTCTAGCCGCGCGGCGGTTTTCCAATTCTCGTTGGGCTAGAGATCTTTTCTTGAAACTATCGTGTGTTCGGGCTGAATGATGAAAAGGCAACCATGCTATAATCACATATCCTTACGAATCTTTTCTATGGAGGAAACCATGAGCGAAAGCGGATCGTTTCTTTTGACCGACGAGCATCGGATGCTTCGAGATGCCGCCCGCGATTTTGCAGAAAATGAAATCGCGCCGATTGCCGCAGAGTTCGACGAAAGCGGCAACTTCCCCTATGAAACCATCAAAAAGATGGGCGAGATGGGGTTCATGGGAATCGAAGTGCCGGAGGAATACGGGGGCGCCGGTATGGACACGCTGGCATACGTCCTCGCGCTGGAGGAAATTTCGAAGGTAGATGCCTCGCACGGGACGATTATGTCGGTAAATAATTCCCTATTTTGCAACGGTATTTTGAAATTCGGTACGGAAGAGCAAAAGAAAAAATACGTCGCCGATGTGGCTTCGGGAGCGAAAATCGGCGCGTATTCGCTGACCGAACCCATGTCCGGCTCCGACGCGGCGACCATGCGAAGCCGCGCGGTGCGCGACGGGGATTATTACGTCATCAACGGGCGGAAATCGTGGGTCACGGGAGGTCCGGTTGCCGATTATATCGTTCTGTATACGATGACCGACCCCGAAAAAGGACACCGCGGCGTGACCGCGTTCATCATTGATACCGATAGACCCGGCTTCATTCGCGGGAAGAAAGAGCCGAAACTGGGCATCCGCGCTTCGGCAACGAGTGAAATTGTTTTCGAAGATTATCGCTGTCCTGTTGAAAATCGTCTCGGCGAAGAAGGGCAAGGGTTCAAAATCGCGATGGCAGTGCTGGATGCAGGTCGAATCGGAATCGCCTCGCAGGCGTTGGGAATCGCGGAAGCCGCGTACAAAGCCGCCGTCGAGTATGCGCGCGAGCGCGAAGCCTTCGGGAAGAAAATCGGGCAGTTCGAGGGAATTTCCTTCAAACTGGCAGATATGAAGACTCGAATCGAAGCGGCGCGTTTGCTCATCTATAACGCGGCGATGGCAAAAGAACGCTCAAAGACGACGCACGAACGATTTACCCTCGCTGCCTCGACCGCGAAACTCTTCGCATCCGAAACGGCGATGTTCTGCGCGCACGCTGCCGTCCAAATTCATGGCGGGATGGGATACAGTAAAGAACTCCCCGTAGAGCGATATTTCCGCGACGCGAAAATCACCGAAATTTACGAAGGAACCAGCGAAATCCAACGGCTGGTCATCTCGCGGCTGGAAACGGGGCTGAGATAATTTCTTCATGCAGCGTCCACAAGCACCTGTCACGACTGCGCTTCTTCTCAGCGGAATCGTGATGATCTTGATGGGACAATACTTCTCTCTTGCGCTCCCTAAAATCGGAGCGGGGGGAGATGTGTGGTTCACGCTGGCAGGAGCAATCCTGTTTTTGATGGGAATTTGGTCATTCAAAGCACCCGAAAAATTCGATTTCGTACTTCGCCCGCTCGAAAAAATCGGGGACTGGCTCTCTATCCACCCTTGGCAAGTCATCCTGCTGGGAGTCAGTCCCATTTTTTCGTTTCTCGCTTCGCTGGCAGCCGGAGAAGAACCCAAGATGTATCGTCCCGCGCTCGCGCTGACGGCATGGGGCATAGCCATCGCGGCGGCGCTCATCGGGGCAAAACAAAAAGACGCGCCTCCTTTTCATCTCTCAAAGAAAGCCTTGTTCCTCGGCGCGTTCATCGCGGGGCTGGCGTTTTTGCCGCGAGGCATCGGGACGGAACGAATCCCCATTTTGTTGACCGGCGACGAAGGCTCGTCTGGATTATACGCGGCGTCCATCGCCGCCGGCGAAGTGAACAACCCGTTCATTTCGGGATGGTATGGATTTCCTTCGCTGTTCTTCTTCATCCCCGCGTTGTCCATTCACTTCCTGGGACAAACGGTTCAAGCCATTCGCCTTGTTTCTGCAATTGCCGGCGCGTTGACCGTCGCCGTCACCTATTTCGTCGGGCGCGCGCTCTTCGACAAGAGAACCGGCGCGTTCGCGGCGATTTTCCTCGCGACGCTGCACTTCCACATTCATTTCAGCCGAATCGCCCTCAACAACATTTGGGACGGGTTATGGTACGTCGTCGCCATCGGCGCGCTGTGGTACGGCTGGGAAAAAGAGAATCGTCCCGCGTTCATGCTCTTTGGATTCGGAATCGGCATTGCACAGTATTTCTACCCCAGCGCGCGCACATTATTCATCCTCTTCCTCGCGTGGCTGCTTCTCGCCGCCTTTTTCGACCGCGCGAGGCTCAAGCGCAACGCGCCGCATCTCCTTGCCGCGATTTTCTTTTCCCTCGTCTTCATCCTTCCTCTCGCGCGATATTATCTTCATCATCCAGACCTTTACCTTGCACCGCTCACCCGCGTATCCATTTTCGGAAAATGGATGCAAAACGAAATAACCCTAACCGGATTGCCAGCATGGAGAATTCTTCTTCGGCAATTCGGAGCAAGTTTCGGCGCGTTTACCTTTACCTCGCTCCGCGCGTGGTATCTCCCTGAAACGCCTATCCTTCGCCCGTTGATGGCAAGTTTTTTCCTCGCGGGGCTGCTTCTTCTCCCCTCTCGAAAAAAGAGAAAAAAATTCATCCTCCTCGCGTTGTGGATTAGCGCCATTTGTGCAGCCGGTGCGCTCAGCGAATCCACTCCTGCCGCGCAGCGATACGTCGCCGCCGCGCCCGCCGCCGCGCTCCTCGCGGGATACGGTTTAAGCGAAAGCGCCCGCATCCTCGAAACTTTGTGGCAGCGCCGCGCGCGGTTCATCGGCATCGCCGCGCTTGCCCTTGCGCTTCTCATCGGCGCAAACGATTTATACTTCTACTTCCTCCGCTACACCCCGAAAGTCGCCCTCGACAAAGCCCACGACAACGACATCATCGCGCAGCATCTCGCCGACTTTCTCCGCGACCGTCCCCCCGATAGAATCGTCGTCTTCTTTGGAAGCCCCGCAATGGGCTACTACGCTATTCCCAGCATCCAATACATCGCGCCGCAATTCACGGGAGTAGACATGAACGCCCCTTGGGGCTCCGAAGAAAACCCCGAACTCTCTGTAAGCAATCTTTTCTTTGTTTTCCTTCCTAATCATCAAGAAGACCTCGAAGCCGTGCAAGCCTCGTATCCCGGCGGCTCGCTGTTCACCGAAATCGCCGCCGACGGACGTCCGCTTTACTATCTCTACGCCTCCCCCCCTCTCTCGGAATCCCCATGACCGCCCCTTTCCTCTCCGTCATCCTCCCCGCCTACAACGAGGGAGAACATATTTACGAAAACATCCGCCGCGTCTGTGAGACGTTGAAAGGACTCTCCTTCGAACTCATCCTTGTGGACGATGGCAGCAGCGACGCCACCTGGGAGGAAATTCTACGCGCCGCGCGGGAAATCTGCCCGATTCAGACCATTCGGCAGGATCGCAACCGAGGCAAAGGCGCCGCGCTCTTTCGCGGATTCGAAGCCGCCTCCGGCGAGAGAATCGCGTTCCTCGACGCCGACTTGGAAATTTCTCCCGCGTACCTCCTCGACTTCCTCCAAAAAATGGACGAAAGCGGCGCAGATGTCGTTCTCGGAACACGCGAGCGTGAAGAAAACGAATTCCCCTTCCTCCGCCGCCTGATGAGCAAAACCTACCGCCGCGCGGTCTCATTTCTCTTCGGGCTATCGGTCTCCGACACCCAAACAGGAATCAAACTCTTCAAACGCGAAGTGCTCGAATCCGTCGCGCCGCGCATGACAGTCAGCCGCTTCGCGTTCGACATCGAATTGCTCGTCGCCGCGACTCGTTTCGGCTACACGCTGCGCGAAGCCCCCGTCAAAGTCGCCTATCGTCGGCAAGGCAATCTCGGACGTATGAACCTCCGCGCCATCTTCGGCGCATTCGCCGATACCCTCGCCATCTATTACCGCGCCAGTTTCTGGCGTTGGCTCGAACCCGGACTCATCACGCGCATCTGGATGATTGTTTTCGTGCTGGGCGTGTTTCTCTTCGGAGTCGGCGTCGGGAAGGTCCTCACCCCCGTCATCCTGCACCCGCCCATTAAAGAAATTTTCTACTACCTCGCGCTGCAATTCCTGCCCACGAAACTCCGTGATTGGCTCCTCGTCTTCGGCGGGATGGCGATGGTGCTCATCTCGCTCATCCAACTCAACAAAAGTCTACTCGAAGCCTTTGCCAGAAGAGACAGAGGCGATCTTGCCGGAATTTTTCGGAAGTAAACGCGGCACATATCAAATTCTGCATCGAAAGGAGGCGGTATGAAGGCTGTTCTCTTTCATCAACATGGAGGACCCGAAGTCCTCGAATACGGAGATTTCCCCACTCCCGAACCCAAAGCGGGAGAGGCTCTCGTCCGCTTACGCGCGGCGGCGCTCAACCGCATGGATATCCTCGTCCGCAAAGGATGGAAAGGGCTGCGCCTCGCGCTCCCGCACATCCCCGGGGCAGACGGAGCGGGAGAAATCGCCGCGCTCGGCGAGGGCGTCGAAGGGCTGAACGTCGGCGACCGCGTGGTCATCAACGCGAATCTCGGCTGCGGGGTCTGCGAATACTGTCTCGCGGGGCAGGATAATCTCTGCAAAAATTGGCATCTCCTCGGCGAGACGATTCGCGGCACCTATGCGGAATATGTCGCTCTTCCCGCTCGTCAACTCTTCAAACTCCCCGAAGACTTCGATTTCCACGTCGCGGCAGCCGCCGCGCTCGTGTATCAAACCGCGTGGCATTCCCTCATCACGCGCGGAAAACTGCGGGCAGGCGAACGCGTCCTCGTCGTCGGCGCGTCCGGCGGCGTGAACACCGCGAGCATCCAAATCGCGAAATTCGCGGGCGCGGAAGTTTTCGTCGTCGGGTCGAACGCGAAAAAACTTGCCCTCGCCGAATCCCTCGGAGCGGATGTTCTCATTGACCGTTCCAAAGAGGAAAACTGGTCCAAAGCCGTTTACACACTTACGAACCGCGAAGGCGTGGACGTGGTGGTAGACAACGTCGGGACGACCTTCCCTCTCGGATTCCGCGCTCTCCGCAAAGGCGGACGACTGCTCACGGTCGGGAACACCGCCGCGCCAAAATTCGAGATTGACAACCGCTACATCTTCGCCAAACACCTCTCCATCATCGGCTCGACGATGAGTCCGCTTCGGGACTTCCGCGAGGTCATGCGTCTCATCGTCAACGGGAAATTACATCCCGTTCTCGACAAGACCTTCCCGCTACGCGAAGCCCGCGCCGCACAAGAACGCATGGAACGCAACGAACAACTCGGAAAAATCACGCTGGAGATTGATACATGAGAATACGCTACTCAATGAATAAGGAAGGATGCCCTCTGTGAACAAACGGCTTCTTTTCTTGGGCATGCTTGCTTCGATTGCCGTCGCGTGTTCCTTCCCCGCGTTCGCCACGCCGACGAGCGAGGATATTTCCTCTGTGTCTCCCGTTGCCGATACGCCCATTGCATCGTCCACGACGACGCCCTCTCAACGGAAGGAAACCTGCTTCCCCGACGAGATATACCATCCCGAAGAGGGGTTGTGTTACGCAGATACCGAAGACGCGCTTCTCGCGTTTCAGGACATCATGCGAGAAACTCCGCAAGAAGACATCGAAGTCTATGACGAAGAGGAGATTCCTCTGGACGAAGAGGCATTCCTTGTCTCTTATGTCATTGACAATGATGCTCTCGTCTCCCCCATCTTCGAGCCTGTGGACGACGAAACGCTCCTCGCCTATCAACAAGATACCCAAACCCAGACCGCCGCATGGGAATACTTCGCCGACATTATCCCGCCCGACGAGCGGGAGGAATTGACTTATTTCGCCGTTCTCACGGATGGGAAAGGCGGCGCGCTCGCGGCTGTCGAACCTTCGATGGATGACCCTTCGTTGTGGCAACTAGACCTCGATATCGCGGATACCGCCGACACGCTAGACTTAACCTACACGCTCATCCACGAATTCGGGCATCTTCTCACCCTCAACGCGGAGCAAGTCCCGCCGGATATGGAGATATTCGAGGACCCGGAAAACGATTCTCTTTACGAAGAGAAAATCGCCGCGTGTACCACCTATTTCCCCGGAGAAGGCTGTGCAGCGGAAGATTCCTACCTCTATCAATTCTACGAAACTTTCTGGGCTGAGATGTATGATGAATGGCTCGCTATCGATTCCATCGAAGACGACGATGAGTATTACGAAGCCTTCGATGCGTTCTACGCCCGCCATCAAGATGAATTCGTCACGGATTACGCGGCGATGAACCCGGAAGAAGACATTGCCGAATCTTGGACGTTTTTCGTCATTCGACCCAAACCGAAAGGAGAGACCATCGCAGAACAAAAAATCCTTTTCTTCTACCAATTTCCCGAACTCGTCGCGCTTCGCGAGGAAATCGCTTCACGCGCGTATTCGCGGTTGAGACGGTTGCAGCCATGAAGTCGCGCGCGCGTCTCTTTCGGGATGGACTTCTCGGCGGACTTCTCCTCGCCGCGTTCGGCGCGGCGCTGGGCGCGTTGTGGTCGGCTTTCATCGCTCCCTCCGCGTGGGGGACGTGGGCGCTGCCTCTCGAAGGCGGAATCTACGGCTACGGCGTCGGGGCAGGACTCGGCGCGTTCGCCGGGAATCTGCGTCGAGGCGGAATCGGGTCGCGGCTTCGCGCGCTTCTCGGCGCACTTTCTGGACTTTTCGCGGTCATTTTCCTTTCCGAGCCGCTTCATCTCGACGCGTTCCCTCCGCTGATGTGGGGTCTCCTTCTGTTCCTGCCTCCTTTCATCGCCGCGTGGACTCTGTCTCCTCCTCCTTCCGAAAAATCATGAAACGCCTCTCCCCGCCTTTCTTCGTAACCTTGTTTGCGTTGAGCGTGTTAATTTTGGCGATACACAACGCGCTCCGGTTCGTCGCGGCGATTGCCTCATGGCAAACACTCCAAACTTATGCGTCCGCTTCTATCGCGTTTTTCATCGCAGCAAGCGGATTTGTGTGGGCAGTCGTGTGGGCAACTCTTTTCATCAAGGTCTGGCGCGGCATCCCGAAAGCACGCGCCGCGTCATTCGTCACGATATTTCTGTATTCATTCTATAATTGGGTTAACCGCTCATATCTTCAAAGTACGCCCCCTTATGTCAGCCCATACCTTCTAGGGGGGTATCTTCTTTGGCTATTAATTGCTATGCTCGCGCTGTCGCTTCCCGGCAGCAAAAAATTCTTCGCAGAGAGAGAAAACCATGACCGATAAAATCCAACATCTGCACGAACTCAAAGCCCAGTCCCGCCTCGGCGGCGGCGAAGCCCGAATCGAAGCCCAACATAAAAAGGGACGCCTGACCGCCCGCGAGCGTCTCGACCTTCTTTTGGATAAAGGGTCGTTTCGCGAAATCGACTCTTTCGTCGTCCACAACACCACCGATTTTGGGATGGAGAAGAAGAAATTCCTCGGCGACAGCGTGGTCACCGGCTGGGGAACGATAGACCAGCGTTTGGTCTATGTTTTTTCCCAGGATTTCACCGTTTTCGGCGGCAGTTTGGGGGAAGCGCACGCGAGGAAAATCGTCAAAATTATGGATATGGCGCTCAAAAACGGCGCACCCGTTATCGGGTTGAACGATTCCGGCGGAGCGAGGATTCAGGAGGGGGTTGTTTCCCTCGGCGGCTATGCGGATATCTTCCTCCGCAACACGATGGCATCCGGCGTCGTCCCGCAAATTTCCGCTGTGATGGGTCCCTGTGCAGGAGGGGCTGTGTACTCCCCCGCGCTTACCGATTTCATCTTCATGGTGCGGAATTCCTCGTATATGTTCGTCACAGGGCCCGATGTGGTCAAAACGGTGACGCATGAGGATGTCACCTTCGAGGATTTAGGCGGCGCGAGTATCCATGCAGAAAAATCCGGGGTCTGCCATGTCGCTGCCGACAGCGAAGCCGATACTCTTTATCTGATTCGTAAACTGCTGGGGTATCTCCCTCAAAACAATATGGAAGACCCGCCCTTCGTCGAAACCGGAGATGACCCGCTCCGCATGGAAGACGAGTTGAACACCATTATCCCCGATGACCCCAGCAAACCCTACGACATCAAAGACGTGATTCGCATGATTGTGGACAACGGCAATTTCTTCGAAATCCACGAAAATTATGCGATGAATATCGTCGTCGGGTTTGCGCGGTTAGGCGGACATGCCATCGGCATCGTCGCGAATCAACCGGCGGTTCTCGCGGGCGTTCTGGATATTGACGCGTCGGAAAAAGCCGCTCGATTCATCCGCTTTTGCGATGCGTTCAACATCCCCATTCTCACCTTCGAAGATGTCCCCGGGTTCCTCCCCGGCACGGTACAGGAACACGGCGGAATTATCCGCTCGGGGGCGAAACTGCTTTACTCCTATTGTGAAGCCACCGTCCCGAAACTCACCGTCATCACCCGAAAAGCCTATGGCGGCGCATACGACGTGATGAGCAGCAAACACATTCGCGGCGATTTCAACATCGCCTGGCCCTCTGCGGAAATCGCCGTCATGGGGCCCGATGGCGCAGTAAATATCATCTTCCGGCGCGAACTTGCCGAAGCGGAGGACCCCGTAAAGCGGAAAGCCGAACTTGTCTCGGAATACCGCGAGAAATTCGCCAACCCCTACACCGCCGCAGGACGCGGCTATGTAGACGATGTCATCGAACCGCGCGAAACCCGCCCGCGTCTCATCAACGCGCTAGAAATGCTCAGCAACAAACGGGATTCAAACCCGCCGAAAAAACACGGGAACATTCCTCTATAAATTCATTAGGATAAACGCCATGTTCAATAAAGTTCTAATTGCCAACCGAGGAGAAATCGCCGTCCGCGTTTTACGCGCCTGCCGCGAACTCGGATTGAAAACCGTCGCCGTGTATTCCGAAGCCGATAGGCAAGCCCTCCATGTCCGATACGCGGACGAAGCCTATCTCCTGGGTCCCGCGCCCTCGCGCGACTCATATCTTCGCGGCGACAAAATCATCGAAATCGCCAAGAAATGCGGCGCGGGCGCAATTCATCCGGGATACGGGTTCCTCGCCGAACGCGCCGATTTCGCGCAAGAGGTCCTCGACGCGGGAATCGAATTCATCGGGCCGAAACCCTCCGCCATCGCCGCGATGGGCGACAAAATCGTCGCCCGCGATACCGTCGCAAAGGCAGGCGTCCCCGTCGTACCGGGGACAGAGGGAATCGGGAACATGAGCGACGAAGAACTTCTCGCCGTCGCCCCGGAAATCGGATTTCCCCTCCTCGTCAAAGCGACGGCAGGCGGCGGCGGCAAAGGGATGCGCGAAGTCCGCTCCATCGAAGAAATGCCCGCGCTCCTCCAATCCGCCCGCAGAGAAGCCGAAGCCGCGTTTGGGGATGGAAATGTTTACCTTGAGAAACTCGTCGAAGGCGCGCGCCACATCGAATTCCAGATTCTCGCCGACAAACACGGAAACATCGTCCACCTGAACGAACGCGAATGTTCCCTCCAGCGGCGTCATCAAAAACTCATCGAAGAATCCCCCTCCCCCTTCATGGATGAAGAATTGCGGCAACGCATGGGAGAAGTCGCGGTCAAAGCCGCCCGCGCAGTCGAATACGTCAACGCCGGCACCATCGAATTTCTCGTGGACAAAGACAAGAATTTCTACTTCCTCGAAATGAACACCCGCCTTCAAGTAGAACATCCTGTTACCGAACTCATCACAGGCATTGACATCGTCAAAGAACAAATCCGCATCGCACGCGGACGTCCTCTTGGCTACGCGCAGGAAGATATCCACATCAACGGCGCAGCCATCGAATGCCGCGTCAACGCAGAAGACCCCTACAACAACTTCATGCCCTCCACCGGCAACGTCTCTCACATCATCATGCCCTCCGGCCCCGGCGTCCGTGTAGACACCGGCGTCTACCCCGGCTTCACAATCACGCCCTACTACGACCCGATGATTGCCAAACTCCTCGTTTGGGGAGAAACCCGCGCGCAAGCCATTTTGCGAATGCGCCGCGCACTCGAAGAATACCGAATCGTCGGCGTCCGCACCAACATCCCCTTCCACCAGACCATGATGGATTCCCATCGTTTCATGGCAGGACAATACGACACCCGCTTCGTAGAAGAACGCTTCTCGATGGAAGAAATCGAAGAGGGCAAAGAAGTCCACCCCGACATCGCCGCGATTATGGCAACCCTCGCCGCGCACCGCAAAACCGAAGAAGCCGCGCACGTCATCCGACGCGCCGAACGCGACACGAGCAACTGGAAATGGGTCGGGCGCTGGGAACGCCTACACCGATAGAGGAGAGTCTATGAAATACATCACCAGCATCGAGAATCAAGAATTTACCATCGAAATCCTGGACGACCGAAAAATCCTCTTCAACGGGAAAGAAATGTCAGTGGATTTCGAATCCGTCAGCGGCGGGCCCGTCTACTCCCTGCTCATTGACGGGAAATCCTACGAAGCCTATATTTACCCCGTCGAAGGAGATTGGGAAATCCTCATCGAAGGGCGACTCTACCCCGTCCGCGTCGAAGACGAACGTGAAAAACGCCTTCGCGCGGCATCCGGCGGCAGAGTCGCGGAGAGCGGCGAATTCCTGCTCAAAGCCCCCATGCCCGGGCTCATCGTCAGCGTACCGGTAAGCGAAGGACAGGAGGTCAAAAAAGGTGACGTCCTGCTCATCCTCGAATCCATGAAAATGCAAAACGAACTCAAATCTCCCCGCGACGGAATCATCGGGAAAATCCGCGTCAAGGCAGGAGAAAGCGTGGAGCAGCGGCAAAAACTTCTCAGCGTCGTATGAGCGAAAACGCCCTCCCGCTGGAAATCGAGGCGAAATTCTACCTCCGCGATATCGCAGCCCTCGAGGCGCGTCTCCGCTCGATGGGAGCAAAATGCATCTTGCCGCGCCGTCACGAATACAACCTCCGCTTCGACACGCCCGACGGCGCGCTCCGAACGCGTCATCAGGTTCTGCGGCTTCGGCAATCGGATGGCGTGCGCCTGACCTACAAGGGGAAAAGCGAAGAAATCGAGGGCGCGCGCCGACGCGTGGAAATCGAAGTTCTCCTCGATGATTTCGAGAACGCCCGTCATCTTCTCGAAGCGTTGGGCTACCGCGTCACAACCGTCTACGAAAAATACCGAGCCATCTACGCCCTACGCGGCGCGCACATCATGCTCGACGAACTCCCCTACGGAAACTTCGCAGAAATCGAAGGAGACTCCCCCGCAGAAATCCGCGAACTTTGCACCCTCCTCCATCTGGACATGGACGCGGCGATTCCGAGAGGCTACCTCTCGCTCTTCGAAACTCTCTGCAAACGCTACCCTCTCTCGCCGGAAACCCAAACCTTCGACGCGATGAAAACCCTCCACATCACAGCAGAAGACCTCGGCGTCCGCCCGGCAGATGAG
>CAZDGZ010000021.1:0-23337 GCA_964505165.1 uncultured Anaerolineaceae bacterium | reverse complement strand
AACAAAGGCGAATTGGTGCCGGACGAAGTGACCGTCCGCATGGTAGGACAGACTTGAACGTCCAGATTGCGCCGACGGCGCGATATTGGATGGCTTCCCTCGCACCCCCGCGCAGGCGGACGCCTTGCAGTCTCTTCTGGAAAAACGCGGAAGCGAGGTGACTCTCGTCCCCTACATTACCGCCCCGGAAGAAACCCTCGTCGAACGCCTGAGTGGACGCTGGACCTGCCGCGCGCAGGGACATGTATATCACATCAAATTCAATCCGCCAAAAACGCCTGGCATTTGCGACATTGACGGCTCGGAACTTTATCAACGAGAAGACGACAAACCCGAAACGGTGAAACGCCGCATTCAGGTTTATCTGGAACAAACTGCGCCGCTCATCGCGTATTACCGCGAACGCGGCAAACTGGTTGAAATTGACGGTTCGCAGCCGATAGAGAAGGTCACGGAAGACCTCCTCGCGGCGTTGGAGAAATAAATCAATGGATTGGGCGCGTCAGATACACATCAAAACCCCGGAAGAAATCGCCATTATGCGTGAGGCTGGGCGTATCAACGCGACCATCCACGCGACCGTGCGCGAAATGTTGAAACCCGGTGTCACCACAGCCGACCTCAACGCGGCTGCTGAGGAAGTGCTGCGAAAACACCATGCTACATCGCCGTTCAAGGGCTACCCTGGACCTTATCCCTTCCCCGCTTCGATTACCGTGAGCATTAACGATGAATTGGTTCACGGAATCCCGACGAACAAGCGGAAACTCCGAGAGGGCGACCTCGTTTCGGTAGATTCAGGGACTCTCTTCGAAGGCTTCGTCGCCGATTCGGCATTTTCTGCCGGAGTAGGCGAAGTTTCCGACGAGGTAAAACGCCTCTTGGAAGTCACCGAAGGCGCGCTTTATGCCGGCATTGACAAAATGCGCCCCGGAAACCGAACCGGCGATGTCTCAGCGGCAATCCAAGAATATGTGGAAAGTCGCGGGTATTATGTGACGCGGGAATATACCGGTCACGGTGTGGGACGAGAAATGCACGAAGGCCCGCAAGTGCCAAACTACGGCACTCCCGGACGCGGACTTTCTCTCCGTCCCGGAATTGTCATCGCCCTGGAGCCGATGGTGCTGGTCGGGACGCCGCGAACGCGCGTCCTCCCAGACCGATGGACCGTTGTCTCGGCAGACGGGTCATTGACGGCACATTTCGAACATACCATTGCCGTCACCGAAGGAGAACCTCTCATCCTGACTGTCCTTTGACCCGACGCGATGCTCTCCTCTGTTCTCATCGAAAAATTGATGCTGGACGGAACACGTTGGATTAGATATAATGTAACCTTTGGCTGTGCCGATTGGAATAAGGAGTTTTTATCATGAAAGTATCACCATCCATCCGCAAGCGCTGCGCGAAATGCAAAATCGTCCGGCGCAAAGGCAGATTGTATGTCATCTGCGAAAATCCAAAACACAAACAGCGACAGGGGTAGTGTGAGTTATGGCGAGAATTGAAGGTGTTGATCTTCCCCGCAACAAGCGGGTTGAAATTGCCCTGACCTATATCTATGGAATCGGGCGCACGCGCGCAAAAGAAATTTTGCTGGCGACAAATGTCAATCCAGATACGCGGGTGAAAGACCTGACGGATGCCGATGTTTCCGCATTGCGCGAATTCATTGGCAAGAACTACAAATTAGAAGGTGATTTGCGCCGCGAGCGTCAAATGAACATCAAGCGACTGATTGAAATCGGCTGCTATCGAGGCTTGCGCCACCGCCGGAATCTTCCGGTACGCGGACAGCGCACTCGCACCAACGCTCGCACCCGCAAGGGACCGAAGAAAACCGTGGCAGGACGTGGTCGTCGCCGCGGAGCGAAGAAATAAGGATTTTTCTTTAGTGAGGAACTATGGCACAAAGTGTACGTTCAACGCGTCGTGGCGGCGCAAAAAAGAAGGCAAAACGCACTCTTTCCTCTGGGCAAGTGCATATCTTTGCCTCGTTCAATAACACCATTATCACCGTGACCGACAAGCAAGGCAATACGGTCGCGTGGGGGAGCGCAGGCTCCGCTGGCTTCAAAGGCTCGCGCAAGAGTACCCCTTTTGCCGCGCGTTTGGCGGCTGAGCAGGCGATGAAAGCCGCACAGCAATTGGGCATTCAAGAAGTGGATGTCTTCGTCAAAGGTCCTGGACCCGGACGCGAAAACGCCATCCGCGCCATTCAGGCGATGGGTATCAAAGTGCGCTCGATTGCGGATGTGACGCCGATTCCCCATAACGGCTGCCGCCCTCCGAAGAAACGCCGCGTGTAATTTTGATTGCGAGGAAAGAATAATATGGCGAAATATATTGGTCCGGTTTGTAAACTATGCCGGCGCGAAGGTGAAAAACTTTTCTTGAAGGGAGCGCGTTGCTACTCCCCGAAATGCTCGTTTGAAAAACGCGAATATGCTCCCGGACAGCACGGGCGCGCAGGAATGCGTCGTCGTTCGCGCCGGGAATCTGACTATGGACGCCAGTTGCGCGCGAAACAGCGCGCCCGCCGCGTCTATGGCGTGCTGGAACGCCAGTTCCGCCGCTATTACGAAGTCGCGTTGCAGCGACGCGGGCTGACGGGTTTGAACCTCCTTCAAATCCTCGAATCCCGTCTCGATAACGTGATTTACCGCATGGGCTTTGCCTCCAGCCGGGCGCAGGCGCGGCTCTTGGTCACGCATGGACATTTCACCGTCAACGGACGCCGCACCGACATTCCCTCCATGCTTCTCAAACCCGGAGACGAAATCTCCGTTCGCGAAGGCTCCCGAAAACTCACCTATTTCAAAGAAGTTGGTGAATTGGCAGAAGCCCGCAATGTCCCTGCATGGCTTTCCCGCGATACCAAAGCGCTCACAGGCAAGGTGGAACGCCTTCCTGAACGCTTGGAAATTGACGGCAACCTGAACGAGCAGTTGATTGTCGAATACTACTCACGGTAGTATGCGGGTGTGGGGGCGGCATCACATGCCGCCCGCGCTGGTCTCGATGAACAGGAAGAGGTGAACCGTGACGGGTATTACAAATATGGTCATGCCGAAAATCGAGAGGGAAGCCGAGGCTCGAAATTACGGCAAATTTATCATCAGTCCGCTGGAAAGCGGCTATGGCGTGACGCTTGGCAATGCCATGCGCCGCGTCCTCCTCTCTTCGCTGGATGGTGTAGCGGTGACCTCCATGCGGATTGCAGACGTGCTGCACGAATTCAGCGACATCCCTGGCGTCCGCGAAGACGTGATTCAGGTGATGCTTCAAGTCAAACAACTGCGGATGACAATGGACGCGGTAGACAGCACTCACCTTCACCTCGAAGTTCGAGGAGAAGGCGTCATCACGGCGGCGGATATCATTACCCCGCCAGAGGTAGAAATCATCAACCCCGATTTATACCTCTTCACCGTCAATGACAGCGATGCTTACTTGGACATCGAATTTACCGTCGAACGTGGACGCGGATATCTCCCCGCGAACGAACGCAGCGGGCATACCCCCATCGGCGATTTGCCGGTGGATGCCATCTTCAGCCCCGTTCGACGCGTGAATTGGGATGTCGCCTCCGCCCGTGTAGGGCAGAGCACCAACTACGACAAACTCATCCTCGAAATTTGGACGGATGGAACCATTCGCCCTGAAAAAGCCCTCAGCCGCTCCGCGAAGATCCTCATGGATTACCTGCGTTACATCGCGGGTGTGAGCGAAGAGACCCTCGCGGCGGTTGTGGAAGAAGAAGTCCAGCCCGGACGGGTGAGCAGCGAAATCGCAGAAACGCCGGTAGAAGCCCTCGACCTTTCGGTGCGCGTCTTCAACTCCTTGAAGCGCACGGGAATCTCGACGGTCGGCGATGTACTGGAATTGTTAGATAAAGGCGAACAGGCAATTATGTCTATTCGCAACTTCGGAGAAAAGAGCCTGGACGAATTGCGCGAAAAAATGCGCGAGAAAGGCTACTTGAAGGACGAAGAAACTGAAGAAGAAGAAAACGCGGAGTAATCAAGATGCGACATCGGGTAGCAGGTTACAAACTAAATCGCACGAAAGGCGCGCGCCTCGCGTTGCGCCGCAACCTTATCAAACAACTCTTCGAACACGAGAGAATCAAAACCACGCGCGCAAAAGCCGCCGCGATTCGAAGCGAATCGGAACGCCTCATCACCATCGCACGAAACAGCCTCGAAGCGGATGACGCGCAAAAAGTCCACGCGCGCCGCCTCGTCGCCGCGCGTTTGGGAGATAAATCCATTTTGCCCAAACTCTTCGACGACATCGCACCCCGCTTTGCCAACCGCAACGGAGGCTATACGCGAATGCTGAAATTGGGTCCCCGCTCCGGCGACGGCGCGGAGATGGTTTTACTCGAACTCGTGGAAGAGTAGTTTTCACGCCCGTCGGCGTTTCCCCGACGGCGGAACATGGCACGTTACCAGATTATCCTCGCCTACGACGGCACGCACTTTGCCGGAAGCCAACGGCAGGCAAAGACCCGCACCGTGCAAGGCGTCGTCGAGACGGCGCTCCGCTCGGTCGGATGGCGCGGCGAATCCATCCTTTTGGCTGGACGCACGGATTCAGGCGTCCACGCGAGAGGGCAGGTCGCTGCCTTCGACATGGACTGGGCACATTCCCCGCAGGAATTACTTCGGGCTTTGAATGCCCACCTTCCGGCGGACGTTGCGGCGCAATCCATTCGCGAAGCGGATTCCGCCTTCCATCCGAGATTCGACGCGAGCGCGCGGCGCTATCGTTACCGTCTCTTTTGTCGAGATATCCGCGACCCTCTTCGGGAGCGGTACGCGTGGCGGGTTTTTCCCTCCCTCGATGGCGAGGTTCTTTCCTCCCTTGCCTCTATCTGGCTAGGCGAGCATGATTTTTCCGCTTTCGGCTCCCCGCCCCGACCCGGAAGCCTCTCGGTGAGAACCGTCATGCACGCGGCATGGGAGCAGCGCGAGGACGAGTGGCACTTTGAAATCGAAGCCAACGCCTTTCTCTACCACATGGTACGGAGAATTGTTTACCTTCAGGTGAGAGCGGCGCAGGGAAAACTCTCGAAGAAAGACCTTCTTCGGGCGTTGAATCAACAGGCACAAATCCTTCCCGGAATCGCCCCACCCAATGGGTTGACCCTCGAAGCCGTGCTATACCGCTCTTAAATTCTGCTTTTGTAATTGGAGAGACGACAGTGTATAAAACGTACTATCCTAAAAAAGATGAAATCCAGCGAAAATGGTATGTGGTGGACGCCAACGGCGAAAACCTCGGACGCTTGGCGACGCGCATCGCGACCGTTTTGCTTGGAAAGCACAAACCGACTTTCACGCCCGGCGTCGAGATGGGTGATTATGTCATCGTTCTCAACGCGGGCGGCGTGCAAGTGACCGGCACAAAAAGCCATTCCAAGATGGATACGAAAATCTACTACCGCCATTCGGGCTATCCCGGCGGTTTGAAATCCATCTCTCTGCGCGACCAACTCGCCCGTCATCCAGACCGTGTCATTCGCGCGGCGGTATGGGGAATGCTGCCCCATAATCGCATGGGACGTCACATCCTCAAACGCCTGAAAATCTACGCCGGACCGGAACATCCTCATTCGGCGCAAAACCCCGAACCCCTGAAATAGAAAGGAACAGGAAGAAATATGTCTGTTCAATATTATGAAGGCATTGGACGCCGCAAAGAAAGCACCGCCCGCGTACGCGTAATGAGCGGCAGTGGACGCTTCATCGTCAACGACAAAGACCTCGAAGCCTACTTCACCCGCTTGGGCGATTTGGAAGCCATCCTTGCTCCCTTCGCAGCCCTCGGTGAAGACCGCGCCAAATACGACGTAACCGTCCTCGTCAAAGGCGGCGGCGTCACCGGACAAACCGACGCGGTTCAACTGGGACTGGCTCGCGCCCTCATCAAATTCAACCCCGATTGGGCCTCTGCCATGCGAAAAGGCGGCTTTCTTACCCGTGACCCGCGCGTCAAAGAACGCAAGAAACCCGGTCTCAAACGCGCGCGCAAAGCCCCGACCTACACCAAACGTTAACCCCTTCCCTCTGCAACTTTGCGTAATGCGCGTCCCCGCGCGCATTACGCTTTTGCATTTAACGAGACGCCATGTACCCTCCCTCCCTTCTCGAACTCCTTCCGACCCTGCCCTCCTCCATCGTTCTCCTCGATGCCTCCGAACTTCTTGGCGCGCACGTCCCGCCTTTCCCGCCGGATATGCCCGCGCTTCTCTATCATTTGGATAGTTGGGAAGAACCGGATGCCTTGCGGCGGATCCTCCTCGCCGCATATCCGGATTCTCACCCCCTGCACTGGTACCGCGCCGGAAAACTGGCGTCCACGGACGTGACCCTGAGCCGATTCCGTTTCGACGCATTTTCTCCCCAAGACGCGCTCTACCTCCCGCCCCTCGAAACGGGACACGCCTTCGAATCCTTCCAAGAAATCGTTGCCCACCTCCGAGCCCCTGACGGCTGTCCCTGGGACAAAAAACAAACCCATCAAACCTTGCGCTCCCACCTCCTTGAAGAAACCTACGAAGTCCTCGATGCAATAGATGCCGGCGACACCCGCGCGATGACGGAAGAATTCGGCGACCTTCTCTTGCAAATTGTCCTTCATGCACAAATCGCGAGCGAACGCGGAGACTTCTTCATGCGCGATATCGTCAAAGGCATTTACGACAAAATCGTTCGGCGACACCCTCATGTCTTCGGCGACCTGAAAGCGGACGATGTAGACACCGTCCTCGCGAATTGGGAAAAACTCAAAGCAGCCGAACGCGCGGAAAAAGGCGAAAAAGAAAAAGGCGTCCTCGATGGCGTTCCTCGCTCCTTCCCCGCGTTGAATCAGGCGCAGGAATACCAAGATAGAGCCGCCCGCGTCGGCTTCGATTGGCCCACCGTCGAGGGTGTCCTCGACAAAATGAACGAAGAAATCGAAGAAATCCGCCAGGCGAAAACGCCCGAAGAACGCGCCTACGAAATCGGCGACTTATTCTTCGTCCTCGTCAATTTTGCCCGCTGGCAAGGCGTAGATGCGGAATCCGCACTCCGCGAAGCAAACGCGCGTTTCAAACGACGATTTTCACATATCGAAGCCGGCGCGCGCAAACAAGGACGCCCCCTTCCCGACTTGACATTGGACGAAATGGAAGCCCTTTGGCAAGAGGCGAAGACCTTCGAGTAACCCTGTTTGGACTCTCCTATGGACGATTTTCAGAAAAGGAATCACCGCGCCGTTGCTCTTTTCTTTTTCACCCTCTTTGTTGAAAGTGGCTTTTTCTTTTTTCTTACGGCGGCGCATCCATCCGACATAGAGCGGCGGGTATTTGCTTTGTATTCTGTCCCGCGCCTTCTCGTCTTGAGCGTTTTTCTCGTTTTTTTTCTTGGCGCAGGATATTATGGAATGAAATGGCGTTTTCCTGCTTGGCGCACGCGTTTTCTCGCATGCGCTGTTTCTTCTCCGGCGCGCGATATCGCGGTATATGGCGGAGTTTTCCTTATGGCAGTGAGCCGTTTGATTATTATGGAGATTCAATTCCTCGCGGAATATGTGGAATTGCACTATTTTTGGGGGTACGTTCTTCATTTTGCCCCGTTGTCCTTTTTCTTCTTTCTTCTCGGATTTGAGAGTGTGCTTTTGGTCTCTTTTCTCAATCCCTTGGGGGTTCCTTTTCTTTTTGAATCTTCAGAAAATAGATTATCGAAGTCAGGAGCGGGGTGGATTTTCTTGAGTTTCTTGGTTGCCGTCTCGTTTTTCTTTGAAACGAGACTTGTCGTTATCTCGCGGCATTTTTCCTGGGAGGTTTTTCTTCTTTGGGTCGCGGGCACTCTTTTCATCGCGATTTGGCAGCCGAGCGGGCAGTATTCGAATCCCTCTCGAAGATATTTTCTCGCGGCGTTAGTCTTCGTTTTTGGCGTTTCGCTTCAAATCTTTTTGCAATCCTCCATGCGTCTTTATGCCAAAGACCATTTTTATTTTCAGGAATGGTCTTCGGAAACGATGATGCAAACTGTTTCCTTGAAAGATTTAGACTTGGCTCCTTTTGAGACATTAAGCAATATTCACACCAACCCTCCCGGATTCGATGCATTACGCGCCCTTCTGGTACATCTTTGGGATGCGGAAGATATTCATCAGGCATTATTGCATGTAGATTTTTTGCTTTACCAAATCTGGATGCTCTTGTATGGAATTTTCGGTTCGATTCTTTTTTTGTGGCTTTCCACGTTGACGGAAGCGCGTGTCGCATGGATGGCGACTCTCATTTTTTTGTTACATCCCGCGTTGCTGTTGTATTCCACCCTTTTGGACGCGAATTTCCTCACGATGTTTTTGGTTTTTGGGTTTTATTTCCTTTTTTGGAAAATCAGACATCGAGAGTCCGTTTCCGTTTTTCTGTTAGTAATTTTGACTCTTGCGCTTTTCTTCCTGAAGTCTGTTTTTCAGTTGCCTTTCATTCTCGTAGTTGCCTTCTCTCTTTTCCTCTTGCGGATTCCCAAACGGAAAATTCTCCTTTATCTTCTGCTCGCGGGAGGTGTCGCGGGGGTGTACGGTTGGCATCAATATCAGAAATTCGGACTTTTTTCGACTTCTTCTTTCGCGGGAGTGAATTTGAATCGTTCTGTAGGAAATCCGAATTTTACGAATTACTGGCAGCAAGATGTCGTTTTGCTTCCGCAAGATACTTCTCTTCCTAAAACTCTCACACGCCATAAGAAAGTCAATGGCTCACCGAACTATAATCACATTCAATATCTGGCATACAATCAAGAACTCCTTGCTGAGTACAAAGAGTACATGCGTGAAACACCGATTACGCAGATACTTGCCTCTTATTGGGAGAATCTGACGATTTATTTTCAGCCCTCCAGCAAATACCATGCAGCCCACGCCATTGTTGACCATCTTTTCTGGAAAAATATCTACGATGCGCTTTTCTCCGCGCCGCTTCTTCCTTTCTTCCTTGTTTTTCTGGCGGCGTTCTATATGAAATCTGCTTGGACGCGCGGCGAGATTTTAGACAGCATTGCTTATCTTCTTCCCGCTCTCTATATTTTTCTTGTGACGGTTCTGTTCGAAAAAGGGGAAAATATGCGTTTCAAATTCTATCTGGAGCCGTTGTTCTTTGTCTTTTTGGTTTCTGAGGCATACCGTCTCGCGAAACGCGGGGATATTTCACATTTATTTGAAAAATAGGTTTACCTCGAATTGCGGATAAGAAATCTCACCGCCACCTGTTATTCCGAGATGCTGAAAGCGGCGTGGCAATCCATTTTTTATGTGAGGGATTGCTTCGCCTTGTTCTCAATGATATTTTATTTCCCCAAAACGTAACTCAGGTTAGGTCTATCGTTCACAATCGAACCCGGCGATAGCCTCCTGAAGCGCTGCGTCGGCGATTTCTTCTTGCGGGGCGTAGACTTTCCAGCCGAAGGCGCGGTCTCCGCAAATCCACGCGGCGGCACGCCCAACGGGGAGAATCGGGCTGGCGGTAGTCGTGATAGGGATGGAGAAAACGGTGATATCCCCGTATAGGTCTATGTTCATGCTCCCGTTTCGCGTGTCGGCTTCGTCATCCATCACGAGACCGAGCATGAACTGCGGATCCTCCGTGCCGCCGCTGGTCTGCCAGACGAGGAGCAAGAAGAGGTCTTCGCGGTACGCGGCGAGCATTCCGTTGTTGTAGATGCTGGGGTTTTCCGCTTTGCGGACATCGAAAAGCGGCGTCTCGGCAGGATGTCCGATGCAAAAACGATATTCGCAAAAGCGGTTGGAGAGCGAAAACGGCGTCGGGGTGGGGTAGGGGGTGTACGTTGGCTGTGCGGTGCAGGTCGGCAGCGCGTTCACTGTCGCGGCGACGATGGCGGAAATCGGCACGGGGGCAGGCGTAGGGGATTTAGGCGCGCAGCCCGCGAGGAGAACAAGAAGAATGAGAAAGAAAAAAGACTTGAAACGCATAAGGAACTCCGTTGGTTTTCAGGATGTGTCAGCGAGAGGATAGAATTTCTGGAAAATGAACTTCGACCAGCCGAATGGCTTCTCCTAGGCTTTTCTCGTTTCCCGCGTCGAGCCAATGAATGGAGGGGTCGTCTTTCTTGAACCAGTTGGCTTGTCGGCGGACGAAGATGCGGGTTTGCCGTTTCATCTGCCGTTTGGCTTCTTCGAGAGTCATTTCTCCGCGAAGCACCGCGACTGCCTGGCGGTATCCGATTGCAGACATGGACGGGAGGTCGGGGGAGTAGCCTTCGTCTAGCAGGGCTTGAACTTCGTCGAGGAAACCTTCTGCGAACATCTTCTCGATTCTCTCGTCTATCCGCGCGTAGAGTTCGGCGCGCGGACGAGTCAGCCCGATGATGAGAAGGCGATAGGGGGATTCGCCGCGTCGTTTTTGTTCGGAAAATTTTCTGCCGGTGGTGAAGATGACTTCCAGCGCGCGGACGGTGCGGCGGAGGTTTCGCGGGTCAATACTGCGGGCGGCTTCCGGGTCGAGGATTTGCAGTTTTGCGTGTAGCCAGTATGGGGTATGAGATGTTTCGCCCAATTTCTGCAACACATCTCGAAGTCCCTCCCGCGCGGGGGGCGGCGGAGTCCAATTCTCGATGACCGCGCGGATATATTGTCCCGTCCCGCCGACGAGGAGCGGGAGGGCGCCGCGCGCGTGGATTTCCGCGAGAATCCGCGTCGCTTCTTTTTGGAAGCGTGAGAGGCTCCAAGTTTCGTCGGGGGCAGCGACATCTATGAGATGGTGGGGGATGCTGCCGCGTTCCCTTTCGTCCGGTTTGGCGGTGCCGATGTCCATTCCGCGATAAAAGAGCCGCGAATCCGCCGAGACGATTTCTCCGTGCAGCCGCGCGGCGAGGCGGATGGAAAACGCGGTTTTCCCTACGGCGGTTGGTCCGACGAGGACGAGGAGGGGCGGGCGAGAGTCTTTCACGAGAGTGCAGCCTCGAAGTGGAAGATTTTCGGCGGTTTTCCTCCCGGACGCCCTTCGATGGAAAGAACGTCAATTTGCCAGTGGGAGATGTCGTGTTCTGCCGCGTAGTGCATGGCGGCGTTGCGGAGATGTTCGGCTTTCTTTGGGGTGACGGCGATTTCCGGGGGGCCGAATCGACTCGAAGTCCGAGTTTTGACTTCGACGAAGATGGTTTCCTCTCCACGCCGGAAGACCAAATCAATTTCCCCATAGGGCGTGCGCGCGTTCCGTTCCAAAAGACTATATCCTTTATTGCTTAAATACGCGGCGGCGATGTCTTCTCCCCATTTTCCGATTCGTTGGTTATGTGTGGTCATAACGAAAAACGCCCGATGAGATGATTGTAGAGGCGCACGCGCCAGTTCCGGCGCTTGGGGACGGATTCGAAGACGAGTTTTTCGTAGATGTTCAGAAGCGAGCGCGTGGTGCGTTCGATGGCGTATTTGCTGGAGATTTCGCGGGCGGCGTGTCCCATTTTCTTTCGTGTTGCCGCGTCGAGGCAGAGGCGCGTCATCTGCGCGGCGAAGGCGGCTTGATTCTCGCTGGCGAGGAAGCCGGTTTTTCCATCTTCGACGGTGTCGCCGACGCCGACGGAATGAAGCCCGAGGGTGGGCAGCCCTGCTCCCATTGCTTCGATGACGGAAAGCGGATGTACTTCCGTGACCGACGCGGTGACGAAGATATCGCACATGGCGAGGTAGTGCGGGATGTCCTCGTAGGGAATCATGCCGGTAAAGTGAATCCGCTGTGAGACGTTGGTTTGCGCGGCGAGTTTTTTCAGCCGTTCTTCCTCGGGACCTTTGCCGAGTATCATCAAATGGACGTTTTTCAATGCTTCGGCGACTCCGCTGAAGGTTTGGATGAGGAAGGGGATATTTTTCTCCGGTCCGAGTCTGCCGGCGTAGACCAGAAGGATGTCTTCGTCTCGGAGTCCGAAGCGTTCGCGCGGGAGCGGTTTCGCGTGGAAGAATCGCTGCATTTCTACGCCGTTGGGGAGGATTTCGATGTGGCTTTTTACGCCCAATTGACGCAGGACGTTTGCCATCCCCGCTGAAGGAGAGATGACCAAATCTACCGCTTCGCAGAAGGGCGGGATGTAGGTGTGCAGCAGCGATTCGCTAATTTCTTCGGGGAGCATTGGGAGATAGGCTTGCGCGTAGAGGTCGTATCGGGTGTGGTTGGTGAACGCGATGGGGATTTGCAGCGGCCTGCAATAACGCAGCGCGAGGCGTCCGCTGATGAAGGGATGGTGGACGTGAACGATGTCCATTGTTTGGAGGAGGAGTTTCGCTTTTTTGCTGTATCGGAAGTTCAGGTAATAGCCGGTGTCGGTGACGGGGACTCCTGGGGAGCGGATGACGCGTGATTCTTCGTCTTCGTAATCCAAATCGCCGAATGTAAAGATGAACACTTGATGCCCCGCTTTTTCCATATAGACTTTGTTGAGCGAGACATGATTGGTCACGCCGCTGATGTAAGGTTTGTAGGTATCCACCATCATCCCGATACGCATGAGACGCCTCTTTCTTGTTGAAGTCGAATCTGAAAAGAAAAAACGCTGCCTCCGCGCGGTATTCTCTGCGAAGGCAGCGAGGGAAGTTTACCAATCGAATACGGAGTCCAAATCTTCTTCGGGAACGTCGAAGACCGCGTCGGTGGGCGGGAGGGGTTCGCGGGTCATCCATTCGGGGAGGCGGTCGTCGGCGGAGGTGAATCCGGCGAGACGGTTGAATTCGCGTTCGAGGAGGAGAGTCTCTTTTCCGAGTTCGGAGAGCGCGTTCTCGTCGAAGTCCCAGCCGTATCGAGCGTTGAGAAGCGCTGCGATGGTTTCTCCGCCAGCCGCCGCGAATCCGAATCCGGCGAAGATGCACGCGCCGAGGGTGTCGTATCCTGCCATGCTGATTTGCCCGCCGCGAGAGAGTTCTGCCTGCCCCTTGGGGTCGAGGTGATTGACCTTCGCGCGGATGGTCAATCCGCAGGTATGGTCTGCGCCTTGAGGGGAGGTCGCGTAGGTGACTCCCGTCCCCTTGATGGCGCGCGGGTCGTAGGAGGGCATCGCCTGATTTTTGACGACGGGGACTCGCTCGATTCCGAGGACGCGTCCCGTTTCTGCCGCGCCGGAGCCAAGAATTCGTCCTAGCGGAGTACCTGCACGGATTTCTGCCATGAGTTCCTGAGCGCGTTTCGCGTCGCCCCATTCCATGAATCCTGCTTGTGCTGCGACGCCCAACGCGGCTCCTACGTCAATGCTATCCAATCCGAGGTCGTTGGCTTCCCATGCGGTCTTGGCGATGGCGTCGAGGTCGTCTATGCCGAGGTTCGACCCCATCAGCCCGATGGTCTCGTATTCCAGCGGCGAGACGATGGTTTTGCCATCTGCGCCGCCGAAGATGTTGGAGCATTGGATTACACAGCCGGTCATGCAGGCGTGCGTGGGAGTGGCTTCGCCGTCGCGTTCGAGGAGAATTTCGCGAAGGTGTTCGCCGCTGATTTTTTCCGCGCCCTCGAATCGTCCTTCGGAAAAGCCGCGTGTGGGCAGCGAACCGAAATGCTGGCACATATTGGTCATCGCGGCGGTTCCATAATCGTGATAGACCTTTGTTTGCGGATGTCCCAAGAGGGCTTTGTTGTAGACTTTCTGCGCGGCTCGGAATGCCGCGGGGTCGGCGAGGGGAGGTTTTTCTCCCCCGCTTGCGTCGAAGATGATGGCTTTGATTTTCCGGGATCCCATCAACGCACCCAGCCCGCCGCGTGCGTTGATGCGGGAGGGAACGCCGTCCCTATCCAGATTTTGGATTCCGGCGGCGAGCATTTGCATTTCTCCGGCGGGTCCGATGAGTGAAATGGCGACCTTTTTCCCGTAGCGTTCTCGCAGTATGTCCGCGCTTTCATAGACCCCTTTCCCGACGAGGTCTCCTGCATCTTCGAAGCGGACGCCCTCTGCCGAAATGTGGACGAGCGACCATGTCTCCGTTTCGGGTTTGTCCTCGAAGATGAGGGCTTTGATGCCAAGATGTGCGAGGGCGAGACCGGTGCTGCCTCCTGCGTTGGATTCTTTGACGCCGCCGGTGAGCGGCGATTTCGCGCCGACGGAAATGCGGTCGCAGGAGGAGAGGCGGTGCCCCACGAGGAGACCCGGGGCGAAGATGAGTTTGTTGTAGGGACCGAGGGGTTCGCAGGTGGGAGGAACCTCATCGAGCAGGATGCGGGCGATGAGACCGCGTCCGCCGAGTTTCTCCCAGGCGGGAGGAATGGGTTCGCGTGTAAATTCGCGGGTACGGGTGTTGATGCGCCAGATGTCCATGAATCTTTCTCCGTGAGTTGGGATACCGGGCAGCAGAAAAGAGAGAAACTTGCGGGGCTGGCTGCCCTTTTGTATCTTCAGTCCGCGCAGGTGGCGAATACAAGCATTTTAACTGATTTTTTCTTTTTGGGAGAACGAGTTGGGGATGATGTGGTGAGAGTGTTTGCGCTTCGATTTTGTTTGTACTATACTGGTGAAGGTGATGCGAGGTTGTGTGGCGGAGATGATTTTCCGCATACTCTCGTGTATGGTGTATTCTCCTAAATTTAATATAGGGAAAGATATGGAATTTAGAAGCCCTTTGAGCAATCTTAGTGAAGTGTTACTTCAGATTCAAGAATCAGCGAATTTGTATCGCGAGACGTTGAGAAAGAACGAATCCGCTACGCGGGCGGTTCTTATAGATCCAATCTTGCGGGCATTGGGGTGGGATACAGCCAATACGAACATGGTTGAGGTAGAAAAAACAATGGACAGTGTGCGCGCGGATTACGCTCTGTATGATAGCAATGCGATTCCTCGTATTATTGTTGAGGCTAAAGCATTGGGCACAAACCTCCAGCAGAAAAAGTTGGTTATGTCTTTGGTTGCTTATGCGTTCAGTTTTGGGCTGAGTGATGTTTTTCTCACTGATGGGATGATATGGCAGCACTTCGATAATTTCCGGCCGGGTAATTTATCTCCTGTACGAGAGTTGAATTTGGCGGAAGATGACCCTGTTACTTGTGCGGCTTATTTTGTACAGCATTTGGATGCCGCTAGATATTGGCCCATTGAGCAAAGTATTGATGCTCTCTCACAAAGGGTTGATGAACTTGAAAATGCTGTTGTGAATTTGCAGAAGAGATTAGCAAGTATTTCGTTGGCAATGGGAAAAATAGAAAAGAAGGAAGAACCAACTCTCCCCGCAGGAAAAATTACCTTTATCCCGTTGAAAGACTTGGAAGATATTGCAGGGAAGAAACCGACACATTTTCGCTTGCCGGATGGTCAAATATTGGAAATTAATACATGGAAAGATATTTTGCGGGAAAGTTGCAAATTTGCCTTGGAGCATAATCCATCTATTCCTATTCCATTTCCTGACCGAGTGGGGAAAAAAGTGTCTCTATTTAGCCATGAAAGACCGGCAAAAATGGTTTCCTTTGTTACGGAACAATACAATGGAAACAAGATATATATTTACCTGAACTACGATTCTTACAACTGTGTTGCCAATGCCTTGTATGTTTTGGAACAAGTTCCAAAGGAATTTATATCGGTAGCGCCGGCAATTGTATTGCGAGAGTAAAACGTACTAATTTTTCAGGCTGAATTGCCGGAAGATTTTTGGACAAGTGCAGAGTAAACAAAAAAGCGGAGGACTTTCCTTGTCCTCCGCTTTTGCCTTACCCTTCGGGTGGAATATCTGTTGGAATAAATTGAACCTGTCCCACGTCTACGGTTTTGCCCGCGAGGACGGTGATGGGGAATTCTCGCGCGAAGGCGTCGTCCGCGACGACGAGGGTTTGTTCTCCGGCTGGAACGCGCTCGAGGAGAAAGCGTCCGTTTGTATCACAAGTGGTTTCGAGGTCGGTGCCGAGGATGAAGATTTCGCCCTCGAAAGGCTGATTATTTTGGTCTACAGCGGTCCCGACGACGTTCCCTGTGCCGGTGAGCAGCGCGGCGGTTTTCGATTGAGAGAAGTTGTAGATGCCTAATGCCAGGACGAGGAGGAGGACACCAAGCAGAAGAATTCGGAATCGTTTCTGTTTGGCGCCTGAATCTGGCGGCGGTTCAGGGATGCCGTCTTTGTAAGTGGAAAATTTGGGGGATTCTTCGAATTGCATATTTTCCTCCGTTTAAGGAGAAGTTGTCATCGAAAATTTGTCGAAGCAGACTTGTGTTCTGTCCCATGTGCGAAGCCCCGCGCTGCCTTCCGTGTATGTGTCGTCGGTCGCGGTGAGAATTTCTTCCCCGTCAATATACGCGGTGAACGTATTCCCTTGAACGACGACTTTGACATCTCGCGGGGTGTTGTACCATTCGTAATCTCTCGCACGGACAACGGCAAACGGCGCGGTTTCGCGTCCGTGAATCCATTTTCGGAAGAGGAACGCGCCGCCCCAATATCCGGGGTCGTATTGGAAAATGTAGCCGTTGGGTCTTCCTTCGGCATCGCTCACACGGAAGAAGATGCCGTATCCGTTTCCTTTCGTCAACACTGCATTTTCGACTTCGACGGTATAGTCACTTTTGTTCTTCTTTTCGGAGCAGGCGTTGAACATCATGGCGTAATGATCCATACATAATTGCCCCTCTTGGGTCGTGGGGGGATGGTATCGGCTATGCCAATCGGAAATATCTCCGCTGTCGAAGTCGTCTCCGCAAAATTCTTGTGCCGAGGCGACTTCGCACGCGTCGGCTTTTCCGAGAGATTCTGCGGTTTTGCAATATACGTCATGGAGGTTGATTCCGAAAGCGCTCAGCGAAAGCATGACTCCCGCCGCAATCAAAGCAAGCAGTAACGCGTATTCTACAAGCCCCTGTCCCGATGAATACTTTTTCATAGGCGACCTCCTTTCTATCGAAGGCTGTGAAGGCTTTTATATCGTGAGAAATGCGGTTATTTTCGCTTTTGTTTTGCCCGCGCGCGTTTTCGTACCCGTACATAGCCCTCCGGGTAGGGCTGCGGTGGATTGGATTTCTGCTCTTCTTTGCTCCAAAAATAGGCAATATCCTCGAAAAGCGCGCCGATTGCCCCCTCCGGATTTGCGAAGGCGGGAGGCTTTCCCAGCGTCAACGCGACGACGAGCGCCTCGCCGGCATAGGGGAGGACGAGGCTGATTTTATGCTTCAGCGTTTTCTCGATTTCCGCACGCGGCAGCCCCTTACTTCGGAAAGTCCAATTCATAAGGAGTTCGATTTTCTCCTCAGGATATCCGAGTTGGCGGAAGACATTCAGTGCGGTGCTTGCCGCGCGCACCGCCGCGAGTTCTGGAGAGAGGATGAGCGCGATTCGGTCGGCTTTGTCGAGCGCGGCGAGCGTGATTTCATCGAAGTTGTGCGGTAGGTCTACGAGAATGTAGGGAAATTTCCCGCGCAAAATATCCAGCACATGAGAGACTTGTTCCGCGTTGAGAAGTTCCGCCTCTTCGGGATGCCCCGGCGCGGCTAAAACGCGGAGCCCGGATTCGTGTTTGAGCAAGACTTTTTCGACGACTTCCTCGTCAATTTCTTCGCTTTTGATGTTAGCAATATCCCCCCAACTATTGCGGAGAGGCAAGTCGAGCATAAGGGCGCTGATTCCGTTGATGAGCGACAAATCTACCAACGCGAGAGGCTCTCCCCAAATTTGCGCGAGACCAATGGCGATATTGGTTGCCAGCGTCGAAACGCCGACTCCGCCTCGGAGCGAGAAGAAAACCGTCATCTCCCCGTTGGCGCTTCTCGCGCTAGGCGCGGTTTGCGCCGCGCGGCGCAGCAGCACTTTTATCCGCGCGAGGAGTTCCGGCGGATCGAAGGGTTTTGCCATGAAATCATCCGCGCCCACTTCGAAGGCTTTGAGCCTCTCGTCCAGTTCGCTGAGCGCGGTGAGCATAATGATGGGCAAATCGGCGGTATCGCTTCGATGACGGAGACGGCGGCAGAGTTCGTAGCCGTCCATATCGGGCATCATCACGTCCAAAATGGCTAAATCGGGCGCGATATTTGCGATGTTCTCCAGTGTTTCTTTTCCGTTACTGGCGGTAAAGACTTGATACCCCGCTCGTTTCAAAATGGCAGAGACCATTCTGAGATTCATTTCATTGTCGTCGACGACCAGGATTTTTGTAGTCATACGTTTCCTCGCAAAGAAGATTCTATGCCACTTGTATTATAGAGTGCTGGTTTCCCTTTTTCAAGCAACCAAACGGAAATGTAAATTCTTTCACGAGAATTCGATAGAAAATCTTTCGGTTTTGTCTATAATTGAAAAGGAAGTGTTTTTCCGGCTGCCTGAAGATGAGAAGGAGCGGCTATGTTGGAAAATTTTTGGGATCGTTATCGTTTCATCGGGGGATTTTTCGTCGGCTCGCTGTTTCCGTTGATCGCGACGCTAACAGAGGTCGGCGTGCAGAATCTTTCGCTCTCGTGGAATGCGCTTGTTTCGGTGCAGCGTACAACTCCGGTTTTGTGGATTGTGGATACCGCGCCTTTCGTGATGGCGGTTCTCGCGCAGATTATCGGCTCGCGGCAATATCGCCTGAAGCAGATGAAGGAAAATCTCGAGGTCTTGGTCGTCGAGCGGACGGAAGAAGTGCGCTCGGCGTATCGAACCCAGAGAATCATCAACGCGCTACTCAATCTCTCGTTGGAAACCTTGTCGCTAGAGGAGACTCTCGAACAGGCGTTGGATATTATCCTCGGAATCCACTGGATGCCCTCGTCTCCTTCGGGAGGCATTTTCCTGTTGGAAAAAGAGTCCCATTTGTTGAAGCTTAAGGTTTCGCGCGGGATGAGTGAAGAGGTTTCCCATTCTTGTCTTGTAGAGTCTTCGGGACATTGCGCGTGCGGACGCGCGCTCGATACCGGTGTGATTCACTTCGACCGCTGCCCGAAGGAGAAAATCTATTTCGAGGGAAACGTGCCGCCGCTCCATTACAGCGTTCCTATCCGCTATGGGGAGGAGATTCTCGGTGTCCTTGTCCTCTATGTGGACGAGACTCATCGTCCGATGCCAAAGATCCTCGACCTTCTCTCGATGGTGAGCGGGACCCTGGCAAATCTCATCGAACGGAAACGCGCGGAACGCGAGTTACGCCGCCACCTAAAAGAGGTAACTCTTCTTCGTGATGTCATTGCCTGTACCGCGCAGGCGAAAGATCCCCTCGACGCGCTGGAGGAAGTCTGCGGCTATCTGGCGGCGTTTTTCGATGTCCCGCAGGCAGCGTTTGCCTTGCTGGGACCAGATAGAAAGTCCGCGCGCGTCGTCGCCGAGTATCGCGCGGAGGGGCGTCCCTCCGCCTTGGGGGTGGAGGTCCAGGTCGAAGGGAATCCTTCTTCCGAATGGGTGTTGGAGAATCAGAAACCGTTGGTGATTCAAGATGTGAGAACCGATGCGCGGGTGGAGAAAATCCGCGATTTGCTTACGAGGCGGGGCGTCGCTTCGATGATGATTGTCCCGTTGGTTGCAAAAGGGGAGGTGTTCGGCACAATCGGCTTGGATGCGCTCTCGCCGCGTAGGTTCACCGAGGATGAGATTTCTCTCGTGGAACATGTTGCCACACAGGCTGGGCAGGTGATTCAACGAAAATGGGCAGAAGCGGAAATTGCGCGTCAAAAACAGTATTTTGAGACTCTCGTCAATAACAGTCCTATCGCCATCGTGACTCTGGGAGAAGACCATTTGGTCGCGTCTTGTAATCCGGCGTTCGAGCGATTATTTGGATATACGGAGGAGGAGTTACGCGGGAAGAATCTCGATGATTATCTCGCGCCGGAAGAGGGATTCGAGGAAGCAAAAGTCTACACGGGGCAGGTGCTGGAAGGGGAAGTTGTACACGGCATCGCGAAGCGGAGACGGAAAGACGGCGCCCTCGTAGACGTGGAATTATTCGGCGCGCCCGTTATCGTGGAGGGTAAGCAGATTGGCGCGCTTGCCATCTATCACGATATTACCGAGTTGCTTCAAGCGCAGCGACGCGCGGAAGCGGCGGCGAAAGCGAAATCGGAATTTTTGGCGAATATGAGCCACGAGATTCGCACGCCCCTCAACGCGGTAATTGGGATGGCGGGGCTTTTGCTCGATACGCCGCTCAATCCCGAACAACGGGATTTTGCAGAAACTATCCGCACCAGCGGAGATGCCTTGTTGGCGATAATCAACGATATTTTGGATTTTTCGAAAATCGAAGCGGGAAAGATGACGCTGGAACAGCAGCCCTTTTACCTTACCGCGTGCATCGAATCCGCGTTGGATTTACTTGCCTCGAAAGCCGCCGACAAAGGAATCGAGTTGGCGTATATCATCCACGAGCCGACGCCGCATAAATTAATCGGCGATGTAACGCGCTTGCGGCAGGTGCTGGTCAATTTGCTTGGAAACGCGGTGAAGTTCACGGAGAAAGGCGAGGTGGTCGTTTCCGTTTCGACGGAACTTCGTCACGGGAACCTCTACACCCTTCATTTCGCGGTACGAGATACCGGAATCGGTATTCCGAAAGAGCGGATGGACCGGCTTTTCAAGGTCTTCTCGCAGGTGGATTCTTCTACCACGCGGCGTTTCGGCGGGACGGGGCTGGGATTGTCTATCAGCCGAAGTCTGGTGCAGATGATGGGCGGTGAAATTTGGGTGGAAAGCGAAGTCGGCAAAGGCTCGACCTTTCACTTTACCATCCAAGCCGAAAGCGCGCCGGTAACTTCCCACTTCCAGCCGCAAGGCGCGCAGCCGGGATTGGAGGGACGCCGCGTGCTGATTGTGGATGATAATGAGACGAATCGCCTGATTTTGCGCCGACAAACGGAAAATTGGGGGATGAACCCTGTCACGCTTGCATCGGGGGAAGAGGCGCTGACCCTTCTCGAATCTACGGAAGAATTCGATTTAGCCATTCTCGATATGCAAATGCCGGGAATGGACGGCATGGAACTTGCCGAGCGAATCCGCCAAACGAAGGGACGGGAAAATCTTCCGTTGGTGATGCTGACCTCGTTGGGATTCCGTCCCGATGAATCTAGACGAGGGCTGTTTGCCGCTTTCCTCAACAAACCCATCAAGCCGGCGCAACTCTTCGAGACGTTGAGTTTCGTCCTGACCGAACGCGTTGCCGCCATTCCGAAAAAACCGACCGCGCCGGAAATTGACCATCTTCTCGGAGAGCGTCATCCGCTGCGAATTTTGCTCGCGGAAGATAACGTGGTCAACCAGAAAGTCGCCGTCAGCCTCTTGAAGCGGATGGGGTATCGTCCCGATGTCGCGGCAAACGGTTTGGAGGTATTACAAGCGTTGGAACGTCAACGATATGATGTGGTGCTGCTTGATATGCAAATGCCCGAAATGGACGGCGAAGAAGCCGCGCGTCGAATTCAGGAACTCTACCCGCCGGAGCGTCGCCCTCGTTTGATTGCGATGACGGCAAACGCGCTCGAAGGGGATAGGGAACGATACCTCGGCTTGGGTTTGGATGATTATGTGAGCAAGCCGATTCGCGTGGACGATTTGAAACGCGCGTTGGAAGCCTCGACTCCGTTGAGCGAGGCTGGATGAAACTCGAAAAGGAGAAAAAACGATGACCCTCGATATATCTGCGTTGGATTCTTATCGTGAATTCATGGGGGACGAGGCGGATGATTTCATCCGCGATGTCGTTTCGACTTTTTTGGAGAATGCCCCCGTGCTTATGGACACGATGAGCGAGGCAATTTCCCGCGACGACCGAGATTCGTTTGTCCGCGCGGCGCATACGCTGAAATCGAATAGCGCGACGGTCGGCGCGACGCTTCTTTCCTCGTTAGGGGCATCGCTGGAACAGGCAGGGAAGACGGAGGCGCTCTCCTCGTTGCAGGAGAAACTCGACGCCGCGCGAGAAGAATTTTCTCTCGTGAAGCCGAGGCTCGAGGAGATGCTTTCCGCGGGGACGTAGTGCGCGGAACAACGCGTCCCGCGCACTCAGGTGCTTGAAAAATCCATTTCCTCTTTCCCCGTCAGTTTTTCCAAAATGCGCTGCGTGACCGTGTCGAGAGCCTGAGATTGATGGACATAATCCAGATTGTCCGTGTGGAGGGTGAGGACGGGGCAGAGGTCGAAGGAATCTAACCATTCGTCATAGAAGGATTCGAGGAGGGTCAGATAGTCCGGCGTGATTCCGGTTTCCACGTTACGCGCGCGGCGGCGGATGCGATTCATTAACACATGAACGGGGGCTTTTAGATAGATGAGCAATCCCGGACGCGGCAGACTTCCGACGACCAAATCGAAAAGCCGCCGATACGAGAGATAATCCCGCTCCGAAAGATGCCCCATGTGATGGAGCGCGCGGGCGAAGATATGCGCGTCTTCGTAGATGCTTCGGTCGAGAATCGCGGAGCGCGGGTCTCGCGCGGCATCGAGATATTGTTCCGCGCGATGCCCTAGGAAGAAAATTTGCAGATGAAAAGACCAGGTGTGCATGTCGGCGTAGAAATCCGCGAGATAGGGATTGTCGGCGATGGATTCGAAATCGGCGCGCCAGCCTAATTTTGCGCCGATTCTCTCGGTGAGCGAGGTTTTCCCCGCGCCGATATTTCCGGCGACGACGACGAGATGTTTGGTCATGAGTCTTCCTCCTGCCTTGGGGTCGTGTACCTTCGCAGCAATTTCTCGAAATTCTCCGCGATGTGCTTTCGGTCGAAATGTGCCTGAATGTATGTTCTGCCGCGTGCGCCCATTTCCCGCGCGGCGGCCTCGTCTTCCGAGAGCGTGCGTGCCGCCGCTGCAAGCGCCTCCGCATTTCCGGGCGGAACGAAAAGCCCCGCGTCCGCTGCCTCGACGACCTCCCGAATCACGCCGTCAATCGCGAGAAGAACGGGTTTCCCCGCTGCCATATAATCGAAGACTTTGTTGGGATAGGTGGTTTTGTAGGCTTCGATGGGTTTGAGAATGGCAAGGCACGCGTCCGCGCCCGCGAGAGCGTCGGGCATTCCTTGTTTCGGAAGAGAGGGAAGGAAAAGAACGTTGGATATCCCCTCGGCTTCCGCGCGGACTTGTAGACGAGGTTTTTCTTTCCCGTCGCCGAGAAGGACGAAGTGTATACGCGGCGTATCGAGCAGCATCTTCGCCGCATCCAGCACGACATCGAGGTCATTCGACATCCCATGCGCGCCCGCGTAGAGAATGACGAACTTCCCCTCCAGATGATGCCTTTCTCGGAACGCGCGTCCGTCGCCGCGCGCGAACATCGCCGCGTCTACGCCGTTGGGGATGAGCGCGACCTCCCGCGCGCCGCGTGCGCGGACATGCTCGATAAACCCCGGGCTGTTGACAATCGTCACCGCCGCGTGGCGGTACAAATATCGTTCCAGCCAT
>CAZDGZ010000020.1:16652-23979 GCA_964505165.1 uncultured Anaerolineaceae bacterium | reverse complement strand
GGGTTTCTGTGTTGGCGCATTATAAGGCTTTCCTTCCATTTTTCAATCACGAATGATGTTAAGTTTACTTGACAAAAGCAGGAAAGATAAGTATACTTATCACATGGCACACGCAAGAGTTGGAAACAACATCAAAGCATTACGCGCAACGCTGGGAATGACTCAGGCGCAATTAGCCGAATTGGTCGGCGTTGCAAGAGTTTCTATTGTATCCATCGAAACGGGACGCTATCTCCCAACCATCGAAACCGCTTTACGCATCAGCAAAGCGCTGGGCGTCCCTCTGGAGAAAATTTTCTGGTTAAAGGATGAAAAACGATGAAGAAAGAATTTTTTCCTTACTACCTCTCACGAGCCTTTCTCAGTCTCCTCTTCGCGATACTCATCGCAGGGGTCAACTGGAAAGCGCTTCTCATCGCTGCTGTCACGTTCGGATTCTTTTTGCTTTACCTCCATAGCGGCTGGTTCCAAATTGACACCGGGAATCCGCTTTTCCCCATACGCAGAGACACTCGCGGAGAATTAGTCCAAAGAAAGGCGCTTATCTTCGCGGTTCTCGCGGGGATTCTCGCCTATGTCCTTCTCCCCTTCCTCTCTCTTTCCTCGAGGTCAATTGGACAAATCGCGTTCGCATGCGCGATTATCGTCTACTTCTCCTCGCAATTTCTGCTTTTCTCGAAAGCCTAATTCATTTTCCAAGAGATTCAAATCGCGCGGGAATCCATCCCGCGCGATTTCTTTTTTCAACGGCTATGAGGGCTTCTTCCGACTCACATACCATAACGTATAAACCCCAATGCCTATCCAAATCAGATTAATGGCTACGGATGGATACGCCCCATAGTAGAACGAATTCACAATCAACAGCCCCGCCCCCAATACATTCAACCCCTGATACAAGACCGAATTCCCCTCAAGGCGTTTTGCAGAGACAAGCCCATACGCCGCCAGCAAAGCCGCAACGCCCAGCCATCCCGCCACATCAACCAAGAAAGTTTCGCTCATGCTTCCGCTCTCATCGAATACATCTCGCCGAATCGTCTGCCTTTCGCGAAATCCCGCATCTCCCGATTCTCAAGATGCCGTTTCCGGCGAATCGCCCCTCCCTTTTCCGAAAATAGCGCCGAAATCCTTGATAATCATTGCTACGCCGGCAAATCCCGCCAAAGCATATAGATAATCGAAAGGAACGCCTTTCACCGCGACAGAAAGCCCCGTAGCAATCGCATTCAGGGAAAGAATCACAAAAAGCGGCTTATTGACTCTGGGAATGCTCCCAATCAAGAGACCGATGAGGAAAATCGTCGTCGGGCATTCCGCGCCGAAGAGCACCATGCCGGGCCATGTGAATCCTAATCCCATTTCCAAAAGAGGATAGAGAAAAATGCCGACAGCCATGAAAAAGATGGAAAGAATCCGCAAATCCCTCCGCTCAGGGAAGCGAACCTCCGTCCAGTAAAAAAGCGCATCGAAAAAGAGCAAAAGCGCCACGAACCAAAGCGCGATGGCTCCCGTCATGGCAACAGAGGCTCCCATTTCCTCTCCTCCCGCCCAAATCGTCCAACCGGAAAAAAGATACACGACAACGAGACTCCCCATCAACGCCGCGCTGCTTCTTCTCCCTGGATGTTTGTAGGAATACAACAAGAGCGCCAAAACAACAATGACGAACACCGCGGGAATAATCACCGCGAAAGGCCCCATCAGGGTATTGAGATGCGAAATCGCTCGAAGCATGTTCGCAACATCTTCTTCTGTAAACATCGCCGACCTCCCAAATAACTCATTTCGTGGGAAAACGCGCCTCCCCGCCAAATGGTGAATACGACATCTTCATTATAGCCAATATCTTCCCCCGTGTTCGAGATAGAATCACTCCCCCGAAAACAACGACATCCATCGTTCAAGATCATCATACGAGATTTCCGCCCGTCCTCCCGCGTCTTGCGTCTGCCAAACCTCGAATTCAGTCATGCCATACGAAAGTCCGAGACGGATTGCCGCGTCGAAATCCACCTGAGGACCGCGCGTCTGAAACGCGATGGGCGCGCCGAGTTCTTTCATCGCCGGATAAATCAGCGTATCGCCCTCGACCAGCGGATCCCTCAATCCATGATTCGAGAGGACGGCCCGCTCCCCAAATTGTTCTCTGAAATCGCGCATCAACTGGATGGAGAAATCCGCGTCCGAAACCCATCCGTCATCCGTCGCGCTGAAAACATTAAACGGGAAATCAATCGCGGTGAATTTCCACACCCGATAATCGTCCAACGCGCGCCGGATTGCCTGCCGATAGAGGTCGTCGGTAAACCCTTTGTCCCGAAGCGCTTGATTGCTGACTCTGTTCAGCGGCGCGATGAACGGTTCGGCAGTCAAGGACGCCGCCGTGCTGACGCAAACCTCCCGAACAAGTTCGTCGCCGTCATACCGGAGGGCAAGTTGATTCAGAAGCGCGGCGAATCTATCCCCATATTCAGGAGTCCAGAACAACCCGATTTCAATACTCGGACCACGACTCGGCTGCACAGTGACGGGACCACCGCCCAACGCTTTGACATAATCGGGAGCAACAGCCCCGCCGAAAATCCGCAATTTTGCATAAACGGGATGCGCTTCATGCTGTTCGTTGTATACACGAAGTTCCTCCAATGCTTCGTCAATGCTCGAAAAATCATAAGCATCCTCGCGGGGTTCCAGAAGCATCCACGCCACATTGATAACGACGCCGGAATAAACATCGGGATGGAGTTTGATTTCCTTCAAAGGGTCTTCGTGTCTCAACGCCCCCACAGGATTTCCCATCGCGACCAGCCCCGTAATAGAGGGCTTGACCGACGGCACAGGCGTTTCAGCCGCCTTCGTCCCCGGCGCAGCGCAGGAGGAGAGGAGAATAATCAACAAAACTACGAGGAGAGAATACGGCTTCACATTGCCTCAGGGGTCAAAAGAGGAGAAAAGAAAATCAAGTAACAATCTCATTAAAATCAGGGTGATCCGGAAAGGGGTAGACAATTACCCTGGAGTCTCGTTGTATCTGCAATTTGCTGTAAAACATTGGATGAATAGCACATTTATCGTTACTTGTAATCCCTAAACGGTCCGATAAGTTGTACTCGAAATCAGCAGATGCTATGCCACTTTTTTCGTCCAACGATCGTATTCGTCCAACGATACCCAGTTCCGTCACCAATTGACGAAAATTTGCAGGTGAATAAGTTCCACGTTCCCAGGCCGCCGCGGTTGTAGGTGCCACTTTATCAAGGTAACTGCCATCAAATATCATAGGAGCCGATCTTAACGCATCAACAATTTTTGCAACTCCTGGGTATATTTTTGAATAAGAGTTCAATACCTCCACCGCTAACTTCTTTTCAGTTTCCTTAACAATTCTACTAATTGAAACTTTGTGAAGTTCAGGGAAAACTTCTGCCTGAATCGCGGCTTTGGCAATAGTATTACACAACACTACCAATTGACGAGGGCGCATCTGTGTATGGCGAAGAATATACGGGAACGAACTTTCCTCAAAGCCTCGTAAATTCACTACGGTTTTCCCAAAGTACGGATACCACATTTTCTCCAAAACATCTTGGAACTTATCCCAATTGATAAGAGAAGGAGGTTGTGGCTTAATCTGTGGATTATTAATCAAATAACGATAAAATCGCCAGCTACTTAAACGTATCAAATCTTTTGGACGCCAATACAGAAACACAGGATACCGAACCTGTTTTGTCGGATTAGGAATTACAGTTTCAACTAGATGAGGGTATATCTCCGCCGACATAAACACTTTTACATAAATCCCTTTTGTTGCATACAAAATATTAAACTTATTAGCGCACTGAATCAGCCCAGTTACAGTAGCCATCAAAGCATCATTATAAGGATCATAACGCTCGATTGTGTCCACGGCTACTATGACCGGTTCGGTGGCAACAATTTCAAGAACCTGCGATTGCGCTTTCATAAACTTACTCGACGATAACAACTTTTCAATTTCGTTCGCTAAGTTTCCCCCATCATTCAACCAATGCATCAAAAGTTGCTTTAGAAACTTAGATGCGAGGCGCGCCACCTCTACCCTAGGGCTAAGCATAAGTGTAGCAGCCTTTATGTCCCCGCTATAATCTTGGTATTCATTGAAAATCAATGCCCAAATTAAAAACTCCCACACCTCCTCAATTCTTTTGGTAGTGATGTCTAAAGAATAATAAGGAGAAGAATTGGCAATATCTTGTAACGCCTGATTATAAACATCCGGCTCGTCAACATCTATACATCGCGCATTCCTGATTCGATTCTGGAATGTTAGATACCGTGCCAGTGAGGTTTTTCCAGAACCTCTTCTTCCCACTACTAAATAAGTATCTCTCGCCAATATTTCTTCATTAAATCGGCTTTGGTCATAGAAATACTCTTGGTACTTCTCTTGCAAAACAGCGACCTCATGTTCGCAAGACTCCTCGCCAAACGGATAGCGAAATCCCACATAGTCTAAATCAGGATTCATGCCAACGTCCTCCCAACACAGATTTTTAACGTGAGGGTCATCTAGCACTCACGGCTTACACAAAAAGAGATATCCTCTCAAACCCTCTCATTCGCTGCCGAAGATAGAAAAGACATATACACGGCTAGAATGAAATGGCTAATACGCTTTTACGCCATACTTCAACAATAGTCTCGGCAACACATCATCTAAATTCTGTACATCTTTATCCGTAAGTTCTATCAAGTTAAATCCATACTTCTTATACAATGCTATCTTCTTCCTTTTCCGGGCTTGATATTTTTCGTCATTTTCATACCCCCAATACTCAATATACACTTTCCCATCCGGTATATAAAAGTCCGAATACACATCCTCCTCAATCGGCAATTTTCTTTCATACGCATGTACTATTCCCGCCATGTATAGCCAATTGTCTATCAACATTTCTGCCTTCGAACGAACATAATGTCCGTCTGTCGTTCTATGTTTCGCTTCAAACTTCTTCCTAAATTCTTTTTCTCCATCCGTTATCCCTTTTTGCTTGTTTTCTCCTTCCCCACCCTTAAACTGCTCAATCGTCTCTATCAGCACTTTCGATTTAACTATGTCTCTTGGCCAACGCACATACGGAACCCCCGAATGTTTATCCTCATCCTGCACCCCTCCTTGCTTCTTCCCTTGTTCCGACAATATCCATCCTTTTATACCTCTGGAAATCCAGCCGATTTCAGACAAAATATAATTTACCTTTACAGCAGATAGCCCAAATTCTTTTCCTATCGTAGTTGCTGTAATCAAAGAACCTCTCGACGTATCCCTTCTTTCTTTATCTTCCAGCAAATCTTCCGGCCAGACGATATATCTTCCATATTGTTGGCTATCCTTATATGCCCCTCCTCTTCTTTTTCCTTCTTCCGTCAACTTCCACGAAGCGCCTTCTTTCTCTATCAGCCCCATATTCATCAATTTCACGAACATCTCTTTAGTCTTTAACTGATGTCGTTTTGCTAATGCTGTAGTAGAAACCAACTTCATTTTTTCTCTCCTTATCTTTTTACTTTTTCACCCTAACATGGGCATTGTCCGCCGGCATCATTGAAATTCTACGGTTTAATTATAGCCCAAAAAGAAAAAGCCCTTTTCTTCCCAATCTCGAAAAACAACCGAGAAAAACGCACCTTCTCCACCTCTCGCGCCAGAACGCGAAAATTCGGTATAATGAAACGACCATCGTCCAAAATAGTATAGTACAAAAAAATTCAGAAAGCAACGCGCCCCCGCGAAGAAAAGCCATGCCTCACGCCAACAACATCACTCGAATGCTCGATGCAAAGAAAATCCCCTACACCGCCTACGACCTTCCGGCGGAGAAACTCGGCGCGGTTGAAACGGCGCAAAGGCTCGGGGTTCCGGCATCGGTTGTATACAAGACCATCGTCGTCGTTCGGCGCGCAAAAGGCAAACCCATTCTCGCCATCGTCCCCGGGGATTCGGTGGTCAATCTCAAAGCCCTCGCCGCCGCGCTTGGGGAAAAGAAACTCCGCCTGCCGACGGAAAAAGAAGCCGAAGCCCTCACCGGTTTGCAAGCGGGAGGCATCTCCCCGCTCGCGCTGTTGAACAAAGGATTTCAGATGGTGCTGGACGAATCGGCAAAACAGCAGGAGGAGATTCACATCTCCGGCGGCGAACGCGGACTCAATCTCCGGCTGCGCGTGGAGGATATCCTCCGCCTGACGCGCGCTCGTGTCGCCCCCATTGCCGCGCGGATTCCGTCTCGCGAGTGAATCTGTACCGACGCGTCCGCGCGCAGAAAAAAAGCCGCCTTTCAGCGGCTTTTTTCTTCAACGGAATCCTCTTTCCCGTCGCGCGAAGCGGACTTCCGCCTCGCCGCCTCCTGCTCGTTCCAGGGTTCGATGTCGTCGCGGAAAAATTCGTGCCGCTTGCGGTCCTCCAATTCCACAATAACACTTTGTTTCAGCGGATATAAATCCACGACTTTCCCCTCGCCCATCGGTGTGATGACGCGGCGCTTTCGGCGCGGGAGGGTCTTCCGCGCCTCTACATAGGCTTCGTATTCGTATATCAGGCAGCAGCGCAGGCGTCCGCACATGCCCGTGATTTCGGAGGGCGTGAGGGAAATTCCCTGCTCTTTCGCCATTTTGATAGAAATAGGATTGAACTCGGTTAGGAAGCGCGTGCAGCAACGTTTTTCCAACCCGCACGCACCCATGCCGCCGATGATTTTCGCCACGTCGCGGGGACCAATTTGCCGTAAATCCACGCGTGTATGCGGAAAGCGTTTTTGCAAAGCGCGGTGCAAGGGTTTGATATTGATTTTCTCGTCCGCTTCACTGCTGTACAAGAAAGTGAGTTGCGAGCCGTCGTAGTTATATTCTGCCGAGATGATTTTCAAATTGGCAATTTTCAACGCTTCCGCGCGCTCGCGGCAAAGTTTCAGCGCGTCCTCTTGTTTACTCCGCCACGTTTGCAGAAGGAGTAAATCGCGGGGCGTGGCACGCCGCAAGACTTTCTTCCACCCGCCTTCGGGAGGCTCAGGAGGGTCGGTCAGGACCTTCTTCACCTCGCCCAAATGTCTGCCGCGCGAAGTCGTCACCACGACATAATCTCCCGCGCGGAGGTCGGGAAATTCGGTGGCATCGAAATAGTAGATTTTTCCGGTTTTTTGAAATTGAACGCCAACGATGTATGGTTGCATGGGAGGTATTATACCCTCGCTTTTGAGTTCGCGAAGAAGCGCGTCGGGGGAGATGTCCGCGCTCCCGATTTCTTAAAAGAATAGGAGTTACGCAGTTCCCCCGGCTCATGTCACCG
>CAZDGZ010000020.1:6555-16552 GCA_964505165.1 uncultured Anaerolineaceae bacterium | reverse complement strand
GGGGTTTAGGACCAACTGCGTAAGTCCTAAAGAATCAGAGCGCCTTTCAGGCAGCGCGCCCAAAAAGCGCTCCGAAAATTCGATTTATTCGTTACTCGATGATGTTGATAATCGGGATATGCTTCTCCGTCAAAGCCGCGACGCTAATCTTCGAGGCAATTGTCTGCGCGATTTCACGCATCGCCTTCGAGGCATCGGAATCCGGCTGGGCGATAATGGAGGGCTGCCCCGCGTCGCCGGATTGGCGGACTTGCGCGTCCATCGGGATCGCGCCGAGGAACGAGACGCCGGCTTCTTTCGCGAGCGCTTCGCCGCCTCCCGCACCGAAGAATTCGCCGCGCATATTTTCGATGACGCCGAGAATCGGCACATCCAAATGGCGGAACATTTCCAATCCCCGGCTGGCATCTTCCAGCGAAACCATCTGTGGCAGCGTGACGAGAATCGCGCCGCTCAACGGGAGGGATTGCGCCAGAGTCAACGGAGCGTCACCGGTTCCGGGGGGCAAATCAATGATGAGATAATCCAAATCTCCCCAATCCACATCCGTCAGGAATTGGCGCACCGCCGAATGAAGCATCGCGCCGCGCCAGATGAGAGGCTGTCCCGGCTTCACGAGGAAGCCCATCGAAATCATCCGCACCCCGTAGGCTTCCGCAGGGATGAGTTTTTTCGCGGTAGGCGGCGGCAGCCGTTTGACGCCCATCATCGTGGGAATGTTTGGACCGTAGATATCCGCGTCCATCAAGCCCACTTTCGCGCCGCTTTCCGCCAGCGCCACCGCGAGATTTACCGCAACGGTGCTTTTGCCCACGCCGCCTTTCCCGGAACCGACGGCAATGGCGTTCTTCACGGTCGTGCTGATGAGACCGCGAGTGCGTCCATCGGCAGGGACTTCCGCGTCCATCTTGATTTCGACGCTTTTCACGCCCGGCACCGCGCGCACAGCGGCTTCAGCGGATTCTTTAATCTCGTTTTTGAGAGGGCAGGCAGGCGTCGTAAGCATGATTTTGAAACTTACCGCGCCATCCTTTACATCCAAATCTCGAATCATTTTCAGCGTGACGAGATCCTTATGCAAATCGGGATCCATCACCTTGCTCAATGCCGCTAATACGGCGTCTTTGGTCACAGTTTGGGTCATAGATACCTCGCTCTTTGGCGACGGGGAAAGGTCTTGAGATGAGATTCCCTCATCGCGCGCTATCGTCGAATATAGGCTTCCACTTCTCGCAGCGCCTGACGATATTCTTCAATCAGCGCCTCGTCGGAATCGCGATAATGCCGAAGTGCGCGCAAGGAGCATTTTTCGCACCCATGCAGAGCGCGGTAAGTATCGGCTTTGCAGGCGGCGCAATTAGCAAGACGCGCCATCAACAAGACGAAGGCAGCCTTTTGCGGAGAATCTTCCTCCGCACGCGCCGTCTCCTCGACCAGCGTCCGCCACGCCGCGCCCCGCGCGTCCTTCAGCGCAGGGATGAGGCTCGGCGGGAAAAGAAGTTGCGGCGATATCGTCATACGAGAGAAAGCCACAGGTTGAAGAACCTGCGCGCTGCGCCTGCCCTTCAACCTGAAAGAAAGTCGAAAAAAAGCGGAAAAGCCGTTTACGCTTTGGGTTTGGCTCGTGCAGCCGCGCGGGCGGCTTTTGCCGCCTCTTTGGCTTTTCGTGCCTCTTCCTCGCGTGCGTAATTCACAGGGCGAATTTCCGCATAATACGAAGCGGGTTTCATCAATTTTTCTTTGTCGTAGATGTTATCCCGCATGCGGTCGTAGGTCGCGAGTTCGTAGTCGTGATCCATCTTTATCGCGTCGAAGGGACAATACTCCGCGCAGAGACCGCAATTCATGCAGACGTCAATGTCAATGTAGAATTCCGCGGGTTCCGGCACCGGACGTCCCGTTTTGGGATCGTTGGTACGGGTAATCCAGATGCACTGGGGCGGACAAACTTTCGCGCAGATACCGCACGACGTGCAGCGGAGATGCTTGCTCCCGTCTTCCTGTTCATCGTAGACCAAGAAGGGGATGAAGCGGAATTCTTCGGGAACCGGCAATTTTTCTTCCGGGTATTGAATGGTGAAAATCCCGCGAGAATCCTTGCTAGAACGGTGCGCGATTCCTTCCGGCGTATAGTAGCGTTTCCCCAGCCACTTAATATCGTCCAGATAGGTATCCACGAAGCGTTTCAGGGTGACGCTTAACCCTTTCAGAATGCCTTTGCCGTACATATTATCCATCTTTGCTCTCCTACCGGTCGGTCTCGCCGAGAACGATGTCAATGGAACCGAGGACGGCGACCACGTCCGCGACTTTCAAGCCGGTACACATCGGTCCGAAGGGGGTCAAATTGATGAAGGATGGAGCGCGGACATGATACCGCCAAGGATTCGGCTTTCCGGTAGAGACCACATAATAGCCGAGTTCGCCTTTCGGGCCTTCCACGCGCCCATAAGATTCCCCGGCGGGAACGCGCACTTGATATTGCGGTTTGCCGGTCTGAATGGGACCTTCGGGGATTTGCTGTACCGCCTGCTGAATAATCTTGATGCTTTCGCGGATTTCGTCCAGGCGGATGAGATATCGGTCGTAGATATCGCCATGATAGCGGACGGCGACATTGAAATCGAATCGGTCGTAGATGCTGTACGGGTCTGCGCGGCGCACATCATAGGGGACGCCGGAGGCTCGCAGCAGCGGGCCCGCCGCCGAATAGCGGATAGCGTCTTCCGTCGAAAGAACGCCTTGTCCGATACAACGAGAGCGGACGATTTCGTTTTCCGTCAAGAAGCGGTCGAGTTCGTCTACTTTTCGGGGCAGACGGTCGAACGCCAAATCTTTGATTTTCTCCAGCGTGCCTTCGGGCAAATCCCGCGCCACGCCGCCGAAACGGAAGTAGTTGCACATCATGCGCGAACCGGAAACCGCCTCGAAAATATCCAAAATCAATTCCCGCTCTTCCAGCGCATAAAGCGAAGGCGTGAAGAACGCGCCCAAGTCGTTCAGGAACATCCCGATAGCGAAGACGTGATTTTGGATTCGGGTGAGTTCCGCCATCATCACACGGATATATTCCGCGCGTTCCGGCACTTCGATTCCCATCAACTTCTCGACCGCCAGCGCGTATCCGAAGTTGTTGCTCATGGAAGAAAGATAATCCAACCTGTCGGTATAGGGCATATTCTGCAAGAAAGTATTGCGCTCACCGATTTTCTCGTGATTGCGGTGCAGATAGCCCATCACCGGTTTCAGGCTGACAATCGTCTCCCCGTCGAGAACAACGGCAATGCGGAAAACGCCATGCGTCGAGGGGTGCTGCGGTCCAAGATTGACGACGATATGGTCGGTCGTCAAGCCGCTTTCATCCGTTTCTTTGTATTTTGCCAGCGCGCCATAAAGAGCGGCTTCTCCTTCAGGAGTCCACTTTTCAGGGTCAAACCCTTCGGGGTACTGCACATTCGCGCCGTAGGGGTTCAACTCTTCCGAGCGGCGCACCTTGCCGCTGGGCCAGCGGGATTTATACGGTTTGGTTTCCGCTTCGAAATACGGTTCGTGCCAATCTTTGCGGAGGGGATGTCCCTCAAACCCTTCCCAAAGGAGGATACGGCGCAAATCGGGATGCCCCGTAAAGCGAATGCCGAGCAAATCCCAGGCTTCTCGTTCCTGAAATTCTGCGCCGGGGTAAACCGGAACCAGCGAGGGAACTTCCACAGGATCCTCGCGGGGAACCTGTACCTTGAACACAACGCCGGGGCCGCCGGTCGTCTTATACGCGTGGTAGACCACTTCCATCTTTCCTTCGGGAAGATAGTCCACGCCGGTGACAGAAGAAAGATAATCGTAGCCGAACTCGTCACGGAGCGCCGTCGCGAACTCGACCAGTTTCTCTGCCGAAACAATCCAGCCTTCGTAGCCCTTGCGCTCATCGGGGACGACAGCGCCGGGGAAACGGGCGGAAAAATCGGGGGTGGAGGGTTGAACAGGAGTTGTCATCGCTGCCTCTCTTATGCCTCTTCTGCCTTCAATGCCGCGTGCTTCTTGATTTGGTCAATCTGGCGCAAATCAATCAAATCGGGACCAAGAACCGGCACCGGGATTTCCGCCTGTTCACCCTTCTGATACCAGCGCACCTGCTTGATGGACTGCTTGTCAATTTTCTCTTGAAGTTTGATGAGTCCGTTCAACAACGCCTGCGGGGTCGGCGGGCAGCCGGGGATATACACATCCACCGGAATGAATTGGTCTACGCCCGAAATAACGTTATACCCATCTTTGAAGGGACCGCCGCCCGAAGCGCACGCACCCATCGCGATGACGTATTTCGGTTCAGGCATCTGGTTATACAGACGCACAATCGTAGGCGCCATTTTCTTCGTCACCGTGCCCGAAACGAGCATCAAATCGCTTTGGCGGGGACTGGGGCGCATGACCTCCATCCCGAAACGGGCAAGGTCATACCGTCCTGCCGCCGTACAAATCATTTCAATCGCGCAACATGCCAGACCGAACATCATCGGCCAGACCGAAGAGCGACGTCCCCAGTTGTAGATGCGGTCTAAGGTCGTAATCGAGACCACACTCTGCATCTCTTCCGGGATGTCGTAACCGGGGGAGTTCAGGTCAGTTTTGTCCATGAAGTATCTCCTCGAACCAATCTTGATAAATTGCCATGAGGATTTCGTCACTCGCAAGCGAGGGGTCGTCCTCGAATTGCCCAAGTTCCAACGTCCAATCGTACACCATCCCCAGCGAAACCTCCTCCATCGAAACATCGGGATGCGCGTCCATCAACGCCCGCGCAATTGCATAAGAGGAATCCCAAGTCAGTGTACTCATACGGCGGGATTATAGTCGCTTCGCGGGAAGGCGTCAATCGAATTTCGAAAATATACATTTGCGAAAATGAAAATTATGAGTATAATCACCCCATGTCTATGACAACCTCGCGCCAGCGCATTCTCACCTACCTTCAAAAACACAAAACCGTCACCGCCTCCGAACTCAGCCGCGCGCTGGGGATGACCACCGCAAACGCGCGGCGTCACCTCCGCATTCTGGAAGAAAGCGGCGTTCTCGTCTCTTCTCTCGAATGGAAAGGAGAACGGCGCGGACGCCCCGCGAAGCGATACGCCCTCAGCCGCGTCGCACGCGGCGAAGGCATTGACTCTCTCGCCTCGCACCTCCTAGACCTTTATCTTGATTCCGTTTCGCCGCGTCATCGCCCCGACGCGCTTCGCCGCCTCGCGGAACGCTTCGGGGGACCCCCCTCCCCCTCAGGCGGCGCGATGCAGCGCCTCGCGCGCACCATCGAACGGCTGAACCGTCTCGGCTACGACGCGCGATGGGAGGCGCACGCCGAAGGACCGCGCGTCATCTTCGAACAATGCCCCTACGCCGCGCTCCTCCCCGCGCATCCAGAACTCTGCGACATGGATGAATACCTCCTCGAACATCTGACCGGCAGCGAAGCGCACCGCCTTCCCTCCAAAGAAAGGCGCGCACCGTGCATCTTCCGACTCCCTTAAAAACAAAACAGGACGAGTTTCCTCGTCCCGTTTCTCTCTGGCGGAGAGGGAGGGATTCGAACCCTCGAACCCTTGCGGGTTACACGCTCTCCAGGCGTGCGCGCTAGACCGGACTACGCGACCTCTCCGTTCAGCGGGCGGTATTATACCATCTCCGAAGCCGTGCGGGAAGGGAAAATTTCCCGCCCATTTTTGCCTCTTCTCTATCCTTCACGCCGCGCCTGCCTTATAATACCGGCATGGCTACGAATTCCGACTCCCTCGAACTCACCGCCGGACGCCTCCTCCTCGAAAAGGGATGGAAACTCGTCGTGGCGGAATCCTGCACCGGCGGACTCATCGGACATCGCATCACCAACATTCCCGGGTCTTCCGCCTACTACCTCGGCAGCGTCACCGCGTACGCGTACGAAGCCAAAGCCGCAATCCTCGGCGTCTCCTGGGACACCCTCAACACCTACGGCGCGGTCAGCCGCCAAACCGTTCTCGAAATGGCGCGGGGAATCCGACGCGTCCTCCAAGCCGACATCGGCATTTCCGTCAGCGGCATCGCGGGACCCGGCGGCGGCACGGAAGAAAAACCCGTCGGCACAACGTGGATTGGGCTATCTGCCCCAGACGGCGAATGGGCGCGGCATTATCTCTGGGACGGCGACAGACTTCAAAACAAAGCCTACTCCGCCGACGCCGCGCTCCGCTTCCTCATCGAATACCTGCAAGGAAAACGAGATTTCTAACCAAAAGGAGCAGCACATGGACACCCCCTCCATCCTCTTTCTCGGCAAAGAAGGCGACCCCAACTGTCTCGCCGCATTGAAATTCTGCCAGCAAAACGCCTCCGAAGTCGTCTACGCCCTCGGGAAATGGGGAGACCCGCTACCCGAAGAAGCCAAAACCTGGGAAGGCGACTACATCATCTCGTACCTTTCGAGATGGGTCGTGCCCTCGTATTTGCTGGAACGCGCGAAAAAAGCCGCCATCAACTTCCACCCCGCCTCGCCCGACTACCCCGGAATCGGCTGCAACAATTTCGCCCTCTACGAAAACGCGCCGGAATACGGAGTCACCTGTCACCACATGGCAGCGAAAGTGGATACCGGCGGCATCATCAAAGTCTCGCGCTTCCCCGTCTTCCCCAGCGACACCGTTGAATCCCTCCTCGAGCGCACCTACGCGTATCAACTGGCGCTTTTCTACGAAATTCTCAGCCTCATCTTTGCAGGGAAACCCCTCCCCGCCTCCGAAGAAACATGGACTCGTCCGCCCTTCAGCCGAAAAGAATTCAACGAACATATGACCATCACCCCCGACATGGACGAGGAAGAAATCGCCCGACGCGTCCGCGCCACCAGTTACGGCGCGTACCAGCCGCACATCACCCTCGGCGGCTACACCTTCGAACTCAAACCCTAACCGCGCAGCCACTCCCGCAGCGCGACAAAAGCCAACGCGGGACGCGTATCGCCGCGGCGTCCCGTATTCCACGTCACAATCAACTCCCGCCTCGCGCGGGTAATCCCCACATACAAAAGCCGAAGCCGCTCGCGCACATAATCCAGCCGAGCGGTTTTCGTCGCCTCCCCCTCCTCGTACCAAGCATACCCCTCTGCTGAAAGCGCGGCGTCCAACTGCGCCAACGCCTCCGCCTCCAAATTCAACGCATCCCGCACGAACCAACGCTCCGAAATATACGAATCGGAACTCCCGCCCGAAGGGAAATTATACGTATTCACCGACATCAAATACACCCGGTCCCACTCCAGCCCCTTCGCCTTGTGCATCGTCGCCACCGTCACCACACCGCGATACCGCTCCGGGTCAAAACCGGAAGCATCCCTATCGAAACCGAGGAACTTCCGCTCGTTCTTCGCAATCACCTCCAGCTCCGCGGTCAACTCCGGCAAACGCCACGATTCGCGGTACGCCGCCACCTGCGCCAGCGCGCCCGCGAGATGATACCCCAGCGCGAGATCCGCCGCATCGGTAAAAATCTCCTGAGAAAGCGTGAGAATCATCTGGTCAATCGGAAGGAGAGTCACCCCCTGCCAGCCGCGTACCACCTCCCGAAACATCTCCAACTCTGCAAGAACCTCCTCGTCGGATTCGGACTCACGGACGCGTGAGAGCCAATCGTCAAGCGGATTCTGCGGAAAAAGATAGGATTCCACGAAATCACAGCGGCGAAGTTTCTCCGAAACCGCCTTGTAGAGAGCCTTTTCACGCGAGTCCCCTTCACGCCAATCGCGCCGCCACACCTGATACGCCTCCGCCAAACGTCTCGCCGACTGAGGCTCCACGAGATAACGCAAAATCCTCGTCAGCGCGCCCGCCGCCGCGCGCGTCGAAAGGGTGGACTGAAGCAACTCGACATAGGGAATTCCCCGCTCTCGCAGTGCGTTGATAACCTCGGAGCCTCGCTCATTTCGCGGCACCAGCACCGCAACCGTCCGCTGTGGATTCTTCGGAAGCCAGCGTGCGATAGAATCCACCACCGCGTTCACCTCTTCGCTTGGCGTGTAGGATTTGCCGACGAAACGGATTCCCGCGGGGTCGTCGGGCGGATTCGGGCGAGGGTCCTCTTTCGGCGCAGGAAGAATCAGCGGCGGCGCGAGCGCATCCCGCACCTCCGCGACCGGATGTTCATCCATCACCCATCGAATCATCTGATTTGCCAGCGCGATAATCGAGGGCTGTGAACGCCCCGATTCCCGCAACTCTTCGACGAATTCCGCTTCATGGGCGATGAAATCGCGCAAATACCTCGGATTCGCCGTCGTGAAGGTCTCGAAAATTGCCTGATTCGGGTCGCCGACTCGCACCCAGCCGCGATTTTCCTCCTCCGACGCGCCCTCCGAAAGAAGACGGAGAATCGCCTCCTGAAGTCGGCTGGAATCTTGCGCCTCGTCTTCGAGGATGTAGGGCCATCGGTAGCGCAGACGGTCGAGATATTCCGCATCTTGCTCCAGAATATCGAGAGCGAGACGAATCAAATCGTCGAAATCCACCGCGCCGCGATAGGCAAGCGCCCGCTGATAATCGGCGTATACGCTCCATCCCATTTCCGCGAGAGGGAGAGGAGGAAGCGCATCCAGACGCTCGCGGAGCATCTGGGGAGTCAGCCGCCGGTCTTTTGCAGAGCGGATGAATGCGTTTGCCAGCGAGAGGATGTACTTCGGCAATTCTTTATGGTGAACCCTGCTTCTCTGATACGAGTCGAGGTCGGGGTTGAGATAGGTCTCGAGGAATTTTTCTCCATTCACAGCAAGCCACGCGTCCGCGGCTTCTTGACGGATGCGGTTCGCTTCGCGCTCATCTACAATTTGGAATCGTTCATCCAAGCCCGCGAGGGCGGGTTTTTCGCGAACGATGTCATGCGCCAATCCATGCAATGTGCGGACACGATACCCCATCCTCGGCAGGAGTCCTCGTTCCGTGATGAATTCGCTCACCCGCGCGGAGAAATTATCCACAGCGGAATTGACCAGCGTAACAATCAGCACTTCTTGGTCGGCTTCCAAAACATCCCTTGCGATAATTTCCGCCGCAAGTGCGGAGAGGGTAAAGGTCTTCCCCGCGCCGGGGACGGCGGCAATTCCCATCGTTCCGCCGCGATAGGTCAAGATTTTTTGCTGGGAAGGTCGAAAAGTGATGGTCATGGAGTCTCTTTCGGTCGGGACGGGAGGTAAAGTGAATTATATCGGAAGGAAAAATCCCGCGAGGATGCTGGCGAGATTGAAGAGAAGACTCAGGAGGAGGCATCGCCAAAACCCGAGGTCTTTTTTCATCACGAGGTAGAGGAGAATCCCTTCGACAAAGACGATGAGGGGTTCGCCAATCAGAAGCGCGAACGCAAGAGAAGAACCCGAAACAGCGAGGAAAAACGTGAAAAGCGGATTGGTCAGCACATTGGCAAAGAAAACTCCGGCGAGAAAGCGTTTGAGAGAAAAGTCCTTTTTCCGGGCGTACGCGTAGGCAAGGAGAAGTTCTACGAAAAGGGTCAGCAGCAAAGCCGGTAAAGAAAATCCCGCTTTCTTCCCGTCTGTCTTTCCGCCTTTTTCCTCCACGGCGAGCGTATCGCCGGAGAGAGTCACCACATAGTCCGCATCGAAGGCTTTTTTGGTAAAGACATTGCTTTGGAGAGTCTTCCCATTGGAAAACGTGATTTCCAATCGAAAATAATCCGCGTAGCCATACGCCATCGAAAAACAGGAGGAGGCATCACAGTGGAATCGCTGAGGGCCCACCTCCTCGAGGGGACGAGCGTCCGCGCAATCCGGCACGCCGCATTCGTACAAGGTGCCGGATACGATGCTCCACGTTTGGGATGGAAGTTGGAAGGTAAACGTCATCGTAGGCTTGGGACCCGTATCCGCTCGCACCGCGCGCTGCGGGACGAGGAGAAGGGCAAAGAGAAGGAGAAGAGGGAGAATTTTCTTCATAAGCGAGATTCCTTCGGTACGAACTTGAGAATCCGG
>CAZDGZ010000020.1:0-6455 GCA_964505165.1 uncultured Anaerolineaceae bacterium | reverse complement strand
GAGGCGTTTCGCGAAGCACCCTTTAGGGTAGCAAAACCTCGACAATCCGGACAGTCCGCTTTAGCGGGCTTTGTACAGGTAGCACGAGGCGTTTCGCGAAGCACCCTTTAGGGTAGCCCGTGCGATCTAGCACGGGGATAAATCCCCTACGAAACCTCTTGCAGCACCTTCTGAAACGCCTTCAACAACGTCCCGCGCTGCTCGAAACCGGATTCTCCCAATGCGGAGATACCCAAATACACCCGTGAACGGCAGCGCCGCAGAAGCCCCGTCACGAGCGCCGCAAGGGTATCTATCGAAACCCGCGCCTCGTCCGCGTCCGTCCATAATGCGGAGGGAGTCCATTCGCGAGACAGGACGTAAGGATGCGTCAACGGCTGAAAGAGCCGCTCCGACCACCCTCCCGCGCCGGGGTTGAGCCAAAATTGCACCGAGACCGGGCGATTCATGAGGAGGAAGGTATACGCCGGGGCGAGGAGGACCGCGTCTTTTTCCTGTTCGCGCCAGCCGACGAGATATTGCGCCGCGAGGACGCCTTCATTCAGCATCGCCAGATATTCGCTGCCCAACGCGTCCGCGTCGAGTTCTTCACGGGCAGATTCCATCACCCTGCGGAATTTCTGCACCGATTCAATCAAACTCGCCGCGACGCGCACGGAATCCAAATCTCGATGAAAAGCAAATCCACGCTTCGAAAGGACATCGCCGAAAAAGGCACGCAGAAAATAATCCAAAGTCTTCGGTTCATCTTCGCGGTACTCCAAAATCCAAGAACGCAAGGTGCTATACAAATCTCCAAAGCCGAAGGTGATGCGCTCCTGCATATCGGTACGGATGTCGTCGAAAGAAGAAAGGAGAACACCGCGCGGGCGATATACCACCTGCGCCAAGAGTTGTGCGCGTATCAAATCCATTCCCTCGATGGTTTTCATCAACGCGTGCGCGACATCCAGCGTATCGGGGAGGAAGCCCCATTGGGGATGTGCAATCGCCGCCCAAGTGAGCAGGGTTCGGGAGGCGGGTTCATCACGAAGCGAACGCGAGGGACGGTGAGAACGCGTCGGGACGCCGCGCGCTTCCAGCCGATTCATCAAAGAATATCGAAGCGCATCCGAAAGATAGGGAGAGAGAACGGCAATATCCGAAGGGGAAAGCCCTCCGTTGAGGAGAGAGACGATTTCCTCGACCACCCAATCGAGCATTTGAGGGAAAAAGCGTTCATCCGAGAAACGAATCGCCTGGACCGCGAGAGCGCTCGTCTCCGGCAGCGACGCGGGGAGGTCAGGGTTTATCGCGCGTTCCAACGCGTCCGACAGCGCGGCGACCGGCGCCTCCATGACGAAAGAATCCTGAAACGAGATTTCCTCCTCACACAGCGCGGCGAGCCGCTCCCCGGAAAGGGCGTCCGCGCCGAGGAAACGGCGGTAGCCTCCTCCCTCATCGAAGAGGAGCAGCGCAGAGTCGAAGGAAGGAAGCCACTCCTCCACCAAATCATGCGCGCGGGGGAGATCCTCTTCCACGTTATCGTAAATCAAATGGCGGTATCGCTGGAAAAGATACGTCCGAACCGTGTCGTTCTTCCAAAGGATATTCCAAAACACATCCAGTTGGAGCGAAAAATCGAGAAGATTATGCTGCAAACAATAATGACGAAATTCCGAGGCACATTCCTGCGCATCAGCATAGACGCGGCGCCGGGAAGGGTCGCCCATCCACGCGGAATCGAGCCGCTCCCCGATTTCGGTATAGGGGAAGCCCACCGCAGCGGATTTGGAGAGATTGTCCAGAATTTGCGCGTAGAGACGGTTTCGGGAAATGGTCAGCGAATCGAAATATCCCTTTTCCAGACGAGGGCGGACGATTTTCGCCATGAAATACTGCGCCGTTTCGAGGGTCAGGAAAATCGGCGGCAAATCGGGACGGGCGAATCCCGCTTCTTCCGCCGCGAGAGTCCAAAAGAGGTCAATCATACGGCGTGCCAACCCGCCTACCGTCGCCAGAGTCACCTCCCCGCCCGCGCGCATCTCCGGGCTTCTCAAAAAACGCACATAGGGTTCTTGGAGGGTACGCTGCGGCGTCAGGATGAGGAGAGATTCAGAGGGGATCTCCTGCGAAAGGAGAAATTGCATCCGCGCGACCCCCGTCGTCGTTTTTCCGCATCCGGCGGGTCCGCGCAGGAAAATCTTTGCATCCAGCGGCGCGGAAAGAATTTCGGTTTGAGCGGAGGTAAGAGAAAAGGCAGTCATCTCTCATAGCCTAGTAGAAGAGGGAAAGTTTGTCAATGTGAAATTCACCGAAGTTGTGCTGTACCACCTATTGGCTACGCGCACCCCTAAAAAAGAGAAAACTCGCCCCCTGCAAATATCGTTCACCCTCCGCGCGAAGTTCCCGATTCCAGCACATCCAAAACGGCATCGAGGTTCTCGGCAATCAAATCAATGGGCGGAGTCCACGCCTCCGCTTTTTCGCGCGGGGTTACGCCGGAGAGAACGAGCGCGGTTTGACATCCCGCCGCCTGCCCGCCCGCGATGTCGGTTTCGAGCCTATCGCCGACGACAAGGGTTTCCGACGCCGCAGCCTCCATCCGTCGGAGCGCGAGGCGGAAGAGATAAGGTTCGGGTTTGCCGCCCATTATGGGAGTCGTATCCGTCGAGGCTTCGAGCGCGGCGATTATCGTCCCTGCTCCGGGAGCCAATCCGCGCGGCGTGGGGTAGGTTCTATCGGGATTCGTCGCGTAGAAAGGCGCGCCCGCGCGGACAAGTTGGGTCGCGATTTCGAGTTTTTCGTAGGAGATATCTCTATCCATCCCCGCGACAACGGCAACGGGATTCTGCGGACGGTCCGCGCCGGTTTTGGGCGTAAATCCCGCCTCGCGCAGCGCGGAGAGAATCCCGCGCTCGCCGACGACATAGACGACGCCGCCTTCCGGGAAGCGTTTTTTCAGCGCGGCGGCGGTCGCCATCGAGGAGTTGATGACCTGCTCTTTCGTCAGCGAAACCCCAAAGGCGCGAAGTTTTTCGAGATACTCTTCGGGCGCACGCGTGGAATTATTCGTCGCGAGGACAACGCGCAATCCCGCCGCTTTTATTCTCGCGAACACGGCGGGAAGGTCTCCAATGGGACGCTCATCATGCCACAGAACGCCGTCCATATCGAGGATGAGCGCGCGGATGGGGAAGGTAAGACTCATGAGAATTTTTCGAGGAGATATGCCAAAACGGGAGAATCAATCGTCCCGCGTTCGAAATCGGCGCGTTCTTCGAAGTTCTCGTTTCCCAGAAACGCCTGCAACGCGGCGCGGGTCGCGTCGTCGTACACGCCGTTGATGTCGGGGAGGTAATAGCCCAATTTCCGCATGATGCGCTGAAGGCGCTCGAGGGATTTCCCTTCGAGAGTAATTCTTTCTTCTTCGGGAGAACGTTCGAAATGAAGGCGATGAAGGTTCAGCAATTCGCCGAGGCGCGGGACGGGATGCAGCGCATCATCCACGCGGTAATCTATCCATCGGTCGCTGAGTCCGCCGTAGCCGCCCTTCGGTTTGACGACATAAATCGCGGCGGATTGCTTGCCTCGTCTATCGCCGCCCGCTTTCTCTCCCGCGAGGAGCGCGGCGTAGAGCCGCGCGGGGAGGTCGCCTTCCGTGTGGAGAAACGCGTCTTCCATCGCGCGGACGACTTCCGCGCCGACGAGGAGATTGCCTTGAATGGCATAATGAGTCCCCGTGATGCCGCCCGCCCAGGGGAGGCACTCTTTTCCGGTATAGGAGACAGCGCGTCCTTCGGAATCCACGATGCCGACCTGACGAGTTTCGCGGTCAGGGTCGTCTCGGAGGAGGGAGTCCAACGCGTCTTGCGCGGAAAATCCCTCCTTCAGGAGGGACAATCCTTTGGGTCCGTATGCGGGATTTGCGAATGCCTGCGTCGCGATTGCGCCGGCGCCGACCTCCGCCCAGGGGACGACCGCGCCGACCGCCGGAAATTTGGACGATACCGCCACCCCCCACGCCGATTCGTCCAAATCGCAGGCGACGATGGAAAAGGTCGAAAGGCGGGGCATTATTTCTTCGGCGCTTCCAAAACTTTGTCTACGAGACCGTAGGCGACGGCTTGCTCCGCGTTCATGTAGAAATCTCTGTCGGTGTCTCGCTCGATGACTTCGATGCTTTGCCCGGTATGCTTCGCGAGGATTCCGTTGAGCAACTCTTTCAGATGAAGAATTTGCCGCGCCTGAATTTCGATGTCCGTCGCCTGCCCCTGCGCGCCGCCGAGAGGCTGGTGCATGTGAATCGTCGCGTGGGGAAGCGCGTACCGCCGCCCTTTGGTCGCGGCAGCGAGGAGAACCGTCCCGAACGACGCGGTGACGCCAACAGCGACCGCGCTAATCGGGTTGGAAATCATTTGCATCGTGTCGTAAATCGCCAGCCCGGCGTAAATCTGCCCGCCCGGCGAGTTGATGTACATTTGGATTTCTTTTTCCGGATCCTCGTGGTTGAGATAGAGAAGTTGCGCCACGATGAGATTGGAAATTTGGTCGTCAATGGGCGTGCCGAGGAAGACAATGCGCTCTTTGAGCAGCAGGGAGTAGATATCGTACGCACGTTCGCCGCGCCCGGATTTTTCAATCACCATCGGGATGACGGATTGGGGAAAATTATTCATCCTTCGTCTCCGTTTCAGGGGTCGTTTCGGGAGAGTCTTCGGTTTCAGGAGTCGTTTCGAGAGAGTCTTCGGTTTCAGGTTCTTTTTCTTCTTCTTCCTTCTCTTTCGCGGCTTTGGCGGCTTCCGCCTCCGCTTTTTCGAGTTCGCCGCTCGCAATGGCTTTGATGCGCTCCAGCACAGCATAAAGGGCGATATTATTCATGCTTTCCGTCGCGAGGATATCCGCGATACGTTCCCGGTCCCGCCGAGCGCGGATCCTGCTCGCATCAATGCCCATTTCTTCCAAGTCCAAAAGCAGCCGTCCGAATTCCTTCTGGAAGTCAGCACCGTTAACTTCAACATCTTCTTCTAAAAAGACGGCATCCAGAAAGAGACGTTCTTTGAGACGTTTCTCCGCGGCGGGCTTGACGGTTTCTTCGATGAAGGCTTCGCGCGTTTTCCCCTCCATCTCCAAGTAATTCTCCATTGTCAAGCCGTATTGCGTGAGTTGAGATTCCGTTTGGGCGAAGATCGTCTCGATTTCTTCTTCCAGCGTCACGGGAGCGTAAGAAAACTTCGCGAGGGAAATCATCTTCCCGATAACCTCTTCATAGTAAGCGTTGTCATACTCCTCGCGGCTTTTCGTTTCGAGATTTTCTCGGACGGCTTTGCGGAGGTCTTCCAAGGTTTCGCCCACCCCGACGGTTTTTGCAAGGTCATCATCGAGAGGAGGGAGTTCTACCGCGTGAACGGCTTTGATTTTGACGGTATATTTGACCGTCGCGCCGCGCAGCGATTCGTCTTCGTAATCTTCGGGGAATTTATGCGAGAAGGTCTTCTCATCGCCCACGCTCAAGCCAACGAGTTTCTTGGAAAATCCGGGATACGGCTCCGCGGACGTTTCGTTTTTCGAGGCGGCGACGATGGCGAGGGTCTTTGTATCGAGGACAATGGGATCCTCTCCCTCCTCGACTTTCGTCTTCTTCCCGACAATTTCGAGTTGGACGAAATCCCCTGCCTCGATGGGACGCTCGACGGGCTGCGTGATTCCGTAGGAGCGGCGGATTTCTTCGAGAGCGGCATCCACCTCCTTTTCCGTCGGCGCTTCCCACTCATACGGGACGCGGACTTTCCGATAGTCGCCGAGGTCTACGGAGGGTTTGAGGGGCACAGTGAAGACGAATTTCGGAGGGTCTATCGAGGCGACTTCATCCAATCTTCCGGGCGCGCCCGGTTGGATTCCCGCTTCTTCGATGGCTTTGGGATAAATGTCGTCCAGAAGCGCGTCAATGGCTTCCTCGATAATTGCCTCTTCGCCGATGTGAAGGCGAATCACCTCGTAAGGGGCTTTGCCGGGGCGAAATCCTGGGATTTTGACTTTCTTCGAGAGTTTCCGAGCGGCTGCGCGGCGGGCGCGTTCCATGCGCTCGGCTTCGAGTTCGACAACAAGAGTGACCTGATGGTCCTCGCGGGGGGTGGTTTCGATTTTCAAGATAGGCTTCCTTCGATAGATTTTTTGTGTATGGGGACGGCGGGACTCGAACCCGCACGCCGTAAGGCACATGATCCTAAGTCATGCGCGTCTGCCAGTTCCGCCACGTCCCCGAACGGCGCAAGGATTATAAGCGCAAGGGGAAAGGGCGTCAAATCATTTTTTCGGTAGTCTGTTGGTCTTATAGTCGGGTAGTCGGATAGTCGTTTGGCAGATGTCACCGTTAGTTTGGTAGTTGCGTAGTTTCGTAGTTTGGTAGTTGGGGAGGGGTTGGCGCATGTCGCGAAATCTCCGCTGCCCGAGTGTCCCGAAGGGACGTATCGAGG
>CAZDGZ010000019.1:13958-24491 GCA_964505165.1 uncultured Anaerolineaceae bacterium | reverse complement strand
TTATTCCGCGTACCCATTTGGATGCGCGCGATGCCATTCCCACGCGGACGCGATGATTTCCCGAAGCGCGGGGAAACGCGGCGTCCACCCAAGTTCTCGGCGGATCTTCTCCGAGGAGGCGACCAGCCGCGCGGGATCCCCGGGGCGGCGCGGCGTCTCTTTCGCGGGTATCGGATGTCCGGTGACCTCCCGCGCGGTTTCGATGACCTCGCGGACGGAGTATCCTGCGCCGTTTCCGAGGTTGTAGACGAGTTCCTCTCTCGTTTCGAGGGCATCGAGCGCGAGAAGATGGGCGGAGACCAAATCGCTGATGTGGATGTAATCTCGAATGGCGGTGCCGTCTGGCGTCGGGTAGTCGGTGCCGAAGATGGAAATGCTGTCGCGTTGTCCGAGCGCAACCTGCAACACGAGCGGGATAAGATGTGTTTCCGGTTGATGGGCTTCCCCTCGATGAGGCAGCGCGCCCGCCGCGTTGAAGTAGCGGAGTGCGGCGTAGTGCATCCCGTGAATTCGGTGATACCAGCGCAGCGTTTCCTCGATGAGCAATTTCGTGTGCCCGTATACATTGGTTGGACCTAAAGGGGAACTTTCGCTCAACGGCTCATCGCTGGACTGATATACGGCGGCCGTAGAAGAGAGGACGAATCGGGAAATCCCCGCGCGGTGCGCCGCCTCGATGAGTTGGAGAGAATAAATCAAGTTGTTTCGGTAAAAGCGTCCCGGGTCGCGCATGCTTTCGCCGGCTTCGATGAAAGCCGCGAAGTGCATCACCGCGTCGAAGCGTTTGGATGTGAGCGCGCGGGTCAATGTCTCCACATCTCCTAAATCCGCGTGGATGAACGTTGCTCCTTTGGGGAGGGCTTCTCGGTGTCCGGTGATGAGGGAATCGTAAATGGTGACGTTGTGACCGGCGTCGAGGAGGGCTTCTGCTGCGGCGGAGCCGATATATCCTGCGCCGCCTGTGATGAAAATATCCATTTTGCCTCTTTGGGTTGATTTCGGGGAAGGGCGTCCGAAATAGGTTTATGTGAAAGATTTTCTGAATCCTACCATAAAAGGATATGCGGGTATAATTCGGTGGATGAAACCTCTTGGAAGAAAATTTGCCCTCGCGGGGCTGAGTTTATTTTTTCTCTTGTCTTCTTGTGAGAAATCTGTCGCACCGCCGCTGACTCCGACGAGCGCGCCGCAGCCTGCCCCTTCCGCAACCGCGACCTCGGAGCCGATGGCGGTACTGGTCAACGGCGAAGGAATTTCCCTCGCGGAATTTCACGACGAACTCGCGCGTTTCCAATCCGCGCAGGCGGCGCTGGGGCGTTCCGTTCCGGCGGAAGAAGCGGGGCGCATTGTTCTGGATGATTTGGTGAATCGCCTCCTCCTCGCACAAGGCGCGGCGGAATCCGGTTTTTCGGTGGATGACGCAACCCTTCAGGCACGTCTGGATTCCCTCGCGGAGTCGTTGGGCGGACAGGATTCTCTCGCCGCGTGGGAGGCGGCTCACGGATACACCGCGGAATCCTTCTCCCGCGCGTTGCGCCGGGAAATTTCTGCCGCGTGGATGCGGGATGAGATTCTCCAATCCCTCCCCGATGCGGTGGAGCAGGTACACGCTCGGCAGATTCTGCTCTATAATGAAGATGCTGCCCGCGCGGTACTCGCGAGGCTGGATTCCGGAGACTCTTTCGAGGAGATTGCCGAGGAATATGATGCCGTCACGCGCGGAGATTTGGGCTGGTTCCCGCGAGGCTACCTCCTCGAACCTGCGATAGAAGATGCCGCGTTTTCGATGCAAGTCGGCGAGGTGAGTGACATCATCCAGACCGGCGCGGGATACCATATCCTGAAAGTCGAAGAGCGGGAGGCAGAACGCCCTCTTTCTCCCGATGCGCGGTTGACCCTGCAAGAGAACGCGCTTTCGGCATGGTTAGAGACGCGGCGCGCGCAAAGTACGATAGAATTTTTGCTCTCGCCCTGAACGATGGTCAAGATGGAGATTTTGCGATGGACGAAGAATTTGATTTCAACGACGATGCTTTTGAACAACCCTCGAAGCGATTTTCGCTAGACCCGATGGATATTGCCGCGATATTGCTTCTCCTGGCGACGTTTTGCCTCGGAGGGTATTTCTTGCTTGTATTGGTTAACCCCTATACGCCGTTGAATCCGCTTTCGCCCCCAACGCCGATTACGCCGTTGATTTTTCCCACAGCGACGATTACGCCGCTTCAACTCGAACCGACCTGGACGCCGACGCCGACCGTCCCGCCGACGGCGACGATGACTCCTCGCCCGACGTTTACGCCGTATTACACTCCGACGCCCTTCTCGCTTTTCGAGCCGACCAACACCCCAACCGAAACGCCGACGCCGACTCCTGCGATGCCCTTCACAGCCGATATTTCGCATATCTCCAGTACGATTATTCATCCAGACGAACAATGTCATTGGATGGGAGTCGGCGGAACGACGGAGGACAAAAACAAAAGTCCGATTTTGGGAATCGTTGTCCGTGTAGGGGGGACGCTGCTTGGCAAAACTGTGGATTATACGACCGTGACAGGCGTCGCACCCCAATATGGACAATCTGGCTTCGAGTTCGTCCTCGGCGATGTGCCTATCGCATCGAACGAAACCCTATGGATACAACTTTTCGACCAGGCGGGGCTGCCTCTCTCGGATAAGATTTATTTCAGCACTGTCGGCGCGTGTGACCAAAACCTCGTCTTGGTTCGCTTTGTGAAAGTTCGGTAGAGCATTTTCCCTTTCCATGAAAAATCCCTTGCAACCGCGAGGGATTTTTTGATTCCCTCTTGACAATATAGAACACTTGTTCTATATTGTAAGTGTTGATATTCTATTGCCTAACGATGAGGAGACAGGCATGAATAAAAGAACTTTCTCACTTGCAGGGAAGACCTCCCTCCCGCGAGGTGCACTCTTTGGCTATATTTTGTTGGGTGCATTGCTCGCTTTTGAAATTTTCAATTTCGGGACGACGGATTTCGCCCTCCGTGATTTGCTAGGAGATTTGAAGTTCGCGGGGCTTCGCTGGGCGACTATTTTGTCTGTGGCGTTTTGCGGCATTGATTTCGCGGGAATCGCCCGCTTGTTCACGCCGGAACAGGGACGCGAGGAACCGATGGAAGTGTGGTATCTCTTCGGCGCGTGGCTTTTGGCTGCCGCGATGAATGCCTCGCTGACATGGTGGGGGGTGTCTGTCGCCATTTTGACGCACCAGCCGAGCGGGAGTGCGCTGCTTGCGCCCTCGACGCTTACGAAGGCTATTCCCGTTTTCGTCGCGGTGATGGTGTGGCTGATTCGGGTGTTGATTATCGGGACCTTCTCGGTCGCAGGAGAACGCCTCTTTAGCATGGCGGAAACCCGCCCGCAGCCGCGTCCGGCTGCCCGTTCCACCGCGCGGACGGTCAGGCGTCCCGCGCCGAAGCCGCGCCCCGCTTCTGTGACGCGTTCCGTCCCCTCCGCCGAGCCGACCTATCATCCCGTCGGATTGAGCGGCATGAATGCCAGTTCACGAAATGAGTCCTCGGAAACGTGGCGTTGAAAAAATCCCCGCTTTTCATTGAGCGGGGATTTTTCATCCAGAGACCGTTTCGTGCAGGAATTCTCTAAGCGCCTTCGCGCTCTCGGCGGGCTTTTCGAGCATGACCATGTGCCCCGCGCCTTCGATGATGCGTAGCGTTGCCTGAGGCAGTTTTTCGTGAAGAAATTGGGAATATCGCGGCGGGGTCAGTTTATCTTCCGCACCGCAAAGGATGAGGGCGGGAATCGTTATCTCTTCGAGTCGGGAGAAGACATCGAAGAGGTTGCAGGCGAGGAAATCTCCGTGCAATACGGTGGGACGCGTTTCCTGCATACGCTGCGTTGCCAGTTCTTTCAATCGGGGAGAGGTTCGCGGAGAGAATGCCCACTGATTGATTAATTGCACCGTTGCGGGAAACGATGCCGTGTTGGATAACCCATCCAAAATTGCGGGAGCGACGCGGAGCCGCGCGCCGGTGCCAAATAATCCGAGGGCGCGGACGCGCTCCGGCGCGTTCAACGCGAGTGTGAGGGCGATTGCGCCGCCCATCGAGTGCCCGACGACGACAGCGGGGCGGAGTCGAATTGAATCCATAAAACGGAGTATCGCTTCAACGTATTCCTCGATGGTTTGCGCGCCGACGCCTTTCGATTTCCCGTGTCCGGGAAGGTCGGGGGCGAGGATATGATAGCCGGGGATTCGTCGTATTTCGGGAGACCAATGCAGATGTGTGCCGCCTGCTCCGTGAATCAGCAAAACGGGAGGGGCGGCGTTTTCTTCTCCCCATTCGAAATAATAAACATCGGCGGCGCGAGGCATCTCAGACCTTTCCGTGATGGAGTCTGTCGGCGGCATCTTCGGTGAGCGGGATGAAGACTTGGACGTTCGTACCTTTCCCCGGGGCGGATTCGATGTGGAGCAATCCGTTGACCAATTCGGTGCGTTCTTGAAGATTTATCATCCCCAGTGAGCCGCGTTGGTCGTAGGATTCCGTTACGGCGGAGACATCGAAGCCGACGCCGTTATCCTGAATTTCCAGCAGGACCAATCCTTGTTCCAATGAACGCAGCCGGACGCGTATCGTTTCGGCTTTGGCGTGTTTCCGCGCGTTGTTGACGGCTTCTTCTGCGATGAAGAAAATGACGCCTTGTTTGCCCATTTCCAGTTGCTCGACGAGTTTTTCGTCCACGTCTATCACGACGTTTTGGTTGAACGTTTCTTTCATTTTGGTCGCCATTGCTTCCAACGCGGCTTTCAGTCCTTGCGATTCGAGGACGAGGGGGCGAAGCGTGAAGAGCATGTGGCGAATTTCTTTGGTGGTGCGGTGCGCGAGGTCTTCGATTTTGACGAGTTCGGCATCGGCGGCGCTGGGGTCTTTTTGAAGGAGCCGCCGCGTGATGTTGATTCTCATGGCAATCGCGGAAATAGATTGCGTGGGTCCGTCGTGGAGGTCGCGCGCCAGTTTCTTCCGCGCTTCTTCTTGGACCTCAATCATTCGTTCTTTCTCTTCTGCCAAATCCTGATATAGACGAGCGTTTTGGATGGCGATGACGGCTTGGCGGGAGATGATTTCGAGGATTTCGCGGCGGTCGTCTGTGAAGTAATCGGTATCGGGGTGCGCGAAGAGGAGCACGCCGTAGACGGAAAAGCCCGTCCGTAGGGGGAGGCAATAGGCAGAGGTGCAGGAGCGGAGGGCGACGATTCTGCCAAGTTCTGGATCGTAGCCTACGTTCTGGGTGAGTACGGATTCGCCGTCGGAGATGGTTTTTCCTAGAATTCCTTCGTTGCCGGGGAGTATCACGCGCATGTCCGCGTTCGTAAACCTTCGGGCGGATTTGATGACGAGGCGGTTTCCCTTGAAGAGCATGACCGCGCTGACGAGTCTGTCATCAATTTCTTCGCTTTCGGGATTGAGAGCGGTAAACGCCAAGTCGAGCGCGGCTTCGAGGACGCGGCGGTAACTCAGCGTCGCGGTCATCGTGGAGGTCAATTCGTAAATGGCGCGGAGCCTGTCTCGTTTGATTTTCTGTCGTTGTGCTTGCGCTTCGAGGATTTTTTGACGTCGTTCGCGAAAACGGCTGATGAGTTGATGCCCCAAATAGCCGAAGAGCGCGCCGAGGAGAAGTGTCCCCGCTGCGAAGATGCCGCCCTGAACGAAAGGCTGCGAGGGGATGCGAAAATGGATGTACAGGAGTTCGAGCGCGGCGATGATGGAGGCGGTGAAGAGCGCGCCCAGCATCTCGAAATAGACCGACGCGGTCAGGATAGGCAAAATCCCTGCCCACGCGGCGGAGCCGGTGACGCCGCCTTGATGCCAGAAGAAGATTCCGGTAAGCAGGATATCCACCGCGAGCGCGGTTTGCCGATGGAAGTGCATGCGGGCGTTGAGGGTCGCCAGCACTGTGAGAATGGTGTTCCAGAGCGCCAGTAGCGCCAATGCCCATGCTAACGACAGGGACAGACGCTCTGCGAGGCTGAGTGAGAGAAGCAGCCCGAAGAGGGTGAGCCATCGAAGTGAGATGGCGAACCAGTCTGTGGTGTATGGGGATTCGAATTTACGCATGAACGCCTGCTAAATGAATTTCGGCGGACGTTTTTCGAGGAATGCGGCAACGCCTTCGCGGTGTTCTTTGCTTCGTTGAGCGATTTCTTGAAGGTGGGCTTCGTAATCGAGCGCGTCTTCGAGGTTGGGGAAAACGGAACGATTGAACGCGCGTTTGGTCAATGCGTACGCGTGTGTGGGTCCGGCGGCGAGCATGGCAGCGATTTGCGCCGTCGTTTCTTCGAGAGATTCTGCCGGAACGACGCGATTGACCATTCCCCACGCGAGCGCCTCTTCTGCTGAGATGCGCGCGTTGCTAAAGGTGTATTCGGTCGCGCGTCCCAGCCCGATGAGCGCGGGGAGAAGGAGCGAAACGCCGGAATCCGGTACAAGTCCCAGCCCCGTAAATCCAACGGAAAACCGAGCCGTGTCTGCTGCGATGCGGAGGTCGCACGCGAGCGCAACGCCCAAGCCTGCTCCTGCGACGGGTCCGTTAATCGCGGCGAGGACGGGTTTGGGGAGTTGTCGAATTTGGAGAATGAGCGGGTTGTAGGTCTCTTGCAGATGTTTTCGGTACGAAATATCCGTCCCCTGGGCTTCTCGCATTTCGCTGACGTCGTTTCCGGCGCTGAATACGCCTTGTACACCGGTCAGAACCACGCAGCGAATTTCGGGAGCGAGCGCCTCTTTAAAGGCTTTTCGCAGCGCCATCACCATATCGTGATTGAACGCATTGACTTTTTCCGGGCGGTTCAGGCGAAGAGTTTGTACGCCCGCTTGAAATTCTGTGTGGATATATGCCACCCGACTGCCTCCGTTAGAGTTCGCGGTCGTCTTCCGAGTTGTCTTCACCGCGATGGTATTCGAATTCTATTTTGCCCTGGTCGAAGTAGACCCATAGAAATAATACATGCCCTTCTTCGGTCTCAACGAACCGCGCGGCTTGAATAGGGGCTTTTTCCTCCAGTCCCATTTCGTTGCGGTAATGCAGGTGAATGACGGATTGTTTCCGCCACGCGCGGTAGCACCGTTCGACGAGTTCGGGTCCGTTGAAGGTTCGGAGACGCGTCAAGAGCGTGACGAGGGGTTGAGGTCCCTCGTTAAGCCCGATTGCCCATCCGTCTTGTACGGGTTCGAAGATGGGGGGAGGTCCTTCGATGATTGTGATTTTTTCTTCATCCATAAAGTCTTACCTGCGTCAAAAGTACGTTCATCATACCATAAAAGGCTTTTTTCAATCCTTGCAGGAACATGGGAGGAGTCATCCCGTTACCTCTGCGCGTACGGGATTCGAAAGTTTTCCTAAACCCTCGATTTCGACCTCGACGACGTCCCCTTCCGCGAGAGGGCTGACGCCGGCGGGCGTGCCGGTGAAAATCAAATCTCCGGGTTCGAGGGTCATCACGGAGGAGATAAAGGCAACCAGCGTACCAATATCGAAGACCATGTCACGGGTAGAAGCCATTTGGCGCATCTGTCCGTTTACGCGGCAGGTGATGACCGAGTCGGAAGGGTCGAAGGTTGTGTCAATCCAGGGACCAAAGGGGGCAAAGGTATCGAAGCCTTTGCCGCGTGTCCAGAGTCTATCGGCGCGTTGGATGTCGCGGGCGGTTACGTCGTTGCCGATGGTGTAGCCGAGGATGTATTCTTTTGCGCGTTCCGCGGTGATTCTCCTCCCGCGTTTTCCGATGACGGCGACGAGTTCCGCTTCGTGTTCCACCTGTTTGGATTGCGGAGGCAGGAGGATGCTTTCTTCTGGATTCAAGATGGCGGAGGGCGGTTTGAAGAAAATCAGAGGCACTTTGGGGACTTCCACGTTGTGTTCCCGCGCGTGCTCGACGTAATTTCTTCCTACGCAGATAATCTTGCTCGGACGCGCGGGCGCGAGAAGACGAACCTCTTCGAGAGGGAGTTCCGCTTCTTTGCGGCGGAATTCGCCGAAAATATCTCCTTCGATTTCTCCGATTTTTCCTTCGTGAACCCAGCCATATCTTGGGGATTCGTTTTCGATTTGAAACCGTACTAAACGCATGAGAGCGCCTCCTGTGAATGTTATTCGGTGCTTAGGCGGGCGGTTGCGCCGCCGTCCACGACGAGGGCTTGCCCGGTCATGAACGAGGATTGCTCGCGGTCGGCAAGGAAGTATATCGCATGTGCGATTTCTTCGGGGCGCCCCACCCTGCCGTTGACGGTTTTACGCGCCAGATTCTCGAGGCGCTGATGAATGTCTCCATCGCCGACGTGTCCGCGTCCGAGACCGGCGCGGAGCATGGGGGTATCCACTGCGCCCGGCAAGATGGCGTTGACGCGGATATCATCGGGCGCAAATTCGATAGCCATTGCGCGGGTGAGTGCCAGCAGCCCTCCCTTGCTGGCGGCGTAGGCAGCGATATTCGCCGAGGTTTGAATAGCGTGTACCGAAGAGACGTTGACGATGGCCCCGCCGCCCTCGGCTTTGAGCAGCGGGTACGCGAGTTTCGCTCCGAGGAACACGGAACGCAGGTTCGCCGCCATGACCGCGTCCCATTCTTCCGCAGTGGTTTCGAGGAGCGGTTTGGCAATTTGCATCGCCGCGTTGTTGACGAGGGCTTCGAGGCTGGGGGTGAAAGCCTGCGCTTTCTCGAAAATCGCCGCCAATTCCTGCGGACGGGAAATATCCGCCTGGATGAAAAGCCCCTCTTCGGGGAAGCCCGCGCCGAAAGGCTGACGGTCTACGCCGATGACGCGCCATCCCTTTTGGGCGAAGAGGTGTACGGCGGCGCGTCCGATGCCGCCTGCCGCGCCGGTGAGCAGTAAAGTCCGAGGGGTCATGCGTCTCCCTCCAAATCCGTTGTATCCAGCCCCAGCCCCTCCAGCAGGTTGCGGAGGGTGTTCCAGTGGACGCGTTCCCACGCCGCCGGGCTGGAATTGGCGTTGTGGGGCGCGAGCATGACGTTATCCATCTCCCGAAGGGGGCTGTCGGCGGGAAGCGGTTCGATCTCGAAGACATCCAGCGCCGCGCCGCCCAATTTCCCGGAGCGGAGCGCGTGGATGAGGGCGGTTTCGTCCACGATGGGACCGCGCGCGGTGTTGATGAGTACCGCGCCTTCCTTGACATGCGCCAGCGTCTCCGCGTTGAGAAGGTGGTAACTGGTGGGATTCAGATCGCAGTTGACGGAGATGAAATCGGCGCGGGAGAGAAGACTTTCCAGCGAGGTCATTTCGATTCCGCTTTCGGCGATGAAAACATGGTCAATTTCGGCGATATCGTTGCCCAAGACGGTCATCCCGAAGGCGCGGGCGCGGCGTGTGACGGCTTTGCCGATGTTGCCCACACCAATCACGCCCAGCGTACACTCGCTCAAGCTGCGTCCCGGGATTTTCCGCCATTCTCCGCGTTTCATCGCGGTGTTCATCCAGGGCTGGCGGCGGGCGAAGGCGAGGAGATACCCCATCACCGAATCCGAGACGGGGAGGGTGAAGGCGTTGAGGGTGCGTCCGACTTCGATGCCGAGGCGGGCGCAGGTCTCCGCGTCAATCGAATCGATGCCTGTGCCCCATTTGGAAATCACCTTCAGGCGAGGGGCGCAGGCTTCGAGAACGCGCCGCGTGTAACGGTCGTCGCCGCAAATCGTCCCGTCGAATTGCCCGGCGTAGCGCAGCAAATCTTCTTCCTCCATGCGCTCGTTGACTTCCGGGACGATGACTTCGAGGTCGTATTGCTCGAAGACGGGGCGAAAGCGGTCGAGGAAGGGAATCATGTAGGGGGCGGTGAGGAGGATGGTGTAGGTCATGTTGCCTCGTTTCTCCTCTTCACCAACGCTTCCGCAATCTGGAAATCGGCTTCTTCGTCAATATCTATCGCCTCGAGGCGCGGGATCTCGAACATCAGCGGGCGTTCCCCGATGCGGTTGCGGCGCGTCAGGAAGGTTTCGCGGGTGAAGAGGTAGATGCAGGAATTTTCCTCGTAGACGGGAGGCAAATCCTGCGTTTGCAGGAGAATCGCCGGATTGTGGTTGATGGCGCGTCCCAAGGAGTCGTAGAGGCGCGTCTGCCAGCGCGTCACGCCGAAGAGGGAATCGCGCGCCGGGTAGTGTGCCAGAAAAGTCTCGATGGCGCGCGTGACCGTTTCGGCGCGCAAGAGGGGATTGGTGCTGTGGGTCTGGAGATAGAAATCCGCTGCGGATTGCTCCATGTCGTAGGCGAGAATCTCGTTCATGGGGATGTCGTCCGCACGGAGAGATTCTGGGCGCGGAATCACGCGCACATCCGGGAAGTCGGCTCGGAGACCCTCCATCACCGGCGGGGAATCGGTGTCCACGAGGATTTCGTCAATTTGCGGGACGGCGAGGAGCGTCTCGATGATGTAGCGGTAGAGGGGCTTCCCTGCGAGAAGGCGGTAATTCTTCCCCGGCACGCGCTGGGAGTGGTGCCGCATGGGGACGAGGGCAACGATACGAGTCATGATGTT
>CAZDGZ010000019.1:0-13858 GCA_964505165.1 uncultured Anaerolineaceae bacterium | reverse complement strand
TTGATTATACTCTTTCCCCGAAAGAAAACGCGCCGGGGTGTTCTTCTGCGCCGCGCTTCTCCTTTCCGCTCCAGGCCTCGATATCCAGCCGCAGAACGGCGGTGATTTTCAAATCGTAAGGCGTAATGCCTGTGTAATCTTCCCCGTAGCGCAAATGCGGGAAGTATTTTCCCAGCAGGAGGCGCAGGGCACGTTCCGCTTCCTGGGTATCTTCCACGAGCGAGATTTTCCCGAACAACACCACCCCGGCATATTCGGAATCCACCTTCGAGGCGGCCTGCGCGGGGAGGAGACGCCCTGAGCGGCTGGCATTGAAGGTCGCCGCCGCGCCGCCGCGCACCAGCGAGAAAGTGCGCCCTTGCCGCGCGCCGTGTAGATACACCGCATGGCGTTCCGCATCGTAGACGAAGTTGCGCGTCACGGCAAAGGGTTCCCCCGCATCACAGAGCGCCAGGGTTCCGTACTCCGAGCGGCGCAGGAAAGCGGTTATCCATTCCTCATCGTAGACGGCGAGTTCCTTGCGGCGGATGCGCGTGCGGAGGTCCTGCGCGGGAGAAGCCTCCGGGCGCGGCGCATCTCCCTCGAAAACATATCCCGCCTTCCGCAGTGCGGAGCGGGCGCGGCGCAGGGATGCCTCCGGTATCAGCAGATAATCCGTATCATAGGTGGACAGCGCAAAGACGCTCACGCCTGCATCAGCAAGGAAGCGCGTCAGCCGCGCCAGAACCCCCACGAGGGCGAAATCCAGCGTCCCCGCAACGCGCAGGGCGCGCCAGGCTTTCTCGCAGCGCGCCTCCGGTACCGCAATCCCCGCCTCGCAGACGATGGAGGTCTCCCCGGCGCTGCGCGTGACGCTCGCCAGCGGACTTCCCCACACCTGCGGCGGAACGGCGCTTCCCGCCGGAAGACGGCAGATGGCATATTCTTCCGGCAACAGGACAAGTTTCCAATCAGAATTCATAACGAATCGGCTCGACCTCCCGGTGTCGCTCTCCATTGGTCCTCCTCCATCCGTGCGGATAGTAAAACGTCTGGCGCAATTGCCAGGTAATCGGCCCGCTCTGTTTGTACCCCTGATACGTTCCCCAAAACTGCATCCATCGGAACCAGAAGATGCTCTTCCAGTGAGATCCAAGTGCCCCTTCTTTTTTTGCGTGCCATAAATCGTTGAGGATATTTCCGCTTGCCAGCCAGAGCGCATTCCAAAAGCCAAAATGCTCGTCAGGGAAGAGGCGTTTGAATGCCATTGCTTCTCGACGGTAGCGGTTGTACACGCCGCGCGGGGTCTCGTTGTGAACGTGGATGATTTCTGCTTCCGCGACATACGCGAGGAAAAAACCTTCTTCCATCGCCCATTTTGCCCAGGCGAGGTCTTCCAATCCGGTTAGTGTTTCGTCGTAGGGGTGACGCTCCCAGAGGCTGCGACGAATCGCGGCGTTCGCATTATTGCAGAAGGGGTGACTCTGCATTGGGTCGGATTTATCGGGATACCATCGGTGGAAGATTTGCTGTTCCGAGAATTTCGCGTGTCGGGGACCGCGCTGCTTCCCGTACGTCATGGCGATTTTCGGATTTTCGAAAGGCGCGAGGAGAGTCTCTAGCCAATCAGGATACACGGGATAAACGTGTGCCGAGGCGATGACGATATATTCCCGCGTCGCCGCTTGGATGCCGAGATTAAGCGAACGCCCGAAAGTAAACTCTTCCGGGAGAATGTGGACGATTTTCGCGCCGTTTTCCTCCGCAATGCGAATGGTCTCATCGGTAGAGCCGGAATCGACGAGAATAACCTCCACATCCTGAAGGGTTTGCTCGCGGATTCCCTGAAAAAGCCTGGGAAGATGCGCGGCTTCGTTATACGCGCGGATGACGATAGAGCAGGTCAGGCTACCAGTCATAATTCGTTTCGTACCCAAGTTGGATGAGCAAATCTCCCGCGATGTCTTTGAAAAGGCGTTTATGCTCTTCGGTGAAGTATTTCTTCCATTCGCCGGTTTTCCCTGAACGATATGTTGGCGAGCGCGAGGGGTCAATGCTGGCTTCCAGTGCGTTGATGATTTTTTCTCGCGGCGTGGGCAATTCTCCGATGCGCGCGAGAAGGTGGTCAGTGATTTTTCCGAGGGTTTCGCGGCGGTGAAGAATGAGTCCTTCGAATGCAATCGGAAGTATTTCGGGGTGGTTCAGCCATTCGGTGTAGAAGGCGAAACGTTGCGCGATATTGGGGAATTCCACGCCTGCATCCGGGAGCCCCAGGATGCTGACGCGTAATCGCTCATCGAACGAACGCAAGGATTGATAATACGCGTGATGATGATGCTGCGGAAGCATCTCTGCAATATAGAAAACGTGTGACACGACGACATCCCTGGGGTCGCGGTAGATGAAATAAGAGACGAAATCGGGAGAACATACTCGCTGTACCACCCGCGGCGTTGCGAGGAGATGCGCCGCGCTCACGTCGAGCGGGCGAAGTGCGTCGAGATAGGCTAAAGCCTCCTCCTCGCTGCGTTTCCGTCCCGTTTCGCCTTCGTACGCGGCAAAACTTAGTGGAATATGTCGAGAAAACGGGGCGACTTTTGAGAAGCCGAGCAGAATTTGATTGAGCAAATGGGTGCCGCTCTTCGGAAAAGAAATGCCGAGAATCACTGGCCATCCGTTTTCCGGTTCGGGAATCGAGGCAAATTTGGCGCGCTGCAAAAGTTTTTCTGCGCGGTAGACGCGGATTCGGGCGAAATCTTTGAGGTATCTGGGTAAACGGGATTTCAGCGTGGGTTTCATAAGTCCTTTTCTTCCAATAAGAAATTTCCTTCGTCCAAAACCCCTTTGAGAATGGCGGCAATCGCGGGAGAATGTTCCGGGGTAAGCCAATCGAGCGGAAAATGCTTCAGGCGCGCATGGGTGGTACGGACGCCGGGGGTGAGAAACTCATCGAAAGGAAGCGAAGAATAGAAAAGTTGATAATACAAAAAACGGCGCGCGTTGCGACGATGTTCTTGCGGGACGGGAATTTTCTCCGTGTTGAGGAAATCTTCCAGTGTTTTTTTGTATTCCGAAACACTTTGCGGGAAAAACACTGTTGGGTATTGAGTAAACCGCGCTTTTCCCGCACAAAGCACCGGCGCGCCGAGAATGGATGCCTCAAGCCCAATCGTGGAATTGTAAATCATCACGAATTTCGCGCGTTGAATTAAATCATAAGAACTGAAAAATTCCTTTGGCGGAATGAAGATAACATTGTGTAATTTCGCCGCACCGCTCTTTTCGACCCACGCCGCGACCGTTTCGCGGCTGGCTTTGCGAACGCGCGTTTCATCCGGGTGCGCGCGGATAACGAAAAGAGTTTCGGGATGTGCGCGGATAATCTCCAGAACAGTATTCAGCCAGGCGAACATATCCTCGAAAACCGTGTTCGCGTGGGGCTGACTGGTATCGAAAATGACGTTGGTAAAAATAGGGACAATTTGCCGAAACTGTGCGGCGCGCTGCAAAAACGCCTCGTCTAATCCGCGCATCTCCTCCCAAAAGCGGATTCCCGCCATCGTGAAATCGCCCTGAAACCGCTTCTGAAGATACGCATCCAGCCGCGCGTTCTGCCTCTCGTTCAACTCGAAGGAATCGGGAATGTGCAGCGGGTACGCGGTTGCCTCGCCTTCCGTGAAAAATGCGGATGCGGGCATCAATCCCACCTCGTGCGTGATGACGCGAACTCCACGCCGTAATGCGACGAATCGCGCGACGGCTTCGGGATAAAATTGCCCGTTGAACACGACGACTGCGCGAGGGTGCGTCTCTTCCAAAAACGCGTCGAAATGACGGGCGATGTTCCACGCGGAGCGAATATACTCGCGGAGAAGATATCGAGTATCGTCGTTATCATCAAGATGATGACGACGGAGAATCCACCGCAACGCGGGGAGACACAACCTCCCCAGCGGAATCCCCTCCCATTCGAAACTCATCAGCGAATCCAGACTCAGGGGACGCGTTGCCTCCGTTATGGCAGCATCCTCCTCCCATCCGAACCACCGGACGGGCGCGCCGGTATAGAGCGTCGCCGATTGATACATACAAGAGCGGCACGGCGGGCGTTGTCGCGGATTTTCGCGATTCGTCCCGAGGACGCAATGCGTCATTCCCGCGCGGCAGGCAAAAAATCGGACCGGGACCCCTTGCAGCCGAAGCGCCCAAGAGGAAAGGAGGTGAAATGCCGCATTCCACGAGAAATCGTCGTATCCGGTAGAGGCTTTGAAGAAAATCACCGGCGCGCCCGAAGGCGCGGGAGAACGTCGAGCGACCTTTCGTGCCATCCGCCAAATGCGAAGGTTGTTTCGGTGACGCGTAATTCGGCGTCTCATGTGCTGACTGAACGATTCCGTCATTGTTACCAGTTATCGTCTTCCTCGTATCCCAACCGGATGAGCAAATCTCCCGCCACATCGAGGAAAAGGCGTTTGTGCTCTTCTTTGAAGTGTTTTTTCCATGTTCCGGTTTTCCCCGACCGAAACGTGCGGGATTTTTTCGGCTGTACGGATTGCTCTAAAATCTGTATGGCTTCTTCGCGAGGAGTGGGGATTTCGTAGCCGGTTTTCTCGATTTCGTCCAGCATTGCGTGGAGGGTCGCGCTGCGGTTGTTGATGAGGTCTTCGAAACGGATGGGCATGACCTGAGAAGTTTCCAGCCATTGAAAGACAGATTCGTATCGTTCGCGCACGCTAGAAAGATGTAATTCCCCTTCGTGAATACCGGTAATCGCGACTTTGAGTCGCTCGTCGAAATTAGGCAGCGATTGATAATACTCGTGCATGCCGTGCCCTTTGTGCATCTCGGTCGCGTAGAAAACATGCGAGACGAGCATATCACGCGGGTCGCGGTAGATGAAATAATTCACCCTGTTGGGACGGCACAAAAACGAAATATTTTCCGGGGTCGCATCGAGATATCCCCACCCGATGACGCCTGGCGGGATTCGGCGTAAATCTTCCAGGATTTCTTCCTGTGAGCGGCGGCGCCCTTCCGGCGTGATGGTGCGAATCGGTTGTTCTTCCGCATAGGCATAAGGAGCGACGCGGCACATCCCGCCTAATATCTGTAACAGGAGATGCGAGCCGCTCTTGGGTTTCGCATTGCCGAAGATGGGGGGCGCGTCGGTAAATTGCAGCCGTTTCCAATACCACGCGGAGAGGGCGTATTTCGCTGGGCCACGCGCTACGCGGCGGAGGGGTTCCGGGAAATTCACGAAGGAATGCTCCTTAACTTTCTCCACCAACGCGGCGAAGTTTTCGCAACGCGGGTTTTTCGCTTTCGTACACGCGTTTCACGCCGTCTCCTAGCGCGCTTTCGGTGACGCGGATATATTTCACCAATTTCTCGAATCCGGCCGGTTCTACCGAGGCTGCTTGGTCACTGCCCCACATCGCCCGGTCAAGGGTGAGATGACGCTCGACCATGCACGCCCCCAACGCAACCGCGACGGCAGAGGGCACCAGCCCGACTTCGTGCCCGGAGTAGCCAATCGGTACTTCGGGGAACGTGTCGCGGAGGGTTTGAATCATGCGGAGGTTCAGTTCCTCGGGGTCGCAGGGGTATGCGCTCGTGCAGTGCATCACCACGAGGTCTTCTTTTCCCGCGACCTCTACGGCCTGGCGAATCTGTTCCATCGTGGACATACCCGTCGAGACGATGAGCGGTTTCCCCGTTTCGCGGACGCGGCGCAGGAGCGCATGGTCGGTCAACGCGGCGGAGGGGATTTTGTACGCGGGGGTGTCGAATTTTTCCATGAAGTCTACCGAAGGCTCATCCCAGACGGAAACCATCCAGGGGATTCCTTTTTCTTTGCAGTAGGCGTCAATCTCGCGGTATTCCTCCTCGCCGAATTCGACTTTGTAGCGGTAATCGAGGTAGGTGATGTAGCCCCAAGGGGTTTGGCGCATTTTCTTTTGTTGTTCAGGCGGCGTGCAGACTTCCGGTGTGCGTTTCTGGAATTTCACCGCGTCTACACCCGCGTGAACGGCGGCGTCAATCATTTCTTTGGCGATGTCTACGCTGCCGTTATGGTTGATGCCGATTTCTGCGATAACGAAGGTCGGGTGTCCATCGCCGACCCATTTGTCTCCGAGTTTGATTTGACGAGTCATGAGTACTCCTTTTCTTAAAAAATCAAGGGTGTTTGTTTTTGGAATGCGCGAGCAAGAGGTCGCAAAGTTCGCGTACTGCACCGCGCCCGCCCTCGCGTGAGAGGACGTAGTCGGCTTCGCGGCGGACTTCGGGCATCGCGTCCGCGACGGCAACCGCCCAGCCGACGAGCGGGAAACAGGGAAGGTCGTTCAGGTCGTTCCCTGCATAGACGACATGCGCCGCATCTACGCCGCGCGCTTCGAGGAGCGCTTCGAGCGCGGAGGCTTTGTCGTCAATCCCTTGTTGGTAGGGAACGTTCATTTTTTTGCATCTCGCCGCGACAACGGGATTTCGTTCTTTGGAAATCACAACGGTTTCAATCCCTGCCTCGCGAAGCAGCCCAATTCCGTAACTATCGCTGCGATTCGCGGCGACGGATTCTCGTCCGGTTTCATCTACCCAGACGCGATTGTCGGTGAGAACGCCGTCGAAGTCGAGGACGAGGAGTCTCACTTCTTCGGGGAAACTCCGACGCGCTCTTCCGGGATAGACCATATCCAATTCGCCGGAAAGCGCAAGCCATTCGTACCGCGCCCAATCGCGGAGATTATCTATATCAATGGTGTAGCGCGGGTCAATGAGAAGGGGGTAAATAACCTCGCCCGTCATCGAATGTTTTTCCAAAATCGTTTGCGGGCGAATCGCATCAATGTGACCGGTCTGCCAGTATACGGGCGGCAAAATTTGACGCGGCGCGTTGTACGGTTCTTCGATTCCCGGAACCTCAAGAAGGGCTTTCATCGGCGCATGTTCGCCGTCGGGAAGTTTCCACATTTTATGCGGGTTTTGTCCGGCAGGGACGACGCCGCGTACGCTGTCCGCGTCGGGGTGTTCGAGCAGGACGCGTATCGCGTCATCCACGAGCGAGGGAGGGCGAATTGGGGAGGTGGGGCGCAGTTGCACCACCACATCCGGGCGGTATGCCTCGTGTTCCTCCAGCCATTGCAGCGCGTGGACGAAGACGGGCAAATCAGTCGTTCGGTCTTGTGCGAGTTCCGAGGGGCGTAGGAAAGGCGTTTCCGCGCCATATTCGCGGGCAATTGCCGCGATTTCTTCGTCGTCAGTGCTGACGAGGACGCGCGTTACCTGCCGGGCTTGCAATCCTGCCGCGATACTATATGCCAGCAGCGGATACCCTGCAAACAGGCGGATGTTTTTTCGCGGGATTCCTTTCGAGCCGCCCCGCGCGGGGATAATGGCTAAGACTTCGGTCATGTGGGCGTTCTCCGAGCGTTTACCTTACCATGCCGTCCAGCCGCCGTCAACGACGAGATTGGCCCCCGTCATGTAAGACGAGGCGTCTGAAGCAAGGAAGAGCAACGCGCCGTTCATTTCATCTTTACGCGCCATGCGTCCCAGAATGGTCTTTGCGGCGTAATTCCGCGTAAAGGTTTCGTCATGGTCATTATAAACGCCGCCGGGCGTAAGCGCATTGACGCGGATTTCTGTCTCTGCATAATACGCGGCGAGGTATTTGGTAAATCCCAAAACGCCCGCTTTTGTCACGGTATAGTAGACGGGCTTGTACGCGACGCGTTTTCCGTCTTTGATGTAGATTCGCTGGTCAGGCCCATTCAACCCATACGTCGAGCAAATGTTGATAATCGAGCCGCGTTTTCCTTGCGCAATCATCGGCGCAACGCAGGCTTGCGTAACGAGGAACATGCCGGTCAGGTTGACGTTGAGCGCGGCATTCCACTGGTCGAGGGGATAGTCCTCGAATTTTCCGGGAGTGATTCCCTTTGCAAGCGCATCTGCATCGAATTTCGGGTCGAGCGCGGCGCTATTGACGAGAATATCCAGTCGGCCGAATCGGCTCAGGGTCTCGGCAACCAAGTCGCGGGTCGAAGCGGCACGAGTCACGTCGAGGGGGAAAGACATCGCCTGAAAACCGGAATCACGCAGCGAGGCGGCGACGGCTTCCGCTGATTCCCCATCAATATCTGCAACGACAACCGACGCCCCTGCTTCCGCGAGGGTTTTCGCAAATTCTTTTCCGAGCAATCCCGCACCGCCTGTCACAATTGCGGCGCGTCCATCCAGATTGAATTTATCTTGAATCATGGTGTGTCCTTTCATGGGAGCGTTCCATAGAGGTCGCCCAGCCCCGTTTTTTGGCGCGCGGGCAGCCCATCAAGAAGGATTTTTAGAAATTCATCGTAGCGGGATGCTTTAATATCATTCGTATTCCACAACGCGACGACGGCTTTTCCATCCAGCACTTGTTCATGGATATCCTCGGCTTGCGAAAGATCCTCCGGGAAAAACGGCATCGCGGGGTGGTTCGTCCAAAAATATACGGCGGGCGGTTGATTGGTATAAATCAACGTCCCTTCGGGGAGTTCTCGCAGCAGCGCCATTACCTCCGAATTTTGCCATCGCCAACTGGCAAACCCGGGAGCGGATTCTTGAAATTGTTGAACCGTTTGCCTTTCTGCCGAGGGAAGATAGAGAAGAAGCGCGGATAGGAAAAAGACCGCGAGCGCGCGCAGGGGAAATCTGATTCCGTTTCGCGGGCTGGCCGCGCCGGTCTGCGGATATCCCGTTTCGTCCGCGCGCGGAAACGCGGCGCAGACGAGGAGAGTCAGCAGCGAAACGAACATCGGCGAGAGAATCCTATCGTTGAGCGGAGTTGCCGCGTCGAAGAGACTGATAGAGACGAGCAGTGCGCCCATGTAAACGACGAAATACAGCGCCGACGCGTACGCGAGGAGATTCGGGCGCGGCGCGTCTTTCATCTTCCAAAAAAGGCGGATTCCGTGTAGGAGTACCCACCCGATGATTCCCGCTCCGAGCGCGCCGAGAAGCGCGTACATCCATAGCGGATGCTTGATGAGGGAGAGTTGCAATTTCGGGAAAGGAACGATGAATCGCAAAAACGTATATGTGCCTTCTCGGAGTGTTTCTATCGAGGGGGGATGCCACTGAAGGGCGCGGTTCGTCGCGCTTCCTCCGACAATTTCATTTCGCAGCATCCATGACAATACCCAGGGAAGTGTGCCTGCCCAATATAGCCCTAGCGCGCGGAAACGTTCTTTCCACGAGCGAGGGAATAGCAATAGTAGAAGAGAGAGAGTCGCGAGGAGCGAAAGCGCGGCATACCGCGTGAGATAGGCTAACCCGGAAAAAATCCCCGCGAGGAGTATCGCGCGGCGGTTGGATGACTCTTTCTCCAACCCCCAGGCAAGCGCGAGGAGCGAAAGCAGCGTGAAGAAGATGTAGAGCGGTTCGCTTAGCGCGTAAACATGCCGCGTCAGCAGCATCGGGTTGAAAAGAAAAAGTACGGCGAGAAGCAGTCCGCCCGTATAGCGGCGCGTCATTTTCCAGCCGAGGAGACCGAGCAAGAACGCGTTTCCGCCAAAAAGCAGTGCGTTGACGAAGCGCGCCGCGCGTGCGGGGTCGCGATGCGTCACCATGCCTGCCGCCGCAATCGTCGCGGAAAAAAGAGGGGGCCAATGCGTAATCGGCTTTATCCGACTGGCAAGCCAGATGCGCGTAAATCCCTGTCCGTTAAGCAGCGCGCGTGCCGCCGCGATATAAGAAATCGCGTCGTCGGTCAGTCCCATGCCGTTTGGCGTGGTGATTTTTATCAGCCACACGCCTGCAAAGGCGATAATGCCTAAGAGGAGAAGAAAGAGTCGAAATGGTTTCGGCTGTGTCACGGACATGGGAAAATGCTCAAGGGAGTTCTGAAGCCCGCGTCACGCGGGCTTCAGGAGGTTGAAAGCGTAGAGGCTATGCCTCTTCCGGCAGAAGGAAGCCTTGCTCTTCGAGGTAGGCGATGATTTTTCTCGCGTTGTCTTCCGGCGTAACGCCGTCACCGACGAGGGTGAGTTCGGGGTCTATGGGGGCTTCGTATGGGTCGTCCACGCCGGTAAATCCTTTGATTTCACCGCGCCGCGCTTTGGCGTAGAGTCCTTTTACATCGCGGGCTTCGCAGACTTCCAACGGTGTATCCATGAAGACGAGGATGAAGTTTTCGTCGCCGACCATTTTTCGCGCACCGTTTCGCGCCGCGCGGTATGGGCTGATGGCGGAACAAACTGCAATTCCGCGATGTCGGACGATTTCTCCCGCGACGAAACCGATACGCAGAATGTTGGTATCGCGATCTTCTTTGCTAAAGCCCAGTCCTTTGGATAAATGCGTGCGAACGACATCGCCATCCAGCGTGGTCGTTTGTTTCCCGCGTTCGAGGAGCAGCGAGGTGAGCACTTGCGCCGTAGCGGATTTCCCTGAGCCGCTCAATCCCGTAAACCAGACGCAAAAGCCTTGTTTGTGCTTGGGAGGATAGGTTTCCCGCAAAATTTTCGCGGTTTCGGGACGCGTGAACCATTCGGGGAGAAGTTTCCCTTTTGCAAGGTATTCTTCGCGAACCTGCGTGCCGGAAATCGTCAAGACGCGTGCATCCTTCGGGGCTTTGTCTGCTTCCACGTAGCGGTCTTCGTCGGGAAGGTATACAAGCCATTTGAACGGAACCATCTTGACGCCGATTTCCTCTTCGAATTGGGTCAGCAACTCCTGGGCGTCATAAGGTCCGTAGAAGGGTTTTCCGGCGCTGTCTTTGCCTGGACCCGCGTGATCACGCCCGACGATGAAATGATTCGCTCCGTAGTTTCGGCGGATGATGGCATGGAGAACCGCCTCGCGAGGCCCTGCCATCCGCATGGCAAGGGGGAGGAGGCTGAGAAGCGTGTTCTTTTTGTCGTAGTAGTTTTCCACGAGTGCTTTGTACACGCGGACGCGAGTGTAATGGTCTACGTCGCCGGGTTTGGTCATGCCGACAACGGGATGGATGAGGAGGCTTCCGCCGATTTCCGCTGCGGCGCGTTTCGTCAATTCTTCGTGGACGCGGTGAAGAGGGTTTCGCGTTTGGAATGCGACGACGTTTTGGTTGCCCATTTCTTCCAGAATCGCGCGTGTTTCCGCGGGGGTTCGGCGCAAGTTGACGAAGTCGTAATACTTGGGGAGGTTGACGACTTTCAATTCCCCGGAGACGCATACCTTTCCCCATCGTGCCATTTCCGAAACCATCGGATGACGGGAATCGTTTGTCCCATAGGCGAGGCGCGCTTCTTTATCCTTATCCCAAGAAAAGACCTCCTCGAGGCGCATGATGGCGATGAGGTCGTTGTGGGCGTTGCGAAGGACGATTTCCTCGCCGACAGAGGGCAATTCTTTCGGGTCGGCGGTCAGGGTGATGGGCAGTGGGAAGACCGTCCCGTCAATGAGGCGCATTTCTCGCAGTACGCGTTCGTAATCGGCTTTTCCCATGAAGCGGTCGAGCGGCGAGAACGCACCGGTCGCGAGCAATTCTAAATCATGCAAGGCGCGCTGAGAAATTTTTATAGAAGGAAGTTCCGAGGCGTGTTCAATCAGCGCGTCGCGTTCTTCTCCCTCCACTACCAAGTTGACAAGTTTTCCGCCGTAAGGGGCGATGAGTTTGCTTTTCGACATTCCGTTCTCCTAATGTTCAACAGTTGAATTTTGCACAAGGGGGTATTATAGCCTACTTTTTTTACGGAGTGCATATTTTTTGTTGGATGATTTTCTGCATTTCTGGCGTCATTTCCATCGCCGAAAGAATTTGGCAGGATTGGTAGGCTGCAAAGGAATCTTTTTCCAAAATGGAGGCAATTTCTAATACTCGTTCTTGATTTCCTGCAATAATGTTCGCCTGAAGGAAGGGAAGCCATTCGATAAGATCTTTTGGAGAAAACCCTGACGACAAAGCCTCATTTTCGATGGCTATAATTTCCTCCCAATTTCCCCTTTGCCGCTCCAGAGAGGCTTTTTCGTAATAAAAGCACCATGTATGTTTGGGTTCTTTTCCAAAAATGATTTCTGGTGGGGAATGGAATGGCTCGTTGGGGAGGATGTGGTGTATATTTGAAGAGGATGCAATCGGAATTATCCTAGCATCATCGGAGGATGATAATTCAGGTTCTTCTCCATTGATAACGCGGACGCATGAATTTGGATTTGGTTGAGTGAGAATAAGAATGTCGCTGTATTTTTCATTTGTCCGAATGCCTCTTCGCCCTTGATGAATTTCTCCTTGTTTTTCCAAAATTTTCGTAATGGTATCTCTATTGAGAGGAATAGCATAGATATTGGGCTGAACGTGGTTTTTGTAGGTTACGTTGGGGTAGTAAATGAAATTTGCCGGACCCCATGTAATGTAATCTTCGGCTGCTGCTCCGAAAGGATATATGGTTATAAGAGTGGTTCCGACTTCCATTTGGGGAACTCTCCAACTTACTTGCCACCAAAAGGAACGGAGTTGCTCTATTTCTTGTACATATTGGATATTGTTGGTGTAATGGGTTAACGTCGCCATAAAAATGAAGAAGGAGGCTATAGCAACGCGTGTTTTGAATTTTGTTATGGAGTAAATGCAGGTCACGAGAAGGAGAGCGACTCCTGCAGAGCCGACAAGTGTGTACCGAGAATACGACAGAAACGAAACGTGACGGTTTACGAGTGTGATGGGGATTTGACCTGCAAATAAGGTCAACGTTCCTAAGATAAATGCCTCAAATTTCCAGTGTCTTTCATCTTTCTCGCTAGTGGGGGAAACACTTTCCTTTTTTTTCAGTTGATAGAGTATAAACGCGCTAAACAACGCTAAGGAAACTCCAAGACCGAATTCTCCCAGAGCGTAGCGAAGGCGCATTTCGACTTTGGATGTATATAAAGGTACACTCCATGCTGATAGCAACACTTTCAAGACATCTTCTACTAGGTGTACACTCCCCCACAGACTTGCTAAAAGAGGGGACTCAGCGAATGTGGAAAATTGTTTTGCGATATTTGTTGCCCCGCGTTCGGAGTGAAAAAAGAAAAAGCGCCAAGTCAGGAAAACGAGAGGAGAAAGGGAGAAAGGGATCCATTTTTGAAAGGATGTGGCAATAGTTTGTTTCCAGTGCTGTCGTTTTCTTGACACCAGTAGGACGATACTGGCAACGCGAAGAATTTCTAGCCCAATATGATATTCAACAAGAGCAAGGTAAAACCACCCTAGCAGAATAGAGAGAACAAGATAAAGGTAACGGATTTTCTTGTCGGAGAGTATGGTTTGGATGGTGAGGGCGATAGATAAAAATCCTGTTGCGAGACTAATGATTTGTGATTGATAATCAATCGCGTTAGGTTGAGAGAGAAATCCGGGATAAATTAGGAAAATTAATGCCATTAATGTGGTGGCTGTGTATTGGCGTTTCCACAACATCCGCAATATCCACAAGAAAAAGAAAGCGCTGAGTAGGCGAAAAAAATACGCGCTGATGTTGTAGTATAGGGGCACTTCTCCAAAGAGTGTATATGCAATCTTCATCACCCATGCGCGAGCGGGACGGTCTATGCTATAAATCGTTTGGAAAATATTTGCCCCGCCTACTTTTGCCGCGTACATCAAGTACCAATCGTCAAAGTAATATCCGAATTTTCCGATAAAAGGAAGATATATGAATGCCGAGATGGCTGCTAAAAGAAAAAGGCTAAGAATGCTGGCTTTCCTAAAATCTTTTTTCTCGTTCACAAATGAATACTCCTTTATTAAGAAGAGAGCATTACAAGACGTTTTTCCTCAATGGATGTATAGAGCGCCTTTAGCCATTTCATAGAGTAAATCCCCTCGTCCAGCGTGCAAAGCGAGGACTCTTCGCCACGCGCCAACGCGAGA
>CAZDGZ010000018.1:0-24555 GCA_964505165.1 uncultured Anaerolineaceae bacterium | reverse complement strand
GTTATATACATTTCTTACCCCTGATAACATTCTAATTACAAGAAGTTCAGGAAATTATTTCAATAATAGCTGCCCAATATGAGCATCACACAACCGGCAAACAAATACCACTTTCTAAACATTATACTGCAAACCAAAACGGGAATTAGTCCCCCGTGTGCCCTTCGATACACCTCCCCTATTCACCGAAGCCCTCACGGATAGCCTTTTCTGCTACCTGTGAGGGCTTCGGGGATACAAAATGGGCGCGGAGGGACTCGAACCCACGACCTCACGGATGTGAACCGTGCGCTCTAACCGGCTGAGCTACGCGCCCCCAGCGCGTGGGATTATAGCCGAGGTCGCATCCTTTGGCAAGGACTACGGCTTCGACACGATGAAATTATCGAAAAGAACTTCGAGACCCGGCTCATCGTAAGATTTGACAACAAGCCCTACATCTCCTTCAGTGAGGGAATCATCCTCAACCTGCATGAGAGTCTCGCCGTTGACCTCCAGAGTCAGCGTGTCGCCGTCACAAATGGCGGTCAAGTGATTATCCTGCAATTCGGGCAGGATGGCATCGCTTTTTTGCATTTCACCCTCCCCCAAAAAATGCGGCTTGAACGCGTCCAAAATGGCAATGCCATAATCGCCCTGCGCGCTAATCAAAAAGAGATACGCGCGCATATCCTCCCCTTGACGACACATGACGCCAAACGCGCCGCGTTCCGTCTCCGAAAGTTTGCGAACATCCACATCAATACGGACATCCGTGAAGGTTTGCCACGCGTTGACCCAAAAAAGATTGTTCAAAGCATTGATTTTCATCCCGTAGCCGCCGTCTTGATAATCCAAGACGCCATCGCCCGCGACATAATGCTCCCAGCCGCTGTCGGGGTCCGAGAAATCGTCCTCGTAGAGGACCTCGCGGGTCGGCGTGGGCTGCGGAGAAGGAGTCGGGGGGAGGAGCGTTTCCGTCGGCGGGAGGACGGTTGCAGTCGGGGACGTTTCGGCGGGATTCGCTGAGGGGGCGGATTTCGCACAAGAGGTCAACACCCCTGCTGCGAGGAGGAATATCAACAAAAAGATTTTTCTCATGGCATTCTCCTGATTGTGAAAATCGTTCCTGCGCTGGAACCTTGGACTTCGGGGAAATACGTCTCCCACGCGCGGGCAGGCAATACCCGATACTCCCCATCCATCGTCGGGATGAGCGTATACGTCAGCGTATACGTTCCAGCGGGCAAATACGGCGCGCTCCATACAATATGGTCATCGTAAATTTCCGGCGCGCTGAAATACCACCAAGTCCAGGTTTGGTGAAGGAAAGCCTCCGAATCATACAAGAAAGGCGTGCGTTCGCTCGTGCGGAGGGATTGGTCGAGAATCTCCGTGCCGGCAGGGATGTAATCCTCCACCACGACATAATACGAATCATGAGGAAGAATCAGCGTCACGCGCGCCTGGATGCGTGACCCCGTTTCGCGGAGGAATTCTGTCACAGGAGAACAATCCGTCTCGCAGGCGGCATCATAATATGCCCGCTGCACTTCCATCCCCTGACGAAGAGGCTTCGCGGAGTCCACCGGCGCGTCCACCTGCAAAGTTGCCCGATAATACAACACGCCATTTCCCTCGCCGCGCCAAAAATTCAGCGCGTTTGCGAAAGAGAGATACAGCGAATCCAACGGCGCGTAGGCGGTATGAGCCAGAGACTCCCCGCCGCCTTCGAGGAAAGGCGAATCGTTCAGCGTGACGGTATAGGAAAAGTCCGCGTTATCCTCCCCGCGTTGGCGGCTGATTTCCGTCAGGGCAAGGAAAGCCCACGCCGTCGCGTAATTGGAATCCCACAACCCGTTGGAAGCGCGAGCATTGAGCAAAAACCGCGCGCCATCCGTCACAAGAGGGGAATCTGCATTTTCTTTCGCGAGCGCATACAACACCATCGCCGTCGTCAACTCCGTAGACCCCGGATTGGCATGAATCTCCCCGCCGCTTTCCCAATATGCCCCGCTGGAAGAACGCACCGCCGCGGCTTCCAGTGCGGAGAATATCTCGCGGGCGTCCACCGCGCCGGGGGTCTGAGAATCTATTGCCAATGCGAGAAAGGCTTTCGCCCAAGGGGAAAGCGTCTCCTCATGGTCCTGAAGCACACGAAGCGCGGGACCATCCAAAACTCCCGCGCCTTGTTGCAGCGCATACAAGAGAAAAGCCAAACGATTGGCGTCATTCGGCTGAACAGCCGACGCGCGGAGTCGTTCCATTTCCTGCTGTAGATATAGCTCCGCCCCCTCCATCGTCTCTGCCGGGACGGTATACCCGAATTGCGACGCGAGGTGAAGTCCCCAATAAAGATACGCGGAAATATAGGAATCGCTCACCGTCCCTGCGGCGCGCCATCCCCAGCCGCCATCCGAATTTTGACGATTCACCAACAGCGAAACCGCCTCTTGGATGTCTGCACTGCTGAGCGAGGAATCGCCGCGTACCATCGCGGGGAGGATACGAGACAAAATCGCCTCGTTGCTATTCCATTGTTTCGGCGCGGGGATCTTCGAGACGGAATCCGAGAGCAGCGCATCCAGCGAGGGCGCGGTTTCGACCCTCAGCCCGCCGCCGACCGGTACGAAAGAACGAGGGAGATTCACGACTTCGAGACGGGATCCGGCGTCCATGAGCGCGCCCGCTGTGACGAATGTTTGGGGCGCGGTATATTTCAAAATGGGGATGGATCCCCAAACGGGGCGCGTGATATCCTGATATTCTCCACATTCCGCAGAAAAGAGAAGTTCCGCCGCATCGTCTTCTTGCACGACTCCCCACCATGTCACCTGTACGCGTCCGTTCGCGGGGATTTCGACTTGCTGGGTCATGGTTTCGGGCGCATCGAGCAAAAATCCAATCGCCTGAAGAGTCACTGTGCCGCGAAGGGTGGAGGCGGTGTTGTTGTGAAGAATCGCGGAGACTTCTGCATGGTCGCCTTCGACAAAGAAACGCGGCGTGACAGGGCGAATGAGCAGGTCTTTCGTGGAGACAAGTTGCATCTCCGCTTCGCCAACGCGGGTATCTGTCGTCACGCCTCTCGCAAGGACATCCCATGTCGTGAGATTATCGGGAAGAGTCAAATGAACAGTCGCTTCGCCATTTTCATCGGTGAGGACGACGGCATTCCAATAGGCGGTATCGGGGAAATCTTCTCGTATAGAGGGTTCACGAGGCATATCGCCCCCTCCGCCCAAGCCGTAGATGGGAGGGGGAAATTCTTTCACGTTTGCATCCGCTTGAAGAGAGAGTGCCGTGCGAAGCCCCAGCGGTTGAGTGCTATAGAAGGCATCGAGGATATTTTCCGTATTCGGCTCAGCAAGAGCAAGAGTCGCCAAATCTACCACAGAGAGGGAAAATTCGCCTTGAACGGGAGCCCCTTCCGAATCGGTGACGCGAATCCCGAACGTTACCTCCCCTCCCGGCTCGGAATGGGTGGGCTGAGAGGTCAGCGAAACAAGAAGGGTCTGCGCTTTCGGCGCAACTTCAAGATTGAGATACCCAATTCGATAGTCTCTCTCTTTGACCAGCGTCACGGAAAAATACACATTCGGCGCGTCGGTGTTCGTCAAGGGGAGGAGGAAGGTCATCCCGTCGGCGGGAATCTCGACCTGCTGGATGAGGTGAATCGTGCTTCTTTCCACCGTAATCAACGCGGGAACCGATTCTCCGAAAGGATTGGGGATGAAGATTTGCGCGAGGTCTCCCGCCTGATAGGAGGATTGTGAGGCAGCCAATACGATATGCTGTGAGGGAAGACGCGGGAAAGATCTTTGCAGCGCGCCGCCAACCCAAAGGAAAATACTTGTCCGCGCGCGGCCGCCTTCGATTTGAAGCGCGTAGACTCCCGCACTCGGCGGGGTAAACGCGATGCGCGCGCCGCCATCCGCGCCCGTGACGAAATCACTGCTGCCCACCAGCGTGTAGACGGGCGTATCCTCTCCCTCGTCGTTCTCCTCCCACGTCACACGCTGGAAGGAGGCGCGGAGACTCATCTCCGGCACGGAGGATTCCGTCCAATCTACGGTTTTGATGTCGAAGCCCATCTCTTGACCGACGCGTCCTATCCAGGAATCGGGACTTACGCCAATATAGATGTCCGCAGGATGAATCGTCGCGGAGGCGCTCGCGCTGACAGGCAATCCGCTTTCGTCTTCGGCGGTGACTTCGAGCGTCAAAGAGCGAGTTCCTTCCCCCACATCCAGATTCGAGAGCGGGATATCGAGCGTCCCGTCATCGTTGGTCCGCGCGTCCCCTTCCAGAATCGCCTCTCGTCCAGAAGAGAAAGGATAGATATTCTGTGCATGCGCCCAAAGCGGAGCATCCTCGCCGGTAACGTATCCAGAGAGAGGGAAAAAGCCGGGCTGGTCGTACAGCGCCCAATGCACCGCGAGGTCTCCAGCAGGCGCGTCGAAGAAGTACCGCGCGTTCACATGGGCTTGCAAAGAATCGCCTTGTTGAACCTCGTCGGGAGTGAAGGCAACCGAAAGATTGATTTCCGGTTTTCGATATTCGGCAACCTGAAAGGAGGTATACAGCGACAAATCGGAATTTCGGAAAAGGTAATATCCGGGAGCAGCGCTTTCAGGGAGTTGAAAATCTCCATGCGCCGTTCCGTATTCTGAAAGCGGGAGGTTGAAAGTCGCAATTTCCTTCCCATTTCCATCTTCCAACGAGAATGCGAGAGATTGCATCCCCGAAAGAGTGTAGAGGCCGTCATAGGCATAACGAAGAATGGCTTTGAAATGCACCGTCTGCCCCGGGCGATAAATGGGGCGGTCGGTATAAAAATATACTTTGGTTTGGGGCGGCGCAGCAGATTCTGAGATGCCAAAACGCCAGATGTCGCTTCGTTCTCCCCACGCGGCAGCCGCCATCCCAAAATTATCCGTCCCTGCTTCCCCCATAAGGGCGTAGAAAGCATGATAGGGATTCGCCTGCGCGGGGATGTCGGGATGCCATATCCCGTTTTCGTCGGTTTCGCCAGAGGCAAGGATATTGCCCCGCGCGTCGTAAATCGAAACCGGCGCGTGGACGATTGGCGCTCCCGTCTCGATGTCGGTCGCCCAGATGAGGGCATCGGTCGCGCCGATTTTGAAAAGCATCGTGCAGCGGCTCGCGACAAGTATCACCGGCGCGTCGGAAGAAGAATCCACCTCGGAAGAATACGCGCGGAAATAATATAATCCGGGCAGCAGCCCTTCTTCGTCCGCGCTCAACGGGATGGAAATAACCTCGCTGCGATTCGGCGTGAGCGAGGGAGAAATGGACCAAATTTGCGCGTTCGAGGGGACATACGCGGTTCTTGCCTCCCAGGGCGTATCGGGAGAGACGAGGTAGAAAAAGTCCGTGTTCGGGAGAGGCGCGAGAGTCACAGAAAGATTGTGAATATTCACCGCCTTCACTTTGAAAACAGGATCCGACGCGTCGGTAAAGTAGAGAGAAGAGTCGTCGCTAAAAGGCAGCGTCAACGAAGGTTCAGGAGGCTCGATGCTCCAATGCAAGGAAACCGCTCGTCCGAGTTTTTGTCCCCAGGCATCGCTCAAATTCGCGGAAAGGCGGAGGGTATAGGTTTTTTCCGGGTCGAAGCCTCCATAGAGCGTCAAAACGTTCTCGTTGACGAAAAGCGATAAATTCTCCGGGCGGGGAGAAATGCTAAGATATTTTTGGACCGTTTCCTCCTCCGGTAAATACGAGTCAAAGGTCAGGCGAATCGTGCCCTGCCGAGACAACACGCCGCCGTCCTGAACGCTGGAGGAGGCAAAGGCAAAACGGGGAACAGTATGAAAGAGCGCCTGCTGCGATTCTCCCAGCGATGCGCCCGTAGAATCTTGCGCGCCGCCATCGAGGAGAAGGATATATTGCATATCCCGCGCGAGGGGCGCGGAGGGCGTGAACGTCATTTCGGTATATTCTTCGTTCCACGAGAACGCCCCTTCGACAGGTTCTCCCGACGGCGCGGTAAAAGAAAAATGCTCTTCCACGCTTCGGGGGTTCATCGGCTGGTTGAACGTCAACGTCGGCGCGCCGTCCAACGGGAAGAAGTCTTTTTCTTCCGGGGAAATCGAAATCAACGCGGGCATGCGGACGGAAAACTCCCAAGACAGGGAAACCGAATCGTCAAGAGGCGCGCCGTCCACACTATGGAGGAGGGGATTGAGAATTACTCGATAGGTTCTGCCGCTTTCGAGAAGATTCGACGGATGGAAAACATAAGTGCTGGTATTGAGCCATTCCCCTTTTCCTTCGACCTTCGGCATAAGGGAAAAGGCATCGAGGGCAGATTCTTCTTCGCCCAACGGGACAACCGGTTGGCTAAACGTAACGGCAATGAGCGTATCTGGAGGGGCAAGCGTCGTTTCTTCTTGGGGAAAATGCTGAAGAACCCGAAGCGAGGCGGCAGTTCGGTATGTCAGCGTTTGGGGTTCCGGTATCGGCTCGCCGGTCGCGGCGAGGGCGTTCGAACCAATTGTCAAGGTGAAGACTGTATCGGGGAGAAGCGGCTGCTCGAAAGAGAGAAGAAGCGTCGCATCGTCCTCCCACGAAAAGAGGGGAGAGAGGTTCGGCTGGAAGGTCAACGCGGCTTCCACCGAATCCTTATCCATCGGCTGGTCAAAATAGAGATGAATTTTCGGCTGAAGGGAAATTTCGCTGCCGGAGACGGGACTGGCTTCCGCAAGTGTGGGAGGCAGAAGCGCGGTTTCTTCTCGTGGAGCCGGCTGCGCGGTCGGGGTATTCGCGGGCGTCGGGGAGGCGGATGGAATCGCGCACGCAGAGAGAAGGAGTGAGAAAATGAGCAAAAGAGAAAGCGGAAAGGGAAGCGCGCGGGAAACGTTCATGGCACCTCGTTTCGAGGAAAGAAGAGTAAAAGAAGGCGCATCTCGCGCCCCAATAAATTATAACGTCAATAAAGGGGAATGGGCATTCCCCAGCCCTGAAGCGGGACTTCTTGGGGATTTTCCCACCACAAACCGGCGATTTTCGTACCGCAGCGCGGGCACGTTCCTTCGGCGGTAATCTTGTATTCCGAGAGAATGTATCCCCTTCGTCGGATGAGCGGTTCGCCGCATTGGGGGCATCGAGTATCTTCGTATTCTCCCGCGCGTCCCGGGATGTTGCCCGCGTAGACATAATGCAATCCCGCTTCGCGTCCAATATCTGCTGCGCGAAGGAGGGTTTGGACGGAGGTATTTTCCGGTTCGGTCATGCGATAATCTTTATGGAACGCGGTCACATGCCAAGGAATATCGGGGGAAATTCCAGCGAGAAAACGCGCGGCTTCCCACAATTCTTCGACGCTGTCGTTGAAGCCGGGGACAACCAAGGTCACGACTTCAACCCACAATCCCATTTCGTGCGCGCGCTCGATGGTCTTCAAGACGGTTTTCAGACTTCCCCCTAGTTGCCGATAGTTTTTCTGCCGCATGGATTTCAAATCCACTTTGTAGGCATCCAGCCAAGGGCGAAGATACTTCAGCGTTTCAGGGGTCGCGTTTCCATTCGAAACGTAGACGCACTTCAGCCCTGCTTTTTTTGCCTCGCGGAAAATCTCGGCAGCCCATTCACTCGTGATAAGCGGTTCGTTATAAGAAGAGGCGACGATGCGCGCATCCGTTTGTTGCGCGAGGCGAATCAATTGTTTCGGCGTGACTTCGCGCGTCAACCGCGCGGCAATCTCGGAGGCAGGGTCTCGCAAAGCCTGAGAGGTCAGCCAGTTCTGGCAATACGCGCAATGGAAATCGCATCCCAACATGCCGAAGGTCAACGCATTTGCCCCCGGAAGGATGTGATAGAACGGTTTCTTTTCAATCGGGTCGGATTGCAACGCGGCGACATATCCCCAGGGGACATATAATTTTCCACCGCGATTGAAGCGCACTTTGCAAACGCCGCGTTTCCCCTCTGGAATGACACAGCGATGTCCGCACGCATAACAACGCACGGCATTTTGCGGAAGTGTTTCGTAGAGTTCCCCTTCCTTCGTCATCGAATCCAAAATATCGGCTAATCGAGACATCGTCTCCTCCGCGTGGTACTCCGAGTAAGGATGCTTCCTCGATTTGCATCCGTTCACGACGAAAATCGCTGATGAGTTCGTTTCTTTAGTATAACGTCACTTTTCGGTACTTTTATTGCATTTTTCCCTAATCTCCCCAAAACTCAGATGGCGGTTTAACCCCAGCACGGCGGGCAGAATACACTGTCCACCGCGCTGGAGAAGGAAGAAGAACCCGCTGCTTCGGTCAGGCGCGAATTTCCTTTCGCTGGAAGAGAATATACGCCAGCGCAAAGAGCAATATCGTAGCAGCGATCATGCCGGTCAGATGGGGCCAAATGAGCAAAACGCTCTGCGCCCAGGGGAGCGGCGCTCCCAAAATTGCGCCTTGCCATTGGGAGGGTAGGACCAATCCCAAACTCCGAATCGAAGGCTGAAGGAGCGCGACGACAATTTCCGTATACAGCGCATTCGGAGAGATACGACTCAACGCGATACTCGTCCGAATAAAGCGGATTTGCTCGGCAGGCGTACCGTAATGAATCGGGCTAATCACCTGCGCTACAATCCCGGCAATCATGCTCCAAAAAACGGTGAAGAAAAGCCAAGTGGCAATCGAGGCGAGAGCAGCGGTGGCAGGCTGGCGAAACGTCACAGAAAAGACCATCGCCAACGCCATCCAGATACCGCCGTAGAAAATCGTCGCCAACAAAAGCCACAAAATCCGCACGACCTCTTCACTTGTCGGCGGGATGCCCAGCCCGACCAATCCCAAACCGATGATGAGGAGCCAAATCGCCGTGTAAACGAGGGCTTGCGTAAACAGCCCCCCGAGGAATTTTCCCAGCAACAACGCGTCTCGATAAATGGGCTGAGCGAGAAGCCGGGACATCGTGCGGCGGTTGAACTCTCCGTTTACGGTATCGAATGCGAGAGAAATCGCTATCAACGGGACGAGAAACCCCAGAAAGCCGACAAACGCCGGAAGAGGGTCTTTCGCCGTCGTAAATAGGCGGAGGAAGATGAATCTATCTTGTCCTACACTGGAACGAAGATTCTCCATCGCCGCGTAGACCGCGCCCCCCGCCGTCAGGACAATGAGCGCCTCCAGGATTCGCATCCGCGCGCTCGTCAAGTGGTCTGCCATCTCTTTGCCGACGACTGCCCACAAGCCCGTCCAGGGAGAGCCTTCACGTCGAGAAAATGCAAAACTACGCGTACTCATGGATATCCTCCTCGAAATAATGCGCGTAAATGGCATCCAGGCTTTGAGTCTCGGCATCTATATCCCAAAGTTTGCCTCCGGCTCGGACAACGGCTTCCGCAAGGGCGGGACGCAAATCCCCTTCCGTTTCCACGTCGAAGGCATTGGGACGCGGGGAATCTACCGAAACGATTCCCGCAACCGATTCCAAAGCACGGCGAATCTTCTTCTCATCTCCTTCGACTTCCAAAGAGATGCGGTAGGCTTTGCCCAGCACTTCTCTCGCCAATTCGGGCACAGTTCCTTGAATCGCCATGTTGCCTTCACGGAAAAGCCCCACGCGGTCGCAAATTTCCTGTACCTGATGCAGCAAATGCGAAGAAAGTAAAATGGTCAATCCTTCTTCTTTGAGGCTGCGAATCAGGCGGAGGAAATCGCGAGCGGCTTCGGGATCCAGACCCTGCGTCGGCTCGTCCATGATGATGAGTTGCGGCTTCTTGATGAGAACATCCGCAACGCCGAGGCGGTGTCTCATCCCGAAGGAAAAAGTCCCCACGCGGTGCGAAGCGACCTCCGACAACCCCACGCGTTCCAGCGCCTCGTCAATTCGGCGGCGGGCTTCCGCTCGCGGGATGCCATTGAGTTTTGCGGTGTAAATCAAATTTTCGCGCGCGGTGAGTTCATCGTAAAACCCCACTTGGTCAGGGAGGTATCCTACCCGCGCTTTCACTTGAAGGGGCTGTCGCGCCGGGTCGTAGCCCAGCACACGCACCTCGCCGCTCGTCGGCTCGGTCAGCCCCAACAGCATCAAAATCGTGGTCGTCTTTCCAGACCCGTTCGGTCCGAGCAAGCCGAAAATTTCTCCACGATGCACGGTGAGATTCAAACGGCGAACCGCCGTGAAGTTCTCATACTTCTTCGTCAGGTCTTTCGTTTCAATGACCAGTTCGCTCATAGATGCGCCTCCATCGTTTCAGGATATGCGACGGCGCGCTATCTTCGACCAAAGCGAACCACCGCCAACGCAACTACCGCCACTGCAATCGCAATCAGGAAGACGCCGGTCAAGCCCCAGAGGGTCGAGGTCGTCACCGTGATTCGGAAATCGGCAGATTTCATCACCCCATCAGCGGGACGAGCGCGGAGCGTGATAACGTAATCGCCTGCGATGGCTTTTTCCGGCGGCTGCATATTGACCGTCACTTCCGCTTGCTGCCCGGCGGGAATTTCGTCAATTTTCTGCGGGTCGAAAGAAAGTTTCCATCCGTTCGGCGCGGTGTCTTTGAGTTCGACTTCCCGCGCGGGTGCAGTGCCATTGTTACGGATGATGATTTTCAACGGCGTTTCTTTGCCCGCGTTGGCTTGTGCCGAAAGACGCCCGTCTTGTGTCGTGATGCTCAACTGCGGCTGACCGGTCACTTCGGCGGTCAAGTCCAATGTCGCTTGGGCGCTGCCTCCCTGTGCGAGGATTTGAATCGGATAGGTGCCTGCCGACACGGAGTCCAACGGCTTGACTTCGATGCTCAACCGCTTGGTGCTATTCGCGTCGAGCGGAAGACTGGTGACATCCTGCCCGCTGAGTTTGAAATTGACCGTAAAACCGGCGGGGGCATCGGCAGAGAGATTGACGGATAAATCTTCGTCGCCCTCATTCTTCAACGTCGCGCTATAGCGGAAAGTCGTCGCCGGGCTGCCTTTGAGAGTCGGCAATTCCGAAGAGAGGCTCAATCTCGGCGGCATTTTCGCCTTGACGATGGCTTCCAACGGGAAGGAAGCGAGTCCACTCGCGCCTTGAGCAGTGATTCGAAACGCGTAGGTGCCCGCGTCCACTTCGGCAGGCGGTTCCACGCGAAGGGTCAGGGACACGTCTTCATCCGAGCGGACGTACACGCTTTGAATCACCTTTCCGGCGCCGCGAAACGTCGCCGTCCAGCCCTCAGGTAAATCTTCCACGCCTAAGGTTACGATTTCACCCTCTACGCTTTCGGTGTGAATTTTCAGGTCATAGTTCAGATGTTCCCCAATCCCTACAACCTGACTCGGATAGGTGGTGAAAATGCTCAGTCCCTGCGGTGTTGCGACAGGCGGCTGGGCTCCTTCTGCTGCAACGGGAGCGATTCCCATTACAGAGAGCAACAAAACAGCGAGGAATACGGAAACCCAATGCTTACGCATTTTTCACAACCTCCTTGAAATAGATAGCAATGTCGGTTCCCCAAAAACCTCGCGCATTATAGGCCTCTCGGCTTAAAGAAAGATGAAACGAAAATAAAAGAATTATCAGAAAAGGGAGGAGGCTGCGCCGTGCGCCTTTCGTATTGCCCTCGCGCGCGAGATGCCCATCTTGCTTGAACGATGCCTTTATGCTAGACTGTATTCGAGACGTTTTGGGTTCAAGGTCTCAGTTCTTTACTCTTTCTAGCGTTTGGCAGGTAGGATCATGGCAGAAAAAATTTTGATTATTGACGACGATATGGACACCTTGCGCCTCGTCGGGTTAATGCTTCAACGGCAAGGATACGAAATCGTCGCTGCGAATAACGGAAAACAGGGAATCGAAAAAGCAGCGGAAGAAAGCCCGGATTTGATTCTCCTCGACGTGATGATGCCCGATATGGACGGCTACGAGGTCACTCGCCAGTTGCGCGCGATGCCCGAAACCGCCTCCACGCCGATTTTGATGTTCACGGCGAAATCGCAACTGGACGACAAAGTGACCGGCTTCGAAGCGGGCGTAGACGACTACCTGACCAAACCGACTCACCCCTCCGAACTTCAAGCGCACATCAAAGCGCTTTTGGCGCGCGCCCAAAAGAACGTGCCGGTACAACCGACAGCGCCGCTTCGAAAATACGCGTATAGTATCGCCGTCATCGCGGCGCGAGGCGGATTAGGCGTCTCTACCATCGCTCTCAATCTCGCGAGCACGCTCCGAGAAAAAACGGGAGAAGAAGTCATCCTAATGGAAACGCATCCGGGACGCGGCACCATCGGGCGAGATTTGGGCATAACCGACCTCGACGGACTTGTCTCCCTTCTCTCTCTCTCGCCCATCGAACTCACCGCCAAGAAAACGCAGGATGCCCTCGTCGAGGATCCTTCCGGCTTGAAATGCCTTTTCGCCTCGGATCGCCCCGTAGACGGGAAACTCATCACCGAGACCGCGCGGTACGAAACGCTCTTCACCCGCCTGCGCCCTCTTTCTCGATACCTCGTCCTCGATATGGGCGCGGGAATTCTGCCTTATACATGGTCTCTCCTCGGGAAAAGCGACTTGATTCTCGTCGTCGTCGAACCGGTGGTGAATTCCCTCGTCCACGCCCGCGCGCTGCTCAACGACATGCTCGACAACGGAATCGAAAAAGAGAACATCATCGTCGCGCTCAACAATCGAATCCGCTCCGAACTTCTCATTCAACGAAAACAAGCCCAGGATACCATTGGGCGCAACATTGACATTTCTATCATCCCCGCGCCGGAAGTGTTCATTCAGGCAATTCGAGTGCAAAAACCCGCCGTCCTTCACCAACCGGAAGGACTCACCGCCAAACAATTCGGGCAACTTGCCGACCTCGTCATCGAACGCTCGGAGCAGGAAAAATGACCCGTGTGGCAAGCAAAACAACCTACGCCGCCGAATTGCTTGCCCGCGCTCGGCACGCCATCGCGCTCACCGGCGCCGGAATTTCCACCCCCTCCGGCATCCCGGACTTCCGCTCCGAAGGAACAGGGCTATGGTCGCGCGTAGACCCCGAAGAAAACGCTTCGCTCCTCGCCTTCCGATATGACCCGGCGCGCTTCTACCGAAATTTCAAGCCGCTCGCAGCGCAAATTCACCAAGCCCTGCCAAATCCCGCACATTTCGCACTTGCAGCGCTTGAAAAAGCGGAAAAACTTCATTGCATCCTCACCCAAAACGTGGATGTCCTTCACCGCCGCGCGGGATCTCGCTGCGTCGTCGAAATTCACGGGACACTCGACACCATGACCTGCGTGGAATGTTTTCATCAGGTGGACGCCGCGCCCTTCCTCCATCCCTATCTCGAAGAAGATATCCTCCCCCGATGCCCTCACTGCGGCGGCATCCTCAAACCCGATGTCATCCTCTTCGGGGAACAACTGCCGCAAAAAGCATGGATGCAAGCCGAAGAAGAAAGCCGCCGCTGCGATTTCATGCTCGTCGCCGGCTCTTCTCTGGAAGTTCTGCCTGCCGCGCGTCTCCCGATGAACGCGCTCGACCGGGGCGCGCATCTCGTCATCATCAACCAAACGCCCACATATCTCGATATCCGCGCGGATGTCGTCATTCACGGCGACGCCGCGGAAATCCTACCGGAAATTACAGAACAGGTGCTTCATGGAAGTTTCAACTAAAAGTATCGAAGGATACCGCCGTCTCATAGACATCGCGAGAGACCTCGCCTCGACGCTGGATTTGGATATTCTGCTCAACCGAATCATCTCCGTCGCCGCCGACCTGACCGATGCCGAAGCCGCCTCCATTTTGCTGTACGACGATGCCTCGCGGCAACTCTATTTTCAGGTTGCCACCAATCTCGAAAAACCCACAATGCGCGGGCTGGTCGTCCCCTTAGAGGGCAGCATCGCCGGCTGGATTGTGCGAAACCGAAAAGCCGTCCGTATCAGCGACGTACACAAAGACCCGCGTTATTTCGGAGATGTCGAACAAAACACACAATTCGCGACTCGCTCGCTATTAGGGATTCCCCTCATCACCAAAGAGAAAATCATCGGCGTTCTCGAAGCCATCAACAAGAAACACGGTGAATTCGGCGAAGACGACGAAAACCTCCTCTCCGTTTTGGGGGCACAAGCAGCCGTCGCCATCGAAAACGCCCGCCTCTTCCAGCAATCAGACTTGATAGCGGAATTTGTCCACGAATTGCGAACGCCTCTCGCCTCGCTGGGAACGGCAACTTACCTTCTCCTTCGCCCGGAAATTTCCCAGCAGCAGCGCGAGCAAATCATCCACAACATCCACAACGAAACCCTCCGCCTTTCCGCGCTCGCTTCCTCCTTCCTAGATTTGGCACGATTGGAATCGGGACGGGTGCAATTTCAACTTTCGGATTTCGACATCAAGCCCCTCTTCGAAGAATGCCGCGACATTATGACCTCCAAAGCGGAGGAAAAGCACGTCCGCATACAAATCGAAGTGCCGGAGGATTTACCTCCCATCGAGGCAGACAGGGACAAACTCAAGCAGGTAGTACTCAACCTTCTGAGCAACGCCATCAAATACAACCGACCAAACGGCAGCGTGATACTCAAAGCCTGCGCCAAAGAGGACTGGATAGAAATTGCCGTTCAGGATACCGGCGTAGGAATCCCGGAAGACGCGATACCCCACCTCTTCGAGAAATTCTACCGAGTACAAGGCTCGGAGAAAAAAGCCATCGGGACCGGGCTAGGCCTTTCCATCTGCAAACAAATCGTTCAGGGACACGGCGGCAGCATCCAAGTCCACAGCAAAAGCGGCGTCGGAACCGTCTTCACCGTCCGCCTGCCCAAAACGGCAAAACGCTCGTAAATTTTCTCATAAAACTCTAATCTTTTCCCCTTGAAAAAATCGGGAAATGGGTGTAAGATAATGGCGACAAACGTTTGGGTGCCCCCCTCACCCAGGCGTTTGTCATTTAAGGACAAATTTCCCAGCCGAAAAAGGCATTAAACACGAAAGGCGCGTTCTCGAAGGAACGCGCCTTTTTGTTTTCCAGAGAGAGGGCGGCTTATTTGCGGTTCATCGCGTCCATCACCGCGACCGCGGCAATTTGGACGATGTCGTTCACCTCGTCGCCGGTCTGCATCACATGGACGGGCGCACCCATACCCAGAAGGATGGGTCCAATGGCTTTGGCTTTGCCAAGCCGCGCCAACAATTTATACGCGATGTTTGCAGACTCTAGCGAGGGGAAGACAAGGACATTTGCATCTTTGACCGCGCTGAAGGGATAGCGTTCCTCGATGATGCCGGGGACGACGGCGGTATCTGCCTGCATTTCGCCATCCACCGCAATGTCGGGGTAGCGTTCCTTCACCAGTTCCACCGCCTTGCGGACTTTCTCCGAAAGCGGATGCGGCGTGCTGCCGAAATTGGAGAACGAGAGGAAAGCAACGCGCGGTTCGATTTCCAACTGGCGGGCGAATTCCGCAACGAGATGGGCGATTTCCGCCAAATCTTCTTCGTTCGGTTCGATGTTGACCGTCGCATCGGTAAAGAGATATACGCGGTCTTCGATAATCATCAGATACACGCCCGCTACCAAACGTACATCTTCGCGGGTGTGATGGATTTCAAGCGCCGGACGAATGACCTCGGGATATTCATACGTCAAGCCGGAAACGAAAGCGTCCGCGTCGCCCATGTGAACCATCATCGGTCCAAAGATGTTGGGTTCTCGGATTCGCTTCTGCGCCATTGCCAGCGTCATTCCCTTGCGCTGGCGCATCTCGTAATAGGCTTGTGCGTAGGCTTCGATTTTGTCGAAGTTTCGCGGGTCAATGACATTCGGGCAACATTCTACGCCCAGGCGTTTCTTCACCTCGGCAATGACCTCCTCCCGACCGATGAGAACGGGGATGCCGATATTTTCGTCCTCGATTTGAGCCGCCGCGCGGATGACTTTGGATTCTTCGCCTTCCGCGAAGACGATGCGTTTCTTTCCGCCGCTGGAACGCGCTTTATTCATGATGAAGTGACGCACCTGCTCGCCTTTGCCGAAGCGGTAAGCAAGTTGTTCGCGGTATTCGTCCAAATCAATATGCTTGCGGGCAACGCCGGTTTCCATCGCGGCTTTGGCAACGGCAACCGATTCCCAGAGCATGACACGCGGGTCGAAGGGTTTGGGGATGATGTAATCGGGACCGAATTTCATACTCTCAACGCCATACGCGCGGAGGACGCTGTCCGGCACATCTTCTTTGGCAAGGTCGGCAAGGGCTTTCGACGCCGCGAGTTTCATTTCGTCGTTGATGGCAGTCGCGCGGACATCCAGCGCGCCGCGGAAGATGAAGGGGAAACCGAGAACATTATTGACCTGATTGGGATAGTCAGAGCGTCCCGTCGCAATGATGGCATCCGGTCGGGCTTCCAGCGCGAGTTCCGGTTTGATTTCAGGGTCAGGGTTCGCCATCGCGAAGATGATGGGGCGATCCGCCATCGTCTTGACCATTTCGGGAGTGAGAATATCCGCAATGGAAAGCCCGTAGAACACATCCGCGCCGCGTACCGCGTCGGCAAGAGTTCGGGCATCGGTTTCGACGGCAAATTGCTCTTTGTATTTGTTCATGCGCTCGGTGCGTCCTTTGTAGATGACGCCCCGGCTGTCCACCATCATAATGTTCTCGCGTTTGACGCCCCATTTGATGGCGAGGTTCGCACACGAAACGGCTGCCGCCCCCGCGCCCGAAATCGCAATACGGATATCTTCGTGTTTCTTCCCGACGAGTTCCAGCGCGTTGGCAAGCGCAGCAGCGGAAATAATCGCCGTCCCATGCTGGTCATCATGGAAGACGGGGATATCGAGCATTTCTTTCAGCGTTTCCTCGATGTAGAAACATTCGGGGGCTTTGATATCTTCGAGGTTGATTCCGCCAAAGGTAGGAGCAATCGCCGCGACGACTTTGATGATTTCATCCGGGTCGTGAGAGTTGACCTCGATGTCGAATACATCCACGTCGGCAAATTTCTTGAAGAGAACGCCTTTCCCTTCCATGACGGGTTTGGCAGCGAGCGGACCTCTATCTCCCAAACCGAGAATCGCCGTGCCGTTACTCACGACAGCGACGAGATTCCCTTTCGAGGTATATTCATACGCCAAATTGGCGTCTTTTTCTATTTCCAAAACCGGTACAGCGACACCGGGCGTATAGGCTAAGCCCAAATCACGCTGGGTATCCATCGGTTTGGTTGGAACAATCGCGACCTTCCCGGGTTTCCCCTTCAGGCGATGATATTCCAGGGCATCTTCACGGGTTATCTTGCTCATGAGACCTCCTCACAAAGTGGGTGTGACTGAAACGGCCACTTATTCGAATTATGGCACGATTTTCCTGAACCTTATAGTTCCTTTTGTCACCTGTTTAAGCGGCGGATTGACCTTACCGCGACAGACGACGAAAATACAACCCCCTCGACCAAAGAAAAGTTTCGTTTGCCAAAAAGGGAAAAGCGGAGAAAAAACGAAAGAATTTCTCACCGCTCCCAATGCAAAAACGCGTCCAACACGCGCAAATTTCGCTCGAAATCCGTATCGCGGTGATTCAACAACTCGATATCTACCGCCGGAATTCCCTCCAGCGAAGAGGCCCAATCCGTCAAATCGCCGGTCATCTCGCATCCCGTGTCAATTGGCGGGTATTGATAGCCGCTCCGCAGCGAAATCGTCTCCGCGAGACGCTCCGAAGGCTCGAAAGGCGGGTCGCCGCCTGCGAAGACGCCCAGGGCTGCGCTGTGATAACTGATAATCGCCTCGATATGGTGCAAATGGATGAAGTTGATGACCGCCACCGTCTCCGGCTCCGACGCGGGATACGCGCCCGCCGTCACCGGACGATACTGCCAGCAGCCATCGAGATTCCACGATTCTTTCCAGTGATACGGAAAATTCCGATTCAAATCCACGCCGTGTTCGTTCACGCGTCCGTCATAACTATGAGAGCGCGCCTCGCCGTCGGGATTCATATCACGCAAAATATACAGCGTCATATCCGGCGGAATGACTTCCGGGTTCTCGCTCAGATAGCGAATCAATTCCTCCGCGAGGGCAACCGTATTCCACTCGTAGCCGCCGTGAATCCCCGCGAGGATAAATCGTTCCCTCTCGCCCGCGCCGAAACGGTACACTTCCAGCGGACGCCCCAACACCGAATATCCAATCACAAGGGGACGCTGCGCGAGCGCGTCGAGGGCGAAAGGAGTCGGCGTCACAACGACGATTTCGGTTGCATGCGGATTCGGCGTATAGGTGGGGAGGAAATACGCCGTCGGCAGAGCAGGATTCGGCGTAGGGGAGGAAACGGAAAACGGCGTCGGCGACGCGAGAGGGAGAGGCGATTCCGTTTCGGAAGAGAATCTGCGAAAAAAGAAAATTCCGCCAAAGAGAAGCGCGGCGAAGAGATTCGCCGCCCATATCCCCGCGAGCAATCTCCGCGCCCGTGCCCCCGTCATAGTTCCTCCGTTACCGCACGGCGCAGCAAATCGAGCGCGAGATTCGCCGCCCAGCGCGGCGCGTTACGCGGATGTCCGCCATAGGTCAGCCGCCGAATCCGTTTGCCTTCGGGAGAGAGCAAACAAAGTTCGACGGTTTGGTTCATCTCTCCGGGGAAAAGCGCCACGCCCAACGCGGCATCTGTGGCGGCGCTTCGGCGCGCGGCTTCCGTCTTTTCGAGGAGTTCGCCAGGGTGAAGAGAGGGCAGAATCCGCGTCTCTTCAGAAAAAGGTTGCAGGAGGCGAATCAGGTGTCCCTCAAGTCCGTATTCGAGAAGGAGGAGCGACCAATTTCGCCGCGCGAGCGCGGCGGCTGCCGCATCCGTCAGCGTTTCTTCGTCCGCTCCAAAAATCATCGCGCCCAGCCGAGCGCGGATTTCGGCTTCCATCTCCGCAATCATCGCGTCGGCTGCCTCCTCGTTCGAGGCTTTCGCCGCGAGGCGAATATCCACCGCGCCCGCGTGCGCGGTCAAGCCAACCGTCGGGTTCGCGGATTTTTCCAAATCCCCGATTTTCTCGTCAATGATGCCCTCGCCAACGCCCGATGTGTGCAAAATGCGGACTTTGATGATTTCGTTCAAGTCGTAACGCTGCCGAAGATAGGGGAGTACGGCATTCGTGAGGAGCGTTTCCATTTCGCGGGGAACGCCCGGAAGCGCGATGATAGCGTGGCGTTCCGTTTCGACGATGAACGCCGGGGCCGTTCCCACCGGATTTTCGAGGATGCGCGCGCCTTTGGGAACGTATGCCTGCCGTTTCTGGTTTTCGCCCGCGAGGCGTTTGCCGTACTGCGCGAGTCGCTGCTGGACTGTTTTCCATAGGTCTTCGCGAAATTCCAATGGAAGCCCCATTGCCCGCGCAATCGCGAGGCGGGTAGGGTCATCTACCGTCGGGCCCAGCCCGCCGGTGGTGAGGATAATTTCCGCACGCGGCAGCGCTTCCCGTATGGCTTCGGAGATGCGTTCCACGTTATCCCCTACCGTGACGGTGCGATAGAGGTCAATGCCTTCCGCGCGAAATGCACGGGCTATGAAACGCGTGTTGGTGTCTACGATTTCACCGAGGAGGATTTCCGTTCCAATCGTCAATATCTCTGCGGCAGGCATCTTAGAATCTTAGGTGCTTGACGGAGACGCGTTCGTGAATAAGTTCGTTGAGAGCGTCAATTCCGATTTGCAAATGCGTTTCCACATACGCGCGGGTGACGGCTTTGTCACTTTCGGCGGTTTTTACGCCCGCAGAAATCATCGGGCGGTCTGAGACAAGGAGAAGCGCGCCGGTCGGAATCTGGTTGGCAAATCCCGTAATGAAGAGGGTGGCGGTTTCCATGTCAATCGCCATTGCGCGTACTCGTTCCAAATAGGATTTGAATTCGGCGTCATGCTCCCAGACGCGGCGGTTCGTCGAGTAGACCGTCCCCGTCCAGTAGTCTAAATCTCTATCGCGAATCGCCACCGAGACGGCTTTCTGGAGGCTGAATGCGGGCAGCGCGGGAACTTCTGGAGGGAAGTAATCCTTCGAGGTTCCTTCGCCGCGTATCGCCGCGATGGGAAGAATCAAATCGCCCACTTGGGTCTTTTTCTTCAATCCGCCGCATTTCCCCAAAAAGAGGACGGCTTTGGGATGCACGGCGCTCAGCAAATCCATGACGAGCGCGGCATTCGGACTGCCGATTCCAAAATTGATGAGGGTGATTCCCGCCGCCGTCACCGAGGGCATCGGTTTGTCCTCGCCGCGAATCTCCGCTCCAAAACGCCGCGCAAAAAGTTGAAGATAATGCTCGAAATTCGTCAGCAAAATATAGCGAGAAAAATCATCCAGCGGCACGCCGGTATATCGCGGCAGCCAGTTACGGACAATTTCCTCCTTCGTTTTGAGCGGCATCGCGTTCTCCTTTAGACAACGTTATATTCCCGAATCAACCGCCCGTCTTTGAAACGCGCCAAATCCAGCGAAGAGACATCCACCGTCCGGGATTTTCCATCCAAAATGATTTCCGCGATAATTTTCCCCGCAACGGGGCCGTGCATGAACCCATGACCGGAAAATCCCGCGAGGAGATAAAACCCCTCAACCGGCGTCTTTCCGAAAATCGGGTGCGCGTCCGGCGTCACTTCGTACAAACCTGCCAGATGCGAACTCATCCCTGCGTTTTCGAGAAGAGGCAGCCGCTCGATGGCGGCTTCGAGATTCGTCAATTCCCAATCAGTATCAACGTTTTGGCTGAACCCCGCGCGTTCCTTCGGATTCGACATACCGACCAGCAGCCCTTCGCCTTCTCGGTGAAAATAGAGCGATTGCGCGAAATCAATCACGAAGGGAAAATCTTTCGGAATTTCAGGGAGGGGCGTAGTGGTAAACCACTGTCTGCGAATCGGTTCGATAGGCAAAGGAACGCCCGCCATCTCCCCGATGACCCCTGCCCAGGGGCCCGCCGCGTTGAGAACGATTGGCGTCTCTATCACTCCGGCGGAAGTTTCCACCGCGCGTACCTTTCCTCCCTCCACGCGAATCCCGCGTACCTCTACCTTCGACAACGCCTGTACTCCCATCTTCTGCGCCGCGCCGATATATCCCATTACAACGCCGTTTGGGTCTACCAGCCCGTCCTCGGGATTGAAGGTCCCAGCCAGCGCGTCATCGAAGCGCATCATCGGAAGCCGCGTGCGAATCTCGTCGCCGGTCAGCCATTCCGTCTTCACCCCAAGGCTTCGCTGCAAGGCTACATTTCGCTCGAAGGATTCCACATCTTTCGGATTCGTCAAAACGAAAAGATAACCGCATTTTCGATAATCAATCTCCTGCCCGATTTCCTCTTTGAAACGCTCCAGCATCGGCAAACTTTCCAGCGAAAGACGGATGTTGATTTCCGTCCCGAACTGATAGCGAACCCCTCCTGCACAACGTCCCGTCGCTCCCTGCCCGAAAAACACCTCCTTTTCAAGAAGGACGATATTCTTCTGCCCGCGCTGAGCGAGGTGATACGCCGCGCTCGCGCCCATCACCCCACCGCCAACAATCACTATCTCTGCAGTTTTCGGGAAATCTCCCATCGGTACATCCTTTCAAAAAGCAATGATTTCGCCCAGATTCATCGTCTCCGCATTTTTCAGCGCGAGGCGCGCGGCAAGCGCGTCCTGAGCAGCGATACCTACGGATTTGAAAAAAGTTATTTGGGAATCAGATACGCGGCCGGGGACGCGTCCCAAAATGACCTCGCCCAATTCGGCAATTTCGGAATTTTCGAGAAATCCTGCCCGAATCGCCGCGACGATTTCGCCTGCCTCCGCTATGGCAGCCGGGCGCGCATCCACGAAAACGGCGGCGCGCGTCATCAACTCCGGCGGATTTTCTATCATATCGAGGGTATACGACCCGATACCATTGATATGGAGTCCATCCGGCAGCGCCGCCGCGTCGTACACCGGCGTGGAGGAGGTCGTCGCCGTACACAAAATATCCGCCTCGTCGAGCGCCTCGTCCACCGACGTGGCGGCGCGAAGATCCCTCGGAATGCCGCGAATCCCCGCCATTTCGCGGACGAAGGTCTCCGCCCGCGCAGGGTCGGCGTCGTAGATATAGGCCCGTTCAACGCTGCGCACCGCGCAAACCGCCTCGAGTTGCGTGCGCCCCTGCACTCCCGCGCCGATTACCGCCGCCACACGAGATTCGCGCCGCGCGAGGATATCCGTCGCCGCGCCCGCCGCTGCGCCGGTTCGGATGGCGGTCAACGCGCTGCCTTCGAGGAACGCGGCAGGCGCGCCCGTCTCCGCATCGAGGAGAAGCACCGCCGCCTGAATGAGCGGAATGCCGCGTTTTGGATTCTGCGGAAAAACGGAAACAACTTTCACCGCGAGGGCGTCTTCGTCCTTTTCCCGAACATACGCGGGCATGAAAAGGGAAGTCCCCTCACGCGGGGGAATCGCGAGACTCGTCCTCAGAGGGATATCCGCACGTCCATCGCTCCATGCAGCATAGGCGTTCTTCATCGCCTCGATGGTCTCGCGCATAGGGAGGGCTTTGCGAACATCGGATGCCGTGAGAATTCGTATCATGGGGGTATTGTATCAAACCCTTCAATGTCGAGAAAAAGAAAAAGGGAGTTTTTCGACTTTCGTCTACAAAACTCCCCAAAATACATTTTTCGGAAACGAGCGTTATTCCATGCCCAAGTAGGCTTTTTGCACCATCTCGTTTTGCTTCAAATTTTCGGCATTATCCTGCAAGACGATTTGCCCTGTCTGGAGGACATACCCTCGATTTGCGATAGAAAGTGCCATCAACGCGTTTTGTTCCACCAGCAAAATCGTCGTACCTTCTCGGTTGATTTGCTGAATGGCATCGAAAACGCTTTCCACGAGAACCGGCGCAAGCCCCATCGAAGGCTCATCGAGGAGAAGAATGCGAGGTTTCGCCATCATCGCGCGTCCCGTCGCCAGCATCTGCTGTTCCCCACCGGAAAGGGTGCCCGCGACCTGATTACGGCGTTCCTTCAAGCGAGGGAAGAGCGCAAACACGCGCTCGAAATCCTCTTTGATGCCCGCTTTATCGGTGCGGCTATACGCGCCCATCTCCAGATTTTCCTGAACGGTTAGTTTTGCGAAGACGCCGCGTCCTTCGGGGACCATTGCCATCCCTTTGTAGACGAGTTTATGCGGCATGACATGCGTCACATCTTCGCCTTCGAGGATAATCTGCCCCTGCCGGGGATGGAGAAGTCCGCTAATCGTGCGGAGGGTGGTGGTTTTTCCCGCACCATTCGCGCCAATCAACGTGACGATTTCGCCCTTTTCGACGGTCAGAGAAATGCCTTTGAGGGCGTGAATATTTCCGTAATATGAGTGAATGTTTTTTACTTCCAGCATTGCCATTGGTACGCTCCTCTAGGCTTCCGCGCCTTGCGCTTCGAGTTTCAAGCCGGCTGCCGCCCCGCGTCCCAGGTAGGCTTCGATAACACGCGGGTTTCGCTGAATTTCTTTCGGCGTTCCTTCGGCGATTTTCTGTCCGAAGTCCATCACGGAAATCTGCTCGCTGATGCCCATTACGACTTTCATATCGTGCTCGATAAGAAGAATGGTGATGCCGAGTTCGTCCCGCAGCCGCTCGATAAAACGCATCATCTCCACGGATTCATGCGGATTCATTCCCGCCGTCGGCTCGTCGAGGAGAAGAAGTTTGGGTTTGCTTGCCAATGCGCGGGCAATTTCAAGGCGACGCTGTGCGCCGTACGGGAGGTTTCGCGCCAACTGGTCGCCGACACCGCTCAGCCCGACGAATTCGAGAAGACGAATTGCCTCTTCGAGGGCTTCCGCTTCTTCCTTGAGAAAACGCGGCGTTTTGAAAAGGGCTTCAAACCACCACGTCTTCAAATGCGGATGCTCGCCAACGAGAATATTTTCAATCGCCGTCATATTCGAAAAGAGACGGATATTTTGATACGTTCGCGAAATGCCGAAATGCGTCACGCGGTCAGTCGAAAGTCCCTGAATGTAATGGCCATCGAAGATAATCTCGCCCTCGTCAGGGGTATAGAAGCCGGTGATGCAGTTGAAGAAAGTCGTCTTTCCCGCTCCGTTCGGGCCGATGACGCTGGAAATCGAACGTTCTTCAATTTCCAGATTGAAATCGTTTACCGCCACCAAGCCGCCAAAGCGTTTGACAACATGCCGTGCACTCAATATAGATGCCATGTCTCACTCCTCTCCTACTCGTCCGCCGCTTCAGCCTCTGGCTGTGGCGAGTCGAAGATTTCATCATTCGCGTGCAATTCCATCTTGCGGCGCTCTTCAGGCCAGAACCCTTCGGGCTTGACAAGCATCATCACAATCAACAAGATGCCGTACATCAAGAGGCGGTAATCTTCGAATTCTCGAAGCATTTCCGGCAAACCGACGAGGATGAGCGCCCCGACGACCACACCGGGGATACTTCCGATACCACCCACGATGATGAGAGACAACGCATTGATGGAGATAAGGATATTGAAACTATGCGGGAAGATGTTCCCCAGACGAGCCGCGAAGATTGCCCCTGCCAACGCGGAGAAACTCGCGCCAATACTGAAGGCGAGCAATTTCGTCGAAACCAGATTGATGCCCATTG
>CAZDGZ010000017.1:0-25603 GCA_964505165.1 uncultured Anaerolineaceae bacterium | reverse complement strand
TTAAAAATGAAAAATGTGCCACACAGCACGCTAAACTAGCCGAAACAAAGTTCACACGCTCCCCCAAAAGAGCATTTGCGAAAACGGTACGAAAATGCTACAGTTAAGGGAACACTTTCCTCGGAGGCGTATACGATGTCTAGAAAAGTTTCTTATATCGGCGCAGGGGTTCTCTTCCTCATCTCTCTTTGTTTTCTCGGATACGGCGGGATGATGATTATCGGCGCTACGGCGGAAAACGGAGATTCATCTTGGGTAGGGACGGGAATCATCTTCTTGTTCATCGGATTGATTCTCGTCGGCGGAGGAATCTTCCTCGTCCGCGCGGGGCTTCGGACACAGCCTGCCGCCCAGAACGTCACGATGAAAGTGGAATTGCCCGGCAGCGTCAGCCTGGATTCTTTGAAATGTCAAGCCTGCGGCGGCGCGTTGACCGAGAAAGATATCAAAATGGTCAACGGCGCGCCAATGGTCACCTGCCCCTATTGCGGGTCTGTCTATCAACTCACCGAAGAACCCAAATGGTGAGAAAGGGATGTTCCCCATGAAGAAACGTTGGCTCGTTCTTTCACTTTTGGTCATTCTCCTCTTCGGCGCTGTTGTTCAGGCAAGCGCGCAGGAGTATTTCTTCTCGCTGGATAAAGAAGTCGTCCATGCGTATTGGAACAAGGACGGAACGCTTGCACTGGATTACACCTTCTACTTTTCGAACGAAATCGGCGCGCATCCCATTGATTTCGTAGATGTCGGATTGCCCAACAACCAATACGATTTTTCCAGCATTTCGGCAGATGTGAATGGCAATCCCGTATACATTTCAAGCGATTATCAAGGGAGCGGGTACGGCGTCGCCGTAGATTTGGATACCTACGCCATCCCCCCCGGGAAAAAAGGCAAAGTGCATGTGTACATCGGAAGGGTCTACAACGTCCTCTACAGGGATTCCAAAGACGACACCTACGCGAGCGCGGTCTTCTCGCCGACATGGTTCGGGGAAGAATACGTTTCCGGCACAACGGATTTGATTCTCGTCTATCACATGCCGCCGGGAGTACAACCGAATGAACCGCGCTGGCACAAAGCCCCAAGCGGATTTCCGTCAGAACCCATTGTCGGGGAAGACGCATCCGGGCGCGTCACTTATACCTGGCATAACCCAACCGCGAGCGGCAGCAAACAATATCTCTTCGGAGCATCGTTCCCTGCGAAATACGTCCCTGCCTCCGCGATAGCCAAACCGACCCTGTGGCAACGTCTCGGCATCAGCGAAGATACAGTGGACTTCTGCTGCGGCGCCTCGTTGTTCCTCTTCTTCTTCATCGGCATCCCCGCCGCCTCCATCATCTCGCAGCGCAGACGGAAGATGAAATACCTCCCGCCGAAAATCTCCATCGAAGGACACGGCGTCCGACGCGGACTCACCGCCGTCGAAGCCGCGATTCTAATGCAGGAGCCTCTCGACAAAGTGATGACGATGATTCTCTTCGGAGTCATCAAAAAAGGCGCGGCGGAAGTCGAAAGCCGGGACCCGCTGAAACTCCGAATCGCAGACCCGCTCCCCGAAGGTCTCCACGACTACGAGATTGATTTCCTCGAAGCGTTCAAGGAAAAGAACGCGGCGCGGCGCAAAAAAGCCCTCCAGAAAACGGTTATCCATCTCATTCGGATTCTGGAAACGAAAATGCGCGGTTTCAGCCGAAAAGAAACCATCCGCTATTACAAAGACATTATGAAGCGCGCATGGCAGCAAGTGGAAAACGCGGAGACCCCCGAAGTCAAAAGCCAGCGGTACGCCGAACATCTGGAATGGACGATGCTGGATAAAGAATACGACAAACGCACGGAAGAAGTCTTCCGCTCAGGACCCGTTTTCGTCCCGGTGTGGTGGACGCGGTACGACCCCACCTATGGACGCACCTCCTCCGGGAGAATGTCCTCCGCTCCACCCTCGCGAACGAGCGGCGGGAATGCGCTCCCCGGCGCGGCCTTCGCCGCCTCGATGGTACGCGGGACGCAAAACTTCTCCAGCAAAGTCATTGGGAACGTCCAAGAGTTTACAAGCAAAATCACCCATGTGACGAATCCGCCGCCGGTCTCCTCCGGCAGCAGCAGCGGGGGCGGAGGCGGAGGGTGTGCATGCGCCTGCGCCGGATGCGCGTGCGCTTGTGCGGGAGGCGGCAGATAGCCATGCGCCTTTTTCCTCGTTCGGAAGATACACTCCCCAAAGCGGGACTGTATCATTACCGCCGAGAAACGTCCGAAGAGCGAACGCGCATCCATCTTCGCCTGGACGAAGACGGGCACGGGACTCTCGTCATCAACGCGAACCAGATTTTGCATCTCAATCCCACCGCCGCGTTGATTGCTTGGGCAATACTCGAAGAAAAGACGGAGCGTGAAATCATTCGTCTCCTGCGGACGCGCTACCGCGTTTCTGCTGCGAAAGCCAAAGCGGATGTCCACGCGACGCGCGCGGACATCGAGCGGCTGATTCGTCCCGACGAATCCTGTCTCATCCATGATTTCGATTTCGAATTCCGCGCGCCCTTCAGCGACCGCCCCTCCGCGCCGTATCGCATGGATCTCGCGCTGACCTATCGCTGCAACAACGATTGCGCGCATTGCTACAACGCACGCGAACGCGATTTCCCCGAACTCGATACCGCCACATGGAAGAAAATCCTCGACACCCTGTGGACTCTCGGAATCCCGCACATCGTCTTCACCGGCGGCGAACCCACCCTCCGCGAAGATCTTCCCGAACTCATCGCCTACGCGGAATCGCTCGGACAAATCACCGGACTGAACACCAACGCCCGCCGCCTTTCAGACCCTCGTTATGTGGCGCGCCTCGTAGACGCCGGATTAGACCATGTGCAGATTACGCTTGAATCCCACGACCCCGACATCCACGACCGAATGGTACGCGTAAAAGGCGCACACCGCCAAACCGTTCAGGGATTGAAAAATGCCCTCGAATCGCCGCTGTATGTGATGACCAATACCACGATGCTGCGCGACAACGTCCGCGAAATTCCGCAAACGCTGGACTTCCTCGCGGAAATCGGCGTCCCAACCGTCGGGCTGAACGCGCTGATTTACGCGGGACGCGGCGCATCCGTCGGCACAGGGCTAGACGAAGAAGAACTCGTGCCGCTTCTCGAAATCGCCCGCGAAAAAACCGAATCGCACGGACAACGCCTGATTTGGTACACCCCGACTCAATACTGCCATTTCGACCCCGTTCAACTGGATTTAGGCATCAAAGGATGCACCGCCGCGCTCTACAATATGTGCATCGAATCCAACGGAAACGTGCTGCCCTGCCAATCTTATTATCAATCGCTTGGAAACATCCTCACCGATTCCTGGGATTCGATTTGGAATCACGACCTCGCCGTCTGGCTGCGGGAACGCCGCTATGTGCCGCAGAAATGCTACGACTGCGCGCTGCTTCAAGAATGCGGCGGCGGATGCCCGCTCCGATACACCTCGGTGGGAGAAGAAATTTCTCTCACCCTCGATTTAAGCCTCTCCTAACGCGCCTGAGGAGGTTCGATTATGTCTACGTTCTGGAATCGTCTGCAAGAAAAACTTTCGAAAGCCCAGCCGCTCCCGCCGGGGATTCACCATTACCAATCGCCGGCGGATGCCGCGCGCCCTTATCGAATCCACCTTCGGCTGAACAAAGACGGCAGCGGGATTCTGATTCTCAACGCGGCGACCGTTCTCCACCTGAACCCAACCGCTGCCGAATACGCGTATCACTTCATCAAAGGGACACCGCCGGAAGACGCGGCGAAAGCCGTCGCCTCCCGTTACCGCGTCCGAAAAACCGACGCGCTCCGCGATTACCGTCTTTTCATCGAAAGACTCGATACCCTCATCCACACGCCCGATTTAGACCCCGTTTCTTTCCTCGGATTCGAACGCGTCACCCCGCACGAGACTGCTCTCAGCGCGCCGCTTCGCCTCGATTGCGCGCTAACCTACCGCCTCCCCGAAGGAGTCGACGCGGCGGACGCTCCCACAAAACGCGTGGACAGAGAATTGACCACCGAAGAATGGAAAATCGTCTTGCATAAAGCCTGGGCATTCGGAATCCCTCACGTCGTCTTTACCGGCGGCGAACCGACTCTCCGCGAGGATTTGCTCGAACTTGTGGATTTCGCGGAAAGTATCGGCATGGTGAGCGGACTGCTCTCCGGCGGCGAAAAACTCGCGGATGAATCTTATGTAGACGCGCTCCTCCAAACGGGACTAGACCATCTCCTCTTCCTCCTTCAAGGAAGCGCCTCCTGGGACGCGCTGAAGGTCATCCTGCCCAAAGATTTGTTCACCGCCGTTCACATCACGATTTTCCCCGACACGATGAAGACGCTAGATGCAGACATCCGACGGTTGGCAGAGATGGGCGCAAACGCGCTTTCGTTCACCGCCGCGCCCGGCATGGAAGAATCGCTTGCCGACGCGCGCGAACTTGCCTCCAGCGCGGGGCTTCCTCTCGTGTGGGATCTCCCCGTCCCGTACTCCGCGCAAAACCCGGTCGCGTTCGAAACGGCGGAAGAAAACGCGCCCTCCGGCGCAGGAAAAGCCTGGCTTTACATCGAACCTGACGGCGATGTCCTCCCCTCGCAAGGAATGCCGGACACGATTTTGGGCAATATCCTCCGCGACGATTGGAAAAGCATTTGGCAAGGCAATGCGTAAGAAAGACATCGGGCGCATCCTCCTCGCGCTGGCAGCCGCCTCCCTTCTCTCTATTTTCATCGCGCCCTATCTTCAAGGCGGAATTGATTGGTACGAAACTTTCTACCCTACCGGGCGCGCGGTTTGGTCGGGACACAGCCCCTATACGCTGATTGGATTTCGCTACGTCCCCTGGGCGGTTTTGCCAATCCTCCCGTTTACCCTTCTTCCTCCCGAAATCGGGCGGGCGGCGTTCCTCCTCTTCAGCCTTTTGGCATTCGCCTATACCGCGCATAAATTAGGCGCATCCCCTTGGGTAACGGGACTCTTCGTCCTCTCTCCGCCGGTCGTGCATTGCCTCCTCAACGCAAATATAGATTGGCTTCCTCTCCTCGGCTTCGTCCTCCCTCCGCAAATCGGATTGTTTTTCCTCGTCATCAAACCCCAAACGACTTTCGCTGTGGGCATCTTCTGGTTCTTCGAAGCCTGGCGCAAAGGAGGCCTCCGCGAAGTCTTTCGAATCTTCGCGCCGGTCACGATTGCAATTCTCCTTTCTTTTCCTATTTTCGGCTTTTGGGTGGAACGCTTTCGCGCGCCAATCGGTTTTGATTGGAACGCCTCGCTCTTCCCCATGTCCATTCCCATTGGGTTGATTTTGCTGGTTCGCGCGGTTCGCAGCCGAAACATCTCCCCCGCGATGGCCGCCTCGCCTTTTCTCTCCCCCTATGTGCTGCTTCATTCATGGTCCGGCGCGCTGCTCTCCCTTGTCGGCGCGCCGCTCGAAATGCTCGCGGCAGTCGTCGGGCTATGGATTCTCATCGGGATTCAATGGGCGGCCTTGTATGGATAACCCCTCGTTTTCTCCTCGACAATTCAGACGGCAGGCGCGGTGGACGCGCGAGGTTCGGAGGTATCTTTTCTCGAAAATCGGATTGAAGGATTCGCACCGCCTCCTCGAGGTGGGATGCGGCGACGGGGCGATTCTCTCCGACCTCGGCACAAACGCGGCGGTATACGCGCTGGACTTCGACTTTCCGCGGCTTCGAGAGGCGAAATCCTCCTTTTCGAGCGGATTCTTCCTTAATGCCGACGCGCATCTTCTCCCTTTTGCAGAGGAGTCTTTCGATGTCGTTTTCTTCCACTTCTTCTTGCTGTGGGCACATTCCCCTCGACGCGCGCTCCGCGAGATGCGGCGCGTCCTCCGCGTCGGCGGACATCTCCTCGCCTTTGCAGAACCGGATTACAGCCGCCGCGTAGACAAGCCCGATTCCCTCGCGCCGCTCGGCGCATGGCAGCGGGAGGTCCTCCGTCAACGGGGCGCTAATCCCGACATCGGCGGGAATTTGGCGGAACTTTTCTTCGATTCCGGGATTTCTCTCGTCGAAACGGGAACACTTTCAAAGGGCGCGCGTTCCCTTCCGCCAAATGAACGGGAGGAGGAATGGGCGACCCTCGAAGCCGATTTAAGGGGAATGGTCGCGGCGGAGACATTATCCCATTATAAGAAACTGGATGAAGAGGCTTGGGCACGCGGCGAACGCGTGCTATATGTCCCCGTTCATTATGCCTGGGGAAGGCGAAATGAAGTATAATTTTCGCCAATGAGCATCGGAGGTACTCGGTATTGAGCATTTTAGAGCCAGAATCAGATATCGCCGCTTCTTCGGAGACCGAGAAGGAAAACGGCTGGCAATTTCTTTTCGATGTATTAGAAACGATTCTTCTTGCAGTTGTTTTGTATTTTGCTATTGATGCGATAACCGGACGAGTACGAGTTGACGGGTACAGTATGCATCCTACGCTCGAAGATGGAGAATTTGTGTTGGTCAACCGGCTGGCATATCTCAAGACGCCGCCGCAGCGAGGCGATATCATCGTCTTTCACTATCCTCTCCATCCAGAAGAAAGGTACATCAAACGAGTAATTGGCGTGCCCGGAGACGAGGTCATCATAGAAAAGGGACGCGTGACCGTAAACGGCGTTCCACTGGAAGAGCCGTACATCGCCGCATCGCCGCGATATTCGGGCGTGTGGGCCGTGCCCGAAAACGCTCTTTTCGTATTGGGCGATAACCGCAACGATTCGGCCGATTCGCATACTTGGGGGTTCGTGCCAATGGAGAATGTGATTGGAAAAGCCGTTCTCATCTATTGGCCTCCCCAGCAGTGGTCGTTTGTCTATCATGCGGCAGTTCAAAGCGCCGCGCCTTAACGAGGAAATTATGCCCGCAATTAAACTGGAACAAATTCTGGAAGAAGCCGAAGCCTATCAACAATCTTTGCCGCCAATGCCTTTCGAGCCAACCCTGCCCGAAGGCGCGGAGATTGCGCGTTTCATTGACCATACGCTGTTGAAACCCGAAGCAACCGCCGGGCAAATTATGGCGCTTTGTACCGAAGCGAAGACTCACGGGTTCGCGTCGGTGTGTGTCAATCCCGGGTATGTCCCCCTCGCGGCGGGATTGCTGAAAGGGACAGATACGAAAATTTGCGCCGTCGTCAGTTTTCCGCTGGGCGCGCATTTGCCCAATCAAAAAGCGGAGGAAACTCGCAGCGTCATTCAAGCAGGCGCAGACGAGGTAGACATGGTAATGAATATCGGCGCGATGAAAGGCGAAGCCTATGTCCTCGTCTGGAAAGATATTCAAGCCGTCTGCGAAACGGCACATGAGCAAGGTGCAATCGTCAAGGTGATTTTGGAAACCGCGTTGCTCTCGCGAGAGGAAATCATCCTCGCCGCGCTAATCGCGAAATACGGCGGAGCAGACTTCGTCAAAACCTCGACCGGATTCGCCTCCGCCGGCGCAACGACGGAAAACGTGGAGTTGATGCGACGCGTGGTCGGCGCGGATGTCGGCGTCAAAGCCGCCGGAGGAATCCGTACCTTGGAAACCGCCCGCGCGATGATTGCCGCAGGCGCGACCCGAATCGGCGCAAGCGCAGGAGTCAACATCCTAAACGAGGCAATGGAGTCTTGAAAAGATGAGCAAGTCTTCGCTGCCGGAGCCGTATCCCTGTCCCGAATGTCAGGCGGGGATGATGCGCCCCCGATATGTCACTTACTTCACATGGCTGAACGATGAATTGGTCATCGTTCCGAATTTCCCCGCGTGGATTTGCGATGTCTGCGGAAGGAGAGAGTACGACACACGCGCGACCGCGTGGCTGGCGACCCTCCTCAATCCGAGTACAGGCAAACCGATGGCGCATCGCGGAACTTCATTGCGAAATCCGCATCCCCCTGATTCGTCTTCCCGAATCCCCAAAAACAAATCTTAGAGGATGACAATGACCACAGGACCAAGAACCAATCGAGCCGTCTCCGTAGATATTTTGACCAGCAGTTACCGCGTAGTCGGGAAGGTTTTCGTCTCGAATACCGGCGTCATGGGTCTGATGAACGACGTTACCTCCTCGTTCATGGAAATCCATGAAGCGAAACTTGCGCGGATTCACATGCCAACCAAACTTGCCGATAAATACAAAGTCGTGCGATTGGTCAAATCGCAAGTCCACGCGCTGTGTTTGGGACGACGCGAGGATCTTGGGCCTCAGGGGCTGGCACGCGGCGGTTACGCGACCGTGACGCAATACTCCGTCCGTATGGCTTCGCAGGTCTACGAGATGGAAGGGATTCTGGAATGGACGGGACGATTCAATTTCAAAGTCATCATGGCAGAAGGAACGAGAGACTTCGTTCCACTTTACGCGGCACAAGTCAACGGCATTCTCATTCCCGCGCTCAAAGTTAACGCTCCCGCCATTCTCTTCAATCGCAAGAAAGTAGATTGGCTTGGATTGCTCAAACAGCGCGAAGAAGGGTGATTTTCCCCCACCCTTCAACACAACGCCGACATCTTTTCACACGACCAAACTACGAAACTACCCAACTAACAAAATGGGATTGCTTCGCTTCGCTCGCAATGACGTTTCATTCAGAAACGCCTAGGGGGAATCTCCAAACACGACATCTACGGGCATGCCGGGTTTCAGTTTTCCCTCCGAGTTTTGAATTTCGAGTTTGACCGCGTAGACCGTCGTCTGCCGTTCTTCTTTCGTCTGGACATTGCGAGGCGTATATTCCGCCTTATCCGCGATTCGGATGACTGTCGCCGTAAACGTTTCGTCGGGGAAAGAATCCACAGAAAGAGTCGCCGTATCCCCGAGAGAAACTTCTCCGTATTTATCTTCGGGGAGGTAAATCGTCACTGTCAGCGAATCGAGCGGGGCGAGAGTCAAGGCAGCAAAACCGGGTTGCGCCGTTTCTCCCGCGCGAAGTCCAACCGTGAGCGCCACACCATCTATCGGCGCTCGTACCGTCAATTTATCTATCTGCGCGTCGAGGAGGGCAATTTGCGCTTCCGCCTGTTGAACAGCGGCTTTCGCCTCGTTGACAGCGGCTTTTGCCTGCCGAACCGCTGCTTTCGCGGCAAGAACCTGCGGTGAGTTTTCCCCGGTTTGCAGCGCGCGAAGTTTATCTCGAATCAGGGCGTAACGCTCGCGGGCAAGTGCCGCATCCGCGCGGGCTTCCAGAATATCTTTCGCCTCCTGCGTAGAAAGTAAATCGTCATATTTTTCTTGGGCATCCGCGAGAGCATCTTTCGCGTCGTCCAATGCGTCTTTTGCGGAATCTTTCAGCGCCGCTTCGCCGCTCGCCTGCGCTTCGTCGTACGCGGCTTTCGCCGCGAGGTAGACTTCACGCGCCTCTGCGAGATTCGCTTCGGCTTGGAGGAAATCGGACTCTTGCAAATCGGCGATTAAAGCCTTCAAATGCTGCTCTGCTGCATCTTTCTCGTCTCCGGCGGTTTCCAGCGCTTTCTCCAATGCGGCGCGCGTCTCCTCGCGCGAGAAATACCACGAAGGCTCATCGAAATCGGGCGGCGCATCTTCGAACCACGCGTCCGCACGCGTTGCGGCTTCTGCTGCCTGCGCCGCGTCCAAAACGAGGGCATATTGCGCCTGCGCCGTATCCAGCCCCGCCTCCGCAGAACGAAGCGCCGCGTGCGCGGCGTTCAACCCTGCCTCTGCCGCCGCGCGTTGAGCCTGCAAAATCGTATCGTCCAAGCGAAAAAGGACATCGCCACGAGAGACCGTATCCCCTTCGTGGACAAGCATCTCCACCACGCGCCCTCCAAGTTCCGGCGAAACAACGACCTCGCTCGCCTCGATGACCCCCGACGCTTCCAGCGGTACAGCCTCTCCTGTCCCTGTACATCCCGCCATCAAAAGCGAGAACGCAATGAAAATCGTAGCCCAGCGCATCCAGATTTTTTTCATGTTCAGCCTCCAAAGAACTCAACGCATCGCCGCGATAAAGACATCTTCCAGCGATGGGTCAACTTTTTCGATTCGATGCACGCGCGTCCCGTTTCGCTTCAACGTCCGGGCGACCCGCGCGCGTAATTTCTCTGCGTTCGGCGTGATGGCATGAACCAGCGCACCGTATAACTCGATATCTTCCAGCGGTAATGTCCCGGCATCTCGCGCGGCGCGCAAGATGCGAAGCGCGGCAGCCGCGTCTTCCGTTTCGATTTCCAATACCTCGCCGCGCATTTTTTCCCGTTTGATTTCTTCCGGCGAGCCATAGGCAATCCGTCGCCCGCGCTGCAAAAACGCGAGGCGATGACAATGTTCCGCCTCGTCCATATAATGCGTGGTGACGAAAATCGTAATCCCCTCCGCCGCGAGTTCATAGAGCAAATCCCAAAACGCGCGGCGCGAAATCGGATCTACACCTGCGGTCGGTTCATCGAGGAAAATCACTTCGGGACGATGCAAAATTGCCGCGCTCAACGCCAGCCGCTGCCGCCACCCGCCCGAAAGGTCTTTCGTCTTCGCATCTTCTCGACCGTTCAGCCCGGAACGAATCAACGCCTCGTGGACACGCGCCCGAAGCGTCTCCCCGCGCAGCCCATACGCCGCGCCGTAAAACCGAAGATTTTGCAAGACGGTGAGATCGTTATACAAACTGAATTTTTGGGACATATATCCGATTCGCGCGCGGACTTCAAGACTGCTCCCGTTTATCGGCGTTCCCAGCACCTCGATATGTCCCGTTGTGGGCACAAGCAACCCCAACATCATCCGAATCGTCGTCGTTTTCCCCGACCCGTTCGGACCCAGCAGCCCGAAAATTTCGCCGCGCCGCGCCTCGAAAGATACCTCTTCTACGGCGGTGAAATTTCCGAATTTCTTCGTAAGGTGTTCGACGAAAATCGCAGCCATCTCTGCTCCTGCTAGTCCAGCGCCCTACGGACGAATCGCAACGAAAACGTTCCGATAACTATCCCCAACCCTGCCAACGCGAGGATATGGGGCGCTAACACCCTCACCCCCGATTCCTTCAGCAAAATGCCGCGAAGGATCGCGAGCCAATGATGCGAGGGGATGAAATTCGCAAATATCTGCAAGACACGGGGCATACTTTCCACCGGCGCGGCATATCCCGTAAACATGAAATCGGTCATCCCCACAAGCATGACGAGCAAAAAGGCTTGATGCTGTGTATGCGCCAACACCGAAATCACCAACCCCTTGCTCAACTCCACGAGAAGATACCCAAACGCCAACACGAAAAGCAAAAGAAGAGACCCGCGAATAGGTACATTGAACGCGAAATGCACCATGCCTAGCATCAGCAGAAAATCGGTGTAAGCAATCAAAATCACCGGAATAGATTTTCCGATGATGATTTCCAGCGAGGAAAACGGCATCACGAGAAGTTGTTCCAGCGTACCCAGTTCTCTTTCACGGGAAAACGCGAGCGCGGCAAAAAGAAGCGCGGTGAATTCGAGCATCAACCCTAACTCCGCCGGCGTGGTATAGAGGGCTTCGCTCAAGGCTTCGTTGAACCAGACTCGAAGTCGAGGGACGAAACCGGAAAACTCATCCGGCGGAATGCCCAAACGACGGATGACGATGGCGTCATTCATCGTCCGCGCAACGCCGTTGATGGCGCGTAAGGCTGCCATCGCGGGCGTACTCTCCGAGCCATTGAGGAGGGCAACGAAGGTCGGTTTTCCATGAGACGAAAGCATCTGGCGGGAAAAATCCGGCGGAAGGATAATCGCCGCGGCAATGCTATCCCGCTGCATCGCGTCCTCGATGGGCACCATCGAATCCACCATTTCCGCATCCTGAAAGGTTCCGGTATTTTCCAGAGAGCGGACAACCTCGCGGCTCGCCGCGCTTTGGTCGTAATCCAAAACCATCAGCGGAAGATTGGTGATAGGACGAGATGTCGCCCACCCAACAAAGAATAATTCCATTGCCCCGCCGAAGAGCATGAACGCGGGCATCCACCAATCATGGCGAAGGTGCAAAAATTCTTTTTTCGCAAGCGCAAAAATTCGGTGCAGCATCAGAGTCAGCCCAACTTCTTACTGAAGAAAAGCGCGGCAATGCCGTAGAACGCAACGCCCAGCAATATCAACATCACGGTATAAGACCAAAGCGCCTCCAATCCAACTCCGGGCAAGAAAATTTCTCGGGCAATAATCGCGAAATGCGTGCCCGGCATTTCCATTGCCTCCATCCGCATTGCCTCGGGCATCGAAACGACAGGGAAGAAAATGCCCGTCAGGAAAAAGCCGGGATAGAAAATCATCAAAAAGGAGAGTGCAAGCGCCGCCGCCTGAGTCTTCATAAAAACGCCGATGACGATGCCCATGCCGAGGATGGAAAAGAGGAAAACCGCAGACAACGCGAGGAAAAGAAGGAAACTTCCGTTGAAAGGAACATCGAACCACGCCTCCGCGAGGAGCGGAAGCAATGCAGCGTTGAGCATCCCCGCGAAGAGATAGGGAAGCATCTTCCCCAAAAGAATCTCCCATTTGCCAATCGGGGTTGCGAGGAGTTGTTCCAGCGTGCCATGTTCCCGCTCATGTGCAAGCGCCAGCGCGACCGAAAGAGCAGGAAGTCCCAAAACCATCGAAATCAGCCCTGGAATAATATCGTTCCGCGATTTCAAGCCGGGGTTATACCAAGCACGAACCCGCACATCGAGCGGCGAAAGCGATTCTTGAGAAATCCCCATCGCCTGCATCTGATTGGCAAGGACAGAATCGGCAAAGGCTTCCGCGCGCGAAACGATATGATCCACCGCGAAATAGCCGCTTTCCGGTTCCGTACCGTCAATGACGATTTGCATAGGCATCCCGCGGACGGCAAGTAAATCGCGCGAAAATTCCGGGGAGAGGATGAGCGCGGCTTTGATTTTCCCCTCGTTGAGGGCAGTTTCGATTTCCTCCATCGAAGTTGCCTGCATCCACAAATCCAAATCATCTCCGGCGACGAGCCTTTGCACGAACGCGCGGGAAAGCGCGCTTCGGTCATAATCAAGAACGGCAATAGGCACATGACGGATATTCACGGTCAACGCGTATGCCATCAAAAGCAAAAGAAGGGTCGGAGTGAAAGCAACGAGGAAAAACGCCGTCTTGTCGCGCAAAATGTGATTGAGTTCTTTTCGGGCGACCGCCCAGATATGTGAGCCTTTCATTCGCCCTCCAGAGTTCGAATCATCGAAATGAACGCCTCTTCCATACGCGGCGCGGCAAGGCGGATATTGCGGTACGGAAGATTCGCCTTTTTCATGGCTTTTCGAATTTCACGCGTTCGTTTCTTCCCCGAATCCACCAAAATATGGAGGGCTTCCCCGTAGGTTTGCACCTCGCGTACCCCGGGAAGCGTCGCAATCAACGCGCGCGCTTCGCGCCACGCCTCCGTCTGCAACCGGATGACATCCGCGCCGAGGCTTTCCCGAAGTTCACGCGGCGATGCACACGCGACCAATCTCCCCTCGTACATCAACCCGACGCGCGAGCAGCGGTCGGCTTCGTCCATATATGGCGTACTAACGAGAATCGTGGTCCCATTCAAATGTAAATCCGCGAGGATATTCCAGAATTCCCGGCGGGAAACAGGATCCACCCCCGTCGTCGGCTCGTCGAGAAGCAAAATTTCCGGCTCGTGGATAAGGGTACAAGCGAGGGCGAGTTTCTTCTGCATTCCTCCGGAAAGTTTGTCCGCGCGGCGTGTGCGAAATTCTTCCAATTGGGCAAATTCCAAGAGACGCGCGGCGCGTTCTTCCCGTTCTCCGCGCGGGACATCGTACACTTCCGCGAAGAATGCGAGGTTTTCCTCGACCGAGAGTTCGGCGTAAAGGCTGAATTGCTGCGCCATATAGCCGACACGTCTCTTGACGGCTTCCGCGTCGGTTTTCAAATTCAGCCCGGCGACCTCCGCCTCTCCTTCCGTAATGCGAAGCAGCCCTGCAAGGAGGCGCAGCGTCGTCGTCTTTCCCGCGCCATCAGGACCTACCAAACCGAAAAGTTCTCCGGCGGCAATGTCCAGAGTCAGCGTATTAACCGCGCGGGTCTTCTTGAAATCGCGTGTAAGCGCGTGGGTCGAGATGGCCGGAGGCATGAGAGGATTCAAATCTCCTATTGACGGCTTTTTGCATAACGAATCAACCAGAGAATAATCAGCCCGCCAAGCCAGGGTTCGGTCGCGACGCCAGCCCAACGCATCGTATCGCTAAACCCCATCGCGGGGATAACGTAATAATCCATCCACCCGATGACAAGCGCGGCAACCACGCCGACAACATAATCTCCCTGAACACCAATGGGACGATTTTCTTTCCATATCAATCCGGCAACATAGCCAACCAGCAGCCCGACAAGAAGAAGTAATACGGTCAAAAGAATGGGATTCATGACAACCTCCACAATTTAAGAAACTTCCCGAAATGCGACAATAGGGATCTCCCGCGCCAACCGCCGCGCGCCCTCTTCCGTTCCGTCATAAGGAGCGCCGATGATTTTGCTCAATTCGCGCAGCGCGCGGGGATATTTTTTCGCATACAAAGCGAGTTCCTCCTCCGCCGCTTCGAGCGGGAGGCGTTCCGCGACGGCAGCAAGTTCCCGCCGTCCGATTTTCAGCGAGACGCGCGGGGTTTTCATCACATTGCGAAACCACTGCGATTTTTCCCCGAACCCGGAGGAGACGTACCAGGTCTTCGTCCGGGCATCATGCCGAATCACTTCCAGGACTGCATGACGAGGCAGTCCGCTTTTGCGTCCCGTATGCGTGAGGAGGAGAAAGCGTTCGCCCAGCAGCCATCCAAGCCCGAGGCGATAAAGCAAAATAGGCATTCTCCAGGGAATTGCGGCAAGACCGCGAGGAGGATTTTTCATGCGTCCTCTCCTTCCTGCAAAATCAATCCATTCAGCAAAAGCCGAATGCCACTACGAATATGCTCTTCCACGTTGACCGATTCGGGATCGTAAACCCAGAGCAAAATCGTCCCTTCGTAAATCGCGCCCATCGCCAATGCGACGGATTTCGCGTCCAATGTGCGGAATTCGCCGCGCTCCATCCCTTGTTGAAGAATAGGAATTACCAAATCGAGATACATGCGCAGATATTGACGAAACGCGTTTTGTACGGTTTTGTTCCGAAAAATCAGCCCCAGAAACTCATACGCTACCGGCACAATCCGAAGCCAATTTTGCACATCAGAGGTAATATGTTCCATCAGGCGTTCCAGACGTTCTCGCGCCGGGACATCTTCGTCCTGAAGGACTTCCAATGCACTCATCTCGCGGCGAAACATTCTATCGAGAAGGGCAAGAATAATCGCATCTTTGCTTTTGAAATAAAGATAGAGCGCGCCTTTGCTCAATCGAGACTCGGCGGCGATGTCATCCATGCGGGCTTTCGAAAAGCCTTTCTGAGCGAAAACTTCGGTCGCCGCATCGAGAATTTGATTGGAGCGAATCTCGCTGACATCGGGTTTTGGGGGCATAGTATCCTCTTTTGGAAAAATAACTGACTGGTCAGTCAGTTATACAACGCAATCGAAAGTTTGTCAAGGAAATCTCCCTTCCCGACATCGAGAGATTCGCTCCCTTGTGCTACAATACCCCCGTGAACATCAAAGTCGTTGCCACCAATCGTAAAGCGAAGTTCGAATACTTCCTCCTAGAGCATTTCGAGGCAGGGATTTCGTTGCGCGGCAGTGAAATCAAGTCTATCCGCGCGGGACAAATCAGCCTCAAAGAAGCCTATGTGCGCGTAGACGGAAAAGAAGCCTGGCTCATGGACGCACATATCGCGCCCTATATGCAAGCCAATCGCTTCAACCATGACCCGCGACGCCCGCGACGCCTTCTCCTCCACAAACGGGAAATTCGCAAATTGTGGGACGCGGTACGCCAAAAAGGCGTAACCATCATCCCCACGCGTGTCTATCTCAAAAACGGACGCGCCAAAGTCGAAATCGCGCTCGCTCGCGGCAAAAAACTCCACGACAAACGACACGCCATCGCCAAACGAGACGCGGAACGGGAACTGCAACGTCAACTCAGCGGCAGGGACTAATGGCGCTCTCGCCTTCTTCCATCGGAGGAATCAACCTCCTTTCCGAGCATGAAAAACGGGAAATCTATCGGCGCATCATCCCTCCCGCGCTTCTCGATAGATTCTCACTTTCCCCCTACCTCGCCGACGTGCAAGGACATTCCCTCTTGAACCTCGTCTGCGCGCCCGGCACGACGAACGTGGAATTCTCCCTCTTCCACCGATACGGATTTCCCGACCCTGTCCTCTACGGGCATCTGACCGACACCCTCACGGGGCAAATCCACATCCTCCTCTATATCCTAAACGACCCGGAATCCCCTCGATTCGACGTGGACAAAACGCCCGAAGGACTCTCCACCCGATTCGGGACTCTGCGCCGAAATCTCGACGCGGAACGCGCGGCAATGGAATACGGACTCGCCCCCGGACAGATTCGACGCGGGCTTCGGATGCTTCCACAAGCCATCGAAGCCTTCGAGACTTTCGTTCGAAGCCTCGGGCACGAAGTCTACTTCGTCGAGCCGCTGTATTACCACAACGCCATTATCTTCGAACGATATGGATTCGCCTACCAGATAGGCAGAAAATTGATGGAACGAATCCAAACGGGATTCTCGAAAGGCGGCGATCTCCGCGCTCAACTGGACGACTCGACTCCGTTTCGACAGCGCCGCGCCGCAGACAGCATTCGCCTCCGCTCGTGGGCAATCCACGACGGCATCCTGGGCGAACCTTTCACCAACGTCACCATGTACAAGAAAATCGGCGAATCTGCGAAAGTATGCACCTGCGCCGATTGCGCGTGGTAACGCGCGTAAATTTCGAGATTTCGTTAATCTCTTGTTAATACCCCTATGCTATAATTTGTAAAGGCATACCTGGAACGCACACCGCCGATTCCCTTTCATTCACACATAAGTTTTTCGGCAGGATATTTCCTCTCCGTTCCAGAAGTTCCGTTTTTTCTACGAACTCAATCGCATTTACCAACATCGCTCGCCGCAAAAAATGCGGTGCAGACTTATTTTCAGACTCTCTACTTTCGAAGACGAGGTGCAGCGTGAAAATCGTCGTAGCAGGCGCGCTCGGAGAATGCGTTCATGTCGCCGGAATCAGCCGTTTCCTTCGTCTGGCAGAAAAAGCCGGATGGGAAACGCGATTCCTCGGGCCGGCAGTCCCTGTCGAGACCTTCATCGCCGCGTTGGAAGAGGCGCACGCGCAGGCGGAGGAGGTTCTGGCAGGAGTCTCCTATCGGCTGACGCCCGAAACGGGAGAACGCCTTCTCGGAGAATTTGCCGAAGCCGCCGCCGACCTTCACGAGGCAGGAGTCCGCTTCGCTTTTGGGGGAACGCCGCCAATGGCGCGCCGCGCGGAAAATCTCGGATTCTTCGAACGCGTCTTCGACGGGAACGAACCTATCGAAGAGGTCTTGGCTTATCTCAAAGGGCAATCCCGCGAAGGAGGCGAATCCTCCTATCCCCAAACCGCTATCGAGCGAATTCAATGGAAAGCCCCCTACCCCATTTTGCGTCATCATTTCGGACTGCCCTCGATGGAAGCAACGATTGAGGGGATTCGGCAAATCGCCGACGCGCGCGTTCTCGATGTCATCTCGCTAGGCATTGACCAAGACGCGCAAGAAAACTTCTTCCATCCAGAACGCCAAAATCCTCGACGACGAGGCGCGGGCGGCGTTCCCGTCCGAAGTGCAGAGGACTACCGCGCCCTCTACGAGGCATCGCGCCGAGGGAATTATCCCCTCCTCCGCACCTATTCCGGCACAGATGATTTCATCCGCCTCGCAGAGATGTATGTCGAGACCATCCATATCGCCTGGGCAGCCGTGCCGCTCTTCTGGTTCAATCGCATGGACGGGCGCGGGCCTCTCGATTTGGAAGAAAGCATCCGCGAACATCAAAACCTGATGGCATGGTACGCCGCGCGCGGCATTCCCGTTGAAGTCAACGAACCGCATCATTGGGGCATGCGCGACGCGCCCGACGCGGTCTTCGCTGCCGCCGCGTATCTTTCCGCCTATAACGCCAAAGCCGCCGGCGTCCGCGACTACCTCGCGCAACTCATGTTCAACAGCCCCGCCGGACTTTCCGACGCGATGGATTTGGCGAAAATGCTCGCGGTTCTCGAACTCGTTGCGCCGCTAGAGGAAGAGTCGTTCCGCGTGTGGCGACAAACGCGCACCGGCTTGCTGAGTTATCCCGTTCAGGAAGAAGCCGCCCGCGCGCACCTCGCGGCGAGCGTATATCTGCAAATGGCGCTCAAACCCCACATCGTCCACGTCGTCGGATACACCGAAGCCGACCACGCGGCAACGGCGGAGGATGTCATCGAATCCGCGCGAATGGCGCGCCGCGCCATCGAAAACGCCCTCGGACAACCGGACTTTTCCCGCGACCCGCGCGTGCAAACGCGGAAAGACGAAATCATCCGCGAGACGAACGCGATTCTCGACGCCATCCGCGCCCTCGCAACTCCCGAGACGAAAGACCCGTTCACCGACCCGAAAACCCTCGCCCGCGCGGTGACAAGCGGCATCCTCGACGCGCCCCAACTCGTCAACAACCCCTACGGGAGAGGGAAAATCCGCACCCAAATCGATTCGCGGGGCGCGTGCATTTCCGTAGACGAAAACGGAACGCCTCTCAGCGAATCCGCGCGAGTGGAGGCACTTCTCAACGAAGAGAACGCATAAAAAACAGAGAAAATCAAACCCCAAAGGAGGATAAAGATGATGAAAAAAGACATTCGATACGCAGTTCTTGGCGCAGGACACGGCGGCAGAGCAATGGCAGCGCATCTGGCATTAATGGGATACGATGTTCATCTCTACAACCGCACTTACGAACATATCGCCGCGATTGCAAAAGAAGGCGGCATCCATTTGGAAAGTTTCGAAGGCGGGCCGCGCGGTTTTGCGAAATTGAAAAAAGTCACCTCCGATATTGGGGAAGCCCTTCAAGACGTAGACGTAGTGATGGTGGTCGTCCCCTCGACGGCGCACGCGGGACTCGCCCGCGCAAGCGCGCCTTACCTCCAAGACGGGCAAATCATCATCCTGCATCCGGGACGAACCGGCGGCGCGCTGGAATTCCATAAAACGCTGCGGGATTCCGGCTGCATCGCCGATGTAACCGTTGCAGAAGCGGAGACCTTCATTTACGCGAGCCGCGCCGAAGGCGAAACCGGCGCGCGCATCTTTGGCATCAAAGAAGAAGTCGCCCTTGCCGCGCTCCCCGCGACGCGCACGGAATCGGTACTCAGCGTTTTGCGCGAGGCATATCCGCAATTCGTAGACGGCGTCAACGTCCTCGAAACGAGTTTGAACAACATCGGCGCGATATTCCATCCCGCGCTCACCCTCCTCAACGCGGGGTGGATTGAGCAAACCGGCGGAAATTTCCAATTCTACATTGACGGCGCGACGCCCGGACTCGGACGCATCCTCGAAGCCGTAGACAGGGAACGCGTCACCGTCGCCGCCGCGCTCGGCATCCGCGCCCACACCGCGCGGGAATGGCTCGAAACCGCCTACGGCGCAAAAGGCGCGACCCTCTACGAAGCCATCCACGACCAAAAAGGCTATTACGGAATCAAAGCCCCGGGGACTCTCTATCACCGCTATATCTTCGAAGATGTGCCGATGAGCCTTGTCCCCATCGCGGCGTTAGGGAAACGCTACGGCGTCGCCGTGCAAACGATGGAAAGCCTCATCCGCCTCGCGAGCGTCTTGCACCAAACCGATTATTGGCGGCGCGGGCGCACACTCGAAAAACTGGGCATCCAAGATTTGAGCGTCGCGGAATTGCAGCAATTCGTCACGGAAGAAAGCATCGAACTCACGCCTTCGGGACTCTTCGTCCCCAGCAACACAGCGATTCACAACCCGCAAACGCAAAACTGGCAGATGAATTTCCCCACACTGAACTAAAAAAAAAGCCGAGGAAAATTCCTCGGCTCGTTTGATTCTGCCAAAAAGAGAATCCCTCACTCTTTCGCGCGGTCCACTTCCTCTTGGGCAAAGACCACCTCTTCTTTGCCGGTCAGTTTTTCTTCCACCTTCGCGGCAATCAACGCGAGATGTCCCGAATGCGCGACGAAATCCAAATCATCGGCGGGGACGGTTAGGACCGGGCACAGCGTAAATCCGTCTATCCATTCCTCGTAGAGAGCGTTCAAGCCGTCGAGATAGTCCGCAGAAATCTCGCGCTCGTAGTCGCGCCCGCGCCGCGCAATACGGGAGAGAAGAGTCTCCACCGACGCGCGGAGGTAAATAACCAAATCGGGAGGCGGCAGGAATTTCACCATCGTCTCGTATAATTCGCGGTAGGTCTGATAATCGCGGGGAGTCATGTGTCCCTGAAGGAAGAGATTCCGGGCGAAGACCTCCGCGTCTTCGTATACGCTGCGATCCTGAAGAAGAGAACGCGGATGATGGGAAATTTGATGATGAATTTTCAGCCGATGCGAAAGGAAGAAAACCTGAGAATGAAAAGCCCACGCCCGCATATCGGTATAAAAATCCGCGAGATAAGGATTTTCCGCAACCGGCTCGAAAAAAGGTTCCCAGTTCAATTTCTTGGCGAGCATCGTCACAAGCGTGGATTTTCCCACGCCGATATTGCCCGCGACAGCAACGAATTTTTTCATGGTGAGATTCCTTTCAAAGGATGTGCAATTTCTATCCACATATTTTCGCCATCGGTGGTAATGTGAATCCATCCGCTTTCGTCCGTGCGGAGGAGAGGATAGCCCTCTGCGGCTTGGAGCGCGGCGCGGGAGGGCATGCCGCGCGGGTCGTCTGCGGCGACATCGAGGAGGACGAGACGCGGCTGCAACGCGTGAACCCACGAGGGAGGAGAAAGCGGCGCGTACCCTGAATCCGCAAGAAGGAGAACAGAAAGCGGACTCCACCCCTCGGCTTTCGCGCGCGTTTGCAAGGTATCCAACGCGTCGAAATTCATCCCAACGGGAAGCAACGCGGTAAACGCGTTCCAGCGAAGGAAAAGCACCGCGCCGCGCGGCGTAACGGAGAGGATATCTAAAAACGCGCCGTTTCCCAAGTCCAGCCGCTGCCCCTCTTCGGCGAGGAAAACGGGGATTTCTTTCTCCGTCAGATATGCGCGGAGACGGCGGGATTCGTAAGACGCCTCTTTGTTTCCACTCCACAACACCCGCGAGGGAGGGTAACGATCCAAGACACGAGGCAGCGCGGAAAGTTGATTCTCCTGAGTCGAGGCGACGACGAGCCAATCGAGATGACGCGCGCCGGGCGCGAGGCGGCGTCCGAGGGAATCGGAAAGGGAGGAAATCTTGCCGCCGCCGTTGACGAGAATCCATCGTCCACGCGGCGTTTCGATGAGGAAGGTATCCGCCGAGCCGACATCCAGAACGAAGAGATGCAATTTCCCGTCAGGGAGGGCAAACGCGGCGCGCCATGTCAACGCGGTGAGAACGAGAATCCCCGCGAGGAGGGGAATCGGTTTGAGGGCGGATTTTCTCATTAAACGGAATCCGGTGAAAGTCCACGCGAAGAGCACGGCATAGAAGAGAACGACGAAGAGGAGGGAAAATTCTCCGAGGACGATGACGCGGTTCGGCATCCTGTCGAAAAATTCCACCGCACGAATGGTATACGAGGCAAAGGGGAGGGCTATCCACGCGGCGAGTTTTCCAAGCGGAAGATAGAGCATGGCAAGGAGAAGCGCCGCGCCCGCGAGGAGCATGACCGCAGGTTGAACAGGAAGAATGAAGGGATTGGCGATAAACGAGACGAGCGAGATTCGCCCGAAGTGATACGCCATGATGGGAAGCGTGGTCAATTGCGCGGCGAGGGTGAAGAGAACATATTCCCCCACAGGGTCGGCGAGTTCCCGCGCTCGGTCAGAGGGAAGCACCCGCGAGGCAACGCGGACGAAGGCTTGGGTGAAAGGGTCGGCATAGAGGACGAGTCCGAGAGTCGCGGCAAAAGAAAGTTGAAAGCCGACATCCCAAAGAACGAGGGGATTCATCGCCGCCATGATTCCGGCGACGAGGGCAAGCATATTCAACCCGTTCACGCGGCGTCCGGTTTGGCGGGCAAAGAGGGCGAATCCGCCCATAATCGCCGCGCGCACGACCGCCGCATCCGCGCCAACGAGGAGGGTGTAGAGTGCAATCCCCGCGAAGGCTGCCAGCGCGCCGCGTCGTTTTCCGAGAAGCCTCCCAAAGACGCTGACAAAAAGCGCCGCGATAATGGCAATGTTGAAGCCGGAAATCGCGATTATATGCGCCGCGCCGGTGTCTTTGAACGCCTGCTGCAATGGCTTGGACATGCCGGTATCTACGCCGAGGAGAATCCCCGCGAGGAGCGAGGCTTCAGGGTCCGGGAAAATCCGGTAGATGGTTTGGAGGGAATGCTCCTTGAAGGCATACAACGCAGCAAGAGCAGGATTCCCGCCGAATTTTCCGAGGGGGATATGCGTGGCGACCGCGTCGGGCATGTAGGCGTGGATTCCGTGAAGCGCGAGGTATTGGCGATAGGAAAATTCCTCGTTTTCCGGGGGCGTTTCCAGATGACCGCGCAGCCGGACGCGTTCGCCGTAGGTATAAGAGTCGCCCGCAGGGACTTTCGCGAGGAGCAGTCCGCTCACCGTCAACGGGCGCGACGCGCCGGTATCTACGCGCTCGACTTGAATCTTCAAATTGGTGTAGGTATCTCGATAATCGGGAGGCTCCGTCAGCGTTCCGGTGACGAGGAGTTCATATTCTCGGTCGTTGTACCAGCCGATGAAAAAAGGGGTCACATCGGGCTGCGCCGCCTGATACCGCGCCGCGCCGAGGAAAAGAAAAACCGCCGCGAGGGGGAAGAATAGATGCGGCGGGATGAACGCGGGAGGAGGAGATTCTCCCGCAGAAGATTTCGTGGAAACGCGCCGAATCGCGGCGAGTCCGAGTCCGAGAAAAAGCGAAACCGCCGCGAGAAGCAGCCATCGCCGAAGGGAAAGCGGAGGGAGCGCGGCGGCGAGGAGGATTCCACCGAGAAAGGTCAGAGAGAACCAGAAAAGAGGAAGCGTAAACGGGAGAATCTTCCTAGAAAAATCGTCCATCGGAACGATTAAGGCACAAGCGGATGGGTGAAACCAATCGAGGCAAGCGCGCCGAAGAGGAAAAGCGTCAAAAGAGCGCCGAGGAAAACATCACGCGTCTCTTTGGAATCTCGAAGAGAAAAGGTCGGATAAATCCCATCGAGAACCCAACGCGGCGAGGCAAACCACGCGAAAACGACTCCGCCCAGCAGCCCGCCGAGATGCCCCCAGTTATCAATTCCCGGCGAAAGCCCGATGAGAAGATTGATTCCCGCAATCGTCAAGACGTTTTTCAACGCGCGGTTGGCGCGCTCCCCAAACAACGCGCGGTTTTGGAACAGAAAAACGCCCTCCGCCGCGAGAACACCGAAAATCGCGGTAGACGAGCCTAACGAGGGCGAAGAAGAAAAGAGGAAAGAAAAGACATTCCCCGCGAAACCGCTGAGGAAATAGAGCGCAGCATATCGCCCGTGCCCCATCTGTCGCTCCAAATCCATGCCGATAATCGCGAGCGCGTACATATTGAATCCGATATGAAAAATAGACCCATGCAAGAAAAGCGGAGTCACCAACCGCCAATACTCCCCGGAGCGGATGAGGAAGTTGATTTTCATTCCCCAAAACGCAGGGATATCGGCATTGAAAATAGATTGGCTGAGAAATTGCAGGATGTACACACCGATTGTCACGAAAATCAGCCCGTAAGTGACCCAGGGGGTACGCGCGGGCAAAGAGACCCGAATTTGGGCTTGTCGCGGCGGGGGAGGAGGATACGGCGTTTCGTTCACAAGGATACCTTTCGAGGGTGGACACGGTGATGTTCCGCGCGGATAATGGCATGGATCTCGTCTACGGCTTCGTCGAGGCGGCCGTCGCCGTTGATGACGACATAATCGAACTCGTCAATGCGCTTCAATTCTTGACGCGCGGTCGCAATGCGGAGATTGATATCTTCCGGCGTTTCGGTATGGCGGCTTCTCAATCGGCGCGCCATCTCCTCTTCGCTTTGGGCGGTGAGAAAAATCAAGACCGCTTCCGGCGCGATTTTCCGTATCGTCGCCGCGCCCTGCACATCAATCCGCATGACGACATCCTTCCCGCTCGCAAGCGCCTCGCGCACCTGCTGTTTGGGAATCCCCTTGTAATCGTTGTAGACAACGGCATATTCGAGTAACTCATCCTCGTCAATCATTCGAGCAAATTCATCGGAGGTGAGAAAAAAATAATCCACGCCGTCTACTTCCCCGGGGCGTTTCGGGCGCGTCGTCGCCGTGACAACGAAATGGAAAGGCAATCCACGCGCTTTCATCCGCTGAATCACGCTGTCCTTCCCCACCCCAGAAGGACCGGAAATAACAATGAGCAACGGCTCAGGATGATAGACATCGAACGAAGAAGGGTTCATAAAATAATTGTACCAAAAGCGCCAAGAGAGCAAAGCATGTTATAATAAATGCACTTGGGGATGATCGGCTTCGACGGAGGAGGCTGATCCCGAATTGCGAGCCGAGAGGCGCCGAACTCGTAAACTCAGCGCACAAAAACAAGTGCCAACTCACGCACTTCCTACGCTGCTATGCCCCTCGCCGCCTAAGGCGAACGCATAGTAGTCCGGTCTCCAAAAGCGAGGCCGCGTCCGCCTGCTCCCACCTCCGCCGGGCAGCAGATGCGGGCGACAGAAAGGCGGAGTGCCGCACACGGACGCCGCTACTTGTGCGAAAGAGGACTTTCGGGTCCAAGCGGCTGGACGGATGACTTCCTTGCCGATTGAGGAGCATCCGTTGAGCAGCATCAATCGGCTACGCTCGTAGATATTCGAGGATCGAGTCCTTCGGACGCGGGTTCGATTCCCGCCATCTCCACCACCAAAAAACGGACGCTGCACAGCGTCCGTTTTCGTTTCAAGAATCCAGCCAATGATAATACTGCAAGAAAATCTGCGCCCCTAACCAACGCAACGGCTCTGACGGCATCTTGCGAAGCGGATAGTTGTAATAAGAGGTGTACTCCCAGCCATGCCGCCGATGGTCATGAAGATACGCGATGACCTGCCCAAACAAAAACGAAAGATTGACCCCGTGTCCGTTATACGCCAGCGCATAATAGATATTTTTGTTTCTCCCCGTCACGCCGACCGCCTCGAACTCATCGAAAGTCACGCTCAACACCCCGTCCCACAGATAATCGAAAGAAATCCCCTCCAGCGCGGGATACAAAGTCACCAACTCTCGATGCAGCGCCTCCCCGGCGGCTTGCATATCTCCTTTGAACTCTAATCCGTTGTTGAAAAAATACTCCGCGTCCCCGCCGCCGATGACGATTCGCCGGTCTGCGGTAAGGACGAGATGATACAAAAAATACCTCGAATCATAAAACGGAAGACGGCTTTTCCAGCCCATCGCGTCGAGTTGCCCATCGGAAAGCGGCTCCGTTGCCGCGAGTTGTGTATGGACCGCCAGCGCCTC
>CAZDGZ010000016.1:0-25812 GCA_964505165.1 uncultured Anaerolineaceae bacterium | reverse complement strand
TGGGGCTATTCCTTCTCTCCGGCATCCGCGCCGCGCTCGCCCTCGCGGGTCCAACCCCTCCTTTTCGGGGTGACACGCTCGACGCGCTTCAATCCACCGGAGATTTTCTCCTTCCCGCGCTTTTCTTCCTCGGCAGCGCGGGCGCGTTGTGGTACTTCTTCCTTCCGCGATGGAAACTCCGCGATTTTCTCGATTCTTTCGTGCTCCTCTTCTTCGCGCTTCTCGCGGTGTTGACCGCGCGCGCCGCGTACCGTGCCGCGTATATCAATTACGATGATGCCACCGAATATCTCGTGTACGCGCACGCATCGAGAGGGGTAAAAGACGTAATGGAAGAGGTGGAAGAAATCTCGCGCCGCATCAATGGAGATTTAGGCGCGCCTATTGCTTACGACGCCAGCGCCCCCGATACGGGCGTCTCGTGGCCCTTCGTCTGGTATCTTCGCAATTACACCAATCTCCGCTCTTTCGACCAGCCTACCCGCGCGCTCCGCGAATCCGTCGCGATTATCGTAGACCAAAAGAACTTCGACAAAATCGAGCCTGCCATCGGCAACGGGTACTACCGCGTGGACTACATCCGCATGTGGTGGCCCAATCAGGATTATTTCAACCTCGCGCCCAAACGCGATGCACACGTCGTCTTCGACGAGGCGTACCCCTGCAAAGGCGTGTTGAGCATCTTCAAACTTTTCCCGTCCCGCGATTTCTCGCGCGTCTGCAACGCTCTCAGCAATCCAGAGATTCGCGCGGGCATTTTCGACATCTGGTTCGACCGTGATTACACCCGATACGCACAAGCAACCGGAAACGAGACGATGACTCTCTCCACATGGGAGCCTTCGGACAAAATGCGGCTGTACATCCGAAAAGATGTCGTCGCGCAAATCTGGAAATACGGCGCGCCGCCCGAAAACGGAGTGTCGCAGCAAGAGGAGGATCCTTACGCCAAAGGGACGATTTCCCTCAGCGCCGTCTTCGCCATCGGGCAAAGCGGCGAGGCGCCGGGCGCGTTCAGCGCGCCGCGCGGAATCGCCTTCGCACCGGACGGAACTTTCTACGTCGCCGATTCCCGAAACAACCGCGTGGAACATTTTGCCGCCGACGGCACGTTCCTCCACGCATGGGGAACGTATGCCAACGCCGAAACCGGCGATGCGCCCATCGGCACATTCTACGAACCTTGGGGAATTGCCGTCGCACCGGACGGGTCGGTTTATGTGACCGATACTTGGAATCACCGCGTGGAAAAATTCAGCGCAGACGGCAAAGCGCTGACCATGTGGGGACATTTCGGTCAAGCCGAAACGCCCGATGCCTTCTGGGGTCCGCGCGGCATCGTCGTCGATTCGGAAGGGCGCGTCTACGTCGCCGACACGGGAAACAAACGAATCGTCATCTTCGATTCCGAAGGGCAATATCTCTCCCAATTCGGTTCGGCGGGAATCCTCCCCGGTCAATTCGATGAACCCGTCGGGCTTGCATTGGATTCGGACGGGGTCCTCTACGTCGCCGATACGTGGAATCAGCGCGTACAAGTTTTTTCCTCTTTCGACGAGGGCTTGTATCCCCTCCGTCAATGGGATATTGCCGGCTGGTATGGCGAGTCGCTTGACAACAAGCCTTTCCTCGCCGTAGACGCGGAAAAGCATGTATACGTCACCGACCCAGAAGGATTCCGCGTCCTCGAGTTCTCCGCCGATGGAACTTTCCTCCACACATGGGGAACATACGGCGACGGGATGGAAGGATTCGGTCTGGCGTCCGGCATCGCGGTGGATGCGGAAGGCAACATCTGGGTCACGGACGCGGGCAACGACCGTGTGATGAAATTCCCTCCGCCCGCCGATGACGAATGACAAGCGTCGTGTTTTCCTCCCCGTCGTGGGTGGTATAATCGCGCTGTTCTCGTTTCACATCCTTTTATAGACAAGGAAGATTCTATGAAACTTCACGAATATCAATCAAAGAACATTTTTGCCAAATACGGCGTTCCCATTCCCAAAGGGCGCGTCGCGACGACCGCAGACGAGGCAAAAGCCATCGCCGAAGAACTAGGCGGTCGCGTTGTCGTTAAATCGCAGGTGCTGGTAGGTGGACGCGGCAAAGCCGGCGGCGTAAAACTCGCCAACTCTTCCGAAGAAGCCAAAGAACTCGCCGCGCAAATCCTCGCGATGGAAATCAAAGGACTACCTGTCCGCAAAGTGCTCATTGACGAAGCCGCGAACATCGAAAGCGAAATTTACCTCGGCATCACCAACGACCGCGCCGCGCGGAAACCCGTCATGATGGCCTCCGCCGACGGCGGCGTAGAAATCGAAGAAGTCGCCCGCCTGACGCCGGAGAAAATCATCAAAGTCCACATTGACCCGCTTCTCGGACTTCAAGGCTATCAAACCCGCGACATCGCCGCCGGAATTGACCTTGACCGAAAATACTGGAAAGACTTTGCCAAAATCGCAAACGGGTTATGGCAAGCCTACGTCAACAGCGACGCGACCCTCGCGGAAATCAACCCCCTCGTCGTCACCAAAGAAGGAAGCCTCCTCGCGGTAGACGGCAAGATGCTCGTAGACGATAACGCGCTCTTCCGTCATCCCGACATCGCCGAAATGCGCGATATCGACGTGGAAGCCCCCGCAGAAACCGAAGCGCGAAAATACGGGCTGTCTTACATCCAATTGGATGGCGAAATCGGCTGCATGGTCAACGGCGCAGGGCTGGCGATGACCACGATGGACATCGTCAAACTCTTCGGCGGCTCTCCCGCCAACTTCCTCGACATCGGCGGCGGCGCGGGTGCGGAAAAAGTCTCCGCCGCGCTTCGCATCATCCTCTCCGATAAAAACGTCAAAGCCGTCCTCTTCAACATCTTCGGCGGAATCACCCGATGCGACGAAGTCGCCAAAGGCATCCTCACCGCGCTCGACGAAGTAAAACCCGACGTTCCGATGGTTATTCGCCTCGTCGGCACAAACGCCAAAGAAGGGCGCGAATTGATTGCCGCTGCGAACATGATTACCGCAGAAACCCTCGCCGAAGCGGCACAAAAAGCCGTCGAGATTGCGAAGAAAGGAGCCTAAACGATGAGCATTCTTGCAAACAAAGACACCCGCCTGCTCGTGCAAGGCATTACCGGAAAAGAAGGACTTTTCCATACCACGCAAATGGTCGCGTACGGAACGAACGTCGTCGCGGGCGTGACCCCCGGCAAAGGCGGTGAATGGGTACTCGACGGCAAAATCCCCGTTTTCGACTCCGTCAAAATCGCCAAAGACGCCACCGGCGCAAACGCCAGCGTCATCTTCGTCCCCGCGCGTTTTGCAGCGGACGCCATCCTCGAAGCCGCGGACGCGGGCATCGAACTCATCGTCTGCATCACCGAAGGCGTCCCCGTGCAAGACATGATGCGAGTCCGCAGTTATATTGACCAAAAAGACGTCCGCCTCGTCGGACCAAACTGCCCCGGCTTGCTCACCCCCGGCGAAGCCAAAATCGGCATCATCCCCGGAAACATCGCCATTCCCGGCAACGTCGGCGCGGTCTCCCGCTCCGGCACACTCACCTACGAAGTCCTCTACGCCCTCAAACTCAAGGGCATGGGCGCATCCACATGCGTCGGCATCGGCGGAGACCCCGTCAACGGCACGAACTTCGTAGACGTCCTCCAGATGTTCGAAGACGACCCGCAAACCGACAAAGTCGTCCTCATCGGCGAAATCGGCGGTTCGGATGAAGAAAAAGCGGCGGAATTCATCGCCACGAAGATGACCAAACCCGTCGTCGCCTTCATCGCCGGACAAACCGCCCCTCCCGGCAAACGCATGGGACACGCAGGCGCGATTATCCAGGGCGGCTCCGGCACCGCAGCCGACAAAATCAAAGCCCTCGAAGCCGCCGGGGTACGGGTTGCCAAACACCCCGAAGAAATCCCCGACCTCTTCTAGCCAAAACAAAAAAGCCTGCCCAAAACGGCAGGCTTTTTCGTTTGAAGGGTATAATGGCAACTAGCGCCGCGCGTCGATATATGCGACGGCTTCGCCTACAGTGGTAATTGCCTGAGCATCCTCGTCGGAGATTTCCGCGCCGAATTTATCCTCGAACGCCATAATCAACTCGACCAAATCGAGAGAATCGGCTTCCAAATCCTCGCGGAAACGGGCTTCCGGCGTTACCTTGCTCTCGTCCACACCCAGAAGATCCACGATAATTTCCTTGATTTCGCTGAGCGTATCAGCCATGATTAGCCTCCTGAAATATACTTTCAAAAGATGGATGTCCGCTCCATTGTAGCACACAGAGCCGACAAATTCAAAGACAGGAACACCCCCTTATGGTAAAAGTTTCGCCCACGCCGCAACGAAAAAACGACCATCTTCGGATTAATTTAGAAGAAGATGTCCGCTCCCGCGCATCCAACGGATTGGAACGCTACCGCCTCGTCCACGAAGCCCTCCCCGAAATCACGCTTTCGGACGTGGATTTCAGCCTGACTCTCCTCGGCAAGAATCTTCGCGCCCCCCTTCTCATCTCCTCGATGACCGGCGGGACGAAGGAAGCCGCGGTCATCAACCGGCGCCTCGCCGAAGCCGCCGAAGCACGCGGCATCGCGATGGGAGTCGGCTCGCAGCGTGCGGCAATCGAAAACCCCTCGCTGGCAGAAACATTTTCCATTACGCGCCGCGCGGCCCCCCACGCGCTCCTCTTCGCCAACCTCGGCGCGGTACAACTCAACAAAGGCTACGGCATCGAAGAATGCCGCCGCGCCGTCGAAATGCTCGAAGCCGACGCGCTCATCCTGCATCTCAACCCCCTGCAAGAAGCCCTCCAACCCGAAGGAGATACCGATTTTCGGCAACTCGCGGAAAAAATCGGCAGAATCTGCCAAGACATCGAAGTTCCCATCATCGTCAAAGAAGTGGGATGGGGAATCTCCGAGCGAACCGCCCGCCTCCTTGCAGACGCGGGAGTCTTCGCCATTGACGTCGCCGGAACGGGCGGCACCAGTTGGTCGCAGGTCGAAATGCACCGCGCCGCCGACGAAGCCTCCCGCGAAATCGCCGCCGCCTTCGCCGACTGGGGAATCTCCACCGCGGAGAGCCTCCTCAACGTCCGGCGCGCCGCGCCCCAAATGATAATCTTCGCGTCCGGCGGGCTTCGCAGCGGCGTAGACATTGCCAAAGCCCTCGCGCTCGGCGCGACTCTCGGCGGCATGGCAGGCGAATTCCTTCACGCCGCGAACCGCTCCACCGAAGCCGTCATCGAAAGAATCCGCGTCATCGAAAAAGAACTCCAAATCGCCATGTTCGCTACCGGCGCGAAGACGCTGGAGAGACTCGATGGGTCTCGCCTGCAACACGAGTAAAGGGTTCAATTTGAGTTTGCTTATCTTGTCATCTCGTATTGACTACGCGCAATTTCGCTCGCCGAGAATGTGTTAAAATTCACGTCGCCGGATGCCCCGCATCCGAAAACTTTACGCAACGGAGTCTCCGCCCATGACCACCGAAAACGCTACGCCCAAAAACTTCATCCACGCGCTCATCGAAGAAGACCTTGCTTCCGGCCGCTACGACCGAGTGCAGACGCGCTTCCCTCCTGAGCCAAACGGCTATCTTCACATCGGACACGCAAAAGCCATCGTCATTGACTTTGGCACTGCCGAAAAATATGGCGGCAAATGCAACTTGCGCTTCGACGACACCAACCCCGCCAAAGAAGATGTGGAATACGTCGATTCCATCATGGAAGACGTGCGCTGGCTTGGGTATCAATGGGACGAATTGCGATTCGCCTCCGATTATTTCGACCAACTTTACGAATGGGCGGTACAACTTATCAAAGACGGCAAAGCCTATGTAGACGACCTCAGCCCCGAAGAAATTCGCGAATATCGAGGCACGCTCACGGAACCCGGCAAAGAAAGCCCCTACCGCAACCGCAGCATTGAAGAAAACCTCGACCTCTTCGAACGGATGAAAAACGGCGAGTTCCCGGAAGGCTCGAAAGTCCTCCGCGCGAAAATTGACATGGCTTCGCCGAACATGAATCTCCGCGACCCGGTCATGTACCGGATCCTGCATGCCTCCCATCATCGCACCGGCGACAAATGGCATATTTACCCCATGTACGACTGGGCGCATGGACAATCGGATTCCATCGAAGGAATTACCCACTCCCTCTGCACGCTGGAATACGAAAATCACCGTCCGCTTTACGAATGGTATCTAAACGCCCTGAAAATTTACCAGCCGCGACAAATCGAATTTGCCCCGCTGAATCTTTCTTACACGGTACTCAGCAAACGGCGATTAATCCAACTCGTCCGCGAGGGGCACGTCACCGGCTGGGACGACCCGCGCATGCCTACCCTTTCCGGGCTGCGCCGCAGGGGATACACGCCCGAATCCATCCGCAATTTCTGTGAAGCCATCGGCGTCGCCAAGAACGACAGCATGATAGATATCGCCCTGCTGGAATATCACCTTCGGCAGGACCTCAACAAACACGCCCCCCGCCGCATGGCAGTGCTAGACCCCATCAAAGTCGTTCTCACAAACTACCCCGAAGGAAAAACGGAATGGCTGGACGCAATCAACAACCCGGAAGATGAAAGCGCCGGCACGAGAAAAATCCCCTTTAGCCGGGAACTCTATATCGAGCGAGACGATTTTCGGGAAGAAGCCCCCCGCAAATACCATCGGCTGGCACCGGGACGGGAAGTGCGGCTGCGCTACGGATATTTCATCAAATATCAGGATGTCGTCAAAGACGAGGAGGGCAACATCCTCGAAATCCACTGTACTTACGACCCCGAAACGCGCGGAGGCTACGCGCCGGACGGGCGAAAAGTACGCGGCACCATTCACTGGGTCTCCGTGCCGCACGCCATTGAAGCGGAAATACGCCTGTACGACCGGCTTTTCGTAAAAGAAAATCCGTTGGATACAGAAGAGGGAAAGACCTATTTGGATTATCTGAACCCGGACTCGCTCCAAGTTTTGAATGGATGCAAACTCGAACCCGGACTCGCCGACGCGGCACCCGGAGAACGCTTCCAGTTCGAGCGAAAAGGCTACTTCTGCGTGGACAAAGATTCCACGCCGGAGCATCTCGTCTTCAATCGCACGGTGACGTTACGCGACAGTTGGGCAAAAATCGCAAAACGCGCGAAATAAGCACCTTCTCCGCAATAGGCAAAGGACTCAAGGGACCCCCTCGAGTCCTTTTGTTTTTCTCAAGGGCATGCGAAAAATCTTCACTTCAAGGTAAGAAAGCCACTATAAGAAAGTACATCTCAGGGATTACGCAACGGCATTTTTTCCATCCGGCACTTTTAGAAAATAAAGAGAGAAGAGAAAAACAACTAGCGGAATCGCCACATTAGGTATTTCCATTTGTACCTTGCCAGAGAGTAATAAAAGAGAAATGGCGACTATATCCAGTAAGATAAACGCCGTGGTGGTTAGCAAATAGTGATATTGCAATTCCTTCATTTTCATCAATATTGCAATAATCAAAATAAGCAACAATATCTGATCATAGGGCCACGAATAAGGCGTAATCAACAAAGCAAATGTAGCGGATAGCCCAACTATCCAAGCAGCCGAAAGAACATCGTGTTTTTTCCACACAATTAACAGGACAACAAAAAGAATAATTATCGTCAAAATCCAGCCTAACTGTAGGCTCTTTGATAAATCAAAATTCGTTATATACGATGACAACCCCCACACAGTAGGAGCGTATCCAAAAGTCTGGGAAAGTTTTGTGTTCCCAATTGCCCAATACTCTACAATCCAATTCGCAGAAAGTAGCATCCCTATAAGCGCAAGCGTAGTTCCTGAAAGAAGAATTCCAGCAAGCGCCGTCTTATTTCTTTGTACGAAAAGCCAAAACGAAACTATGGCGATTATCGGAAGTCCAATATTAGGCTTCAAGCCCACACTCGACAACAAAATCCCCCCAAGAAACCATTTATCTTTTCCCCATAGCCATATCACACATACTAAGGTAAATAACAGAAAAGCAGTAATCTGTCCATCCAGCAATGTTATCCAGGTTGGGCGGAAAAGAATAACCCCAGCCAATATCGGGAAAATGTACCATCCACTTACAAGGTCTGTGTCGGGTAACATAAGCATATATACGGAAAGTAATATCATTATCTCCGACAAAAAAATCCACAAAATATAAGCGTGATACAGAGAAAGCAATCCGAGAGGAGCGTAAAAAATAGAGAGGGGCAGCGGATATACGAATCGATCGTTAGGTATCCAAGTAACACCAAATTGTTTGTGCCCACTTATCCAATCGCTCGCGTCATAAGGATTCTGACCCGTCCAGACCATATGTCCAGACAGCCAAAAAGTAAAAAAATCACTGTTTCGGTAATCAATAGTATTTACTATCTGCAGAGCAATTGCCAAAAAGACAACGGTTATGAGTGTCCCTAGCATATATTTACGACGCAGCCAATAAAAAAGATTGTTCATAGTGAGGCAATCTCCATATCATCTACACCTTTGCACTTCTTTCTCAACAGTATTCAAACCTGAGTTGCGGACAAGGAAAGGTTTCTCAATAATGAGATTTCGTTTCCATAAAATGCGACTCAAAAGTGGATAATTTTTCGAGAACAGGCAAAGGACTCAAGGGAACCCCCTCGAGTCCTTTTGTTTTACGCGGTAATTTTCTACTTCACGGTCAACGCCCCCGTCAGCCAGTCGGCGATATAAGCCGCGACCTCTTCCCATCCTGGCTCCGAGACAATCCAATGCGCGTGGTCGGGAAATTCCTTGTACTGCGCGACATTACGATATTTCCGCGCGGTTTGCCGCTGTACCCATGCCGGGGTAATACGATCCTTCCCCGCGCCAATGAGCAGCATCGGAACAGAAATCTTCTTTTCGTCCACTTTCGCGCCGGTTCCACCGCCCATCATCCACAATCCCGTTTCCGCGACGACGCGTCCCGATTCGTAGACAAAAGTTTCATAGACGCTCTTTTGCATCTCCGGCGAAAGGAGATTCAGCATCGAGTAACACGCCTCCTTGAAAGTCTGACGCACAGGCTTCTTCCAAAATCCCCAGGTCGTCAAAATGCTCCAGAAACTTCTCACCACCGAAGGCGTAACGGGAAAAACGCCAAACGGCGCCGCGGGCGTTATCGAGACGAGCGCTTTCCCCAATCCTCGGCTTCCTAAAATCTGGGTCAGCAGCCCGCCCATCGAATGCCCCATGATAACGGGCATTTCTTCCAGCGCGCGGATTTCTTTTTCCAAATCGTCCGCATAATCACGCAGGCTCATTCGCCCCAATCGCGGGTCCGGGGTATCTGTTGGCGCGATGTCATGATAGCGAAGCGTCGTCGTCACAACACGATAGCCTTTCTCCTCGAAAAAAGCCTTGTAAGTATCCCAGAACGCCGCCTTCCCCCACATCCCGTGAATCATGAAAATCGTTTGAGACATCACACACTCCTCGAAAAAAGTGAAAGATGGTTATTTCTTCAAATAGGTATCGAACCATTCCGCCATGCGCTGCAAGCGGACGATTCGCCTGTCGGTGCGTCCATTACGAGAAAGACCGTGAAATTCACCGGGGAAACGCAAAAACGCGGTATCCACGCCAATCCGCTTGAGCGCGACGAAAACCTGTTCGCCCTGCTCGATAGGACAACGCAAATCGTTTTCACTATGGACAACGAGAGTCGGGGTCTTCGCGTTGCCAATATATTTGATAGGCGACATCTCCCAGTATTTTTGCAAATTCTCGAAGGGAGGTCCCGCATCCAGTTCCCGCTCGAACCACCAATTGAAATCGCTGGAACCCCATTCGCTGATGAAATTGCTCACACAGCGCTGCGTCACCGCAGCCTTGAAACGGTCGGTATGTCCGATAATCCAAACCGTCATGTAGCCGCCGTAAGAGCCGCCCGTCACGCCCATCCGATTTTTTGCAATATAAGGCTTTTTCTCCATATAATCGGCAAAAGCCATCAAATCCGCGTAATCCGCCGTTCCCCATGCACCGTGAATGGCTTTCGCGTGCGCTTCGCCGTACCCGCGTCCACCGCGAGGGTTAGAGAAATACACCACATAACCCTGCGCCGCGAGGTAATAAAATTCGTGCATGAAGAATTTGCCATACTGCACCAGCGGACCGCCGTGAATCTCCAAAATAGAGGGATATTTCCGCCGCGCGCTGAATCCGGGCGGCTTGAGAATCCACCCCTGCAAATCGTTTCCGTCCGGTCCCTTAAACCAAACTTCTTCCACCATCCCCAAATCAATGCGAGAGAGCAAGTCCCGATTGATGCGTGTGAGATGGCGCGTCGTGCCTCGCGTCATTTCGCGGACATAGACTTGCCCCGGGTCATCCATCTGCCCGAAGAAATACGCCAAGCGCGTTTGGGCTTTGTCGAAAGTATACGCGCCGACCACGCCGCCCTCGCCAACGACATCGCGAATCTCGCTCCCATCGAGAGAAACCTGCTTCAAAATGGTACTCCCGTGATACACCACTTGGAAGTAAAGCGATTTTCCGTCTTTCGACCAGGTTGGCGGCATCTGCTCCGGCGCGCCGAAATCGTTAATCGTCCAGACCGCCGCGTGGATGTCGTAGGCTTCTATCAAATTTTTCGGCGGAGCAGAGCCATCGGCAGGGACAATCCACAATCCCGTATTCTTGTACGGCTCAACGCCATCCTGTCCAAAATACGCGATGGTCTTCCCGTCCGGGGAAAAGACGGGGAAGGATTTCGACCCAAGCGGAGTCTCGATTTTTCGAGGTTCTCCCTCTCCCGACGCGGACATCACGAAAATATCCACATGGTCAGGATCCAAATCCGGATCCGCCGCGTGATTCGACAAAAAGACAATCTTCGACCCGTCCGGGGAAAAAGCGGGATTCCACTCGTCCCAAACATCGCTGTCGGTGAGTTGGCGCGCGCGTCCCGTCCGCGCGTTGACGAGCCAGAGATGCGTCCGCTCATGAGGGAGATAGCCGTAGCCATCCAATTTGTAGAAGACACGGTCGTAAAATCGGGAAACGGGACCCAATTTCTTGCGCGTTTCGTCTTTTTCCCGCTCTAGCACCTCCTTATCTTTCTTGCGAATCGTACACAAGAAAGAGCGTCCATCGGGAGACCAATCGAAAGAGAGAATCTCGCCTTCGATTTGAGTCAGACGTTTTGCCTCTCCGCCGCGAAACGGAATCACGTAGAGTTGCGGCGGCGCATCCGGTTTTCCCCGATTCGAGAGAAAAGCGATTTGCGAGCCGTCCGGCGACCAACGCGGCGAGGTATCCGATTGATCCCCTTGGGTAAATTGAAAAGGAGCGCCTCCACGAGTAGGCGCAACCCAAAGATTTGAAAACTTTTTCTCGGTTTTCTTCTCCACACGTTGAAGGGTATACACAACCCATTCCCCATCTGGAGAAATGCGAACATTCGAAAGCACCTGCATGCGATACAGGTCTTCCGCCTTGATAAGACGTTTCTTTGCGGGCATCAGGTCTCCTTTACATCGAAACGAGAAAGAATATGCCGATTGTGCCATTGGCAAAAAGGAAAGACATGCTACAATGATTTTACACGTTTTTGCCGCCCACAGGAGGCTTTTCCATGAAAAAGATGATTTTCCCTCTGCTGTCGTTCCTTCTCGTTGTGACGCTTGCCTGCAATCTCCCAAGTTCTTCCAAGCCAAGCGAAACTCCTATTGTCATCACAATCGTCGTTCCTCCGACGACGGATGTCAACGCGCCAAGCCCAACCGCGACGACTCCGCCGCCAACGCCGACTCTCGCCCCTCCAACCGCCACTTTCACGGCAACGCTCACCCCCACGCCCACTATCCCTATCGCCTGGGCAAAGGACGTACCGGTCAACTGCCGCTACGGGCCCGGGACAGAATGGGAGGTCGTCGCGGGGCTGAACGTGGGCGATAAAGCCGAAATCAAAGGGAAAAACGCCTCCGGCACCTGGTGGTATGTGCAGCACCCCGCCAACCCGAATCTGTATTGCTGGGTCGCCGCGAGCGTGACAACGACGGCAGGCAATCTTGCAAATATCCCCGTACGCGCCGCGCCGAATGCCCAGATAACCAACGTCACCGTAGATGCGGATGTGAATTACAACGCATGCGGGGGACCAAACCCCGTAGATTTCAGCGGGACGATAACCACCAATGGGCCGCTCACCGTGACCTATCGCTGGGAGATACGCGGCGATAGAGAATTCACTCTCAGCAACGAAACCCTTAATTTCGATAAAGCGGATACCAAAAATGTCCCGTCGCCGGGCGCGCTTCATTTGGATTGCGGCGATTACCGCGTCATCATCCACATTCTCTCGCCGACAGATTCCAAAACCACCAAAGCCTTCTCCATCCCCTAGACGATGCGCCAACTCCGCTCGCCATTCAGCAAATTTCTCTTTGCGCTTCTCCTTATCTTCGCGCTTTCTCTTCTCGGTCCCGAAGAAAAGACGCTGGGGCAAAACGTCCGCATTGTATATCTTCACGGCGCGTGGGTGATGACGGCGGAAGCCGCACTCGCCGCCGCAGGATTCACCGGCGCGCTAGGCCTGCTGCTTCGCAAAGCCCGATGGCATCGCTGGTCCGCGGCATTAGGCTGGACAGGAATGGTCTTCTGGATAACCTATCTTCCTCTTTCGATGTGGGCAATGCGCGCCAACTGGAACGGGTTGTTTCTGGCAGAACCACGCTTCCGTCTAGCGCTGACATTCGCCATCGCGGGCGTTTTGCTCCAAGGCGGGTTGTATCTCTTCAAAATCCCGGCTCTGACCTCGCTCGCCAACATCTTGTATATTCTCGTCCTCCGCGCGTCGTTTTCTTCTGCCGAAAACGTGATGCACCCGCCGCCCTCCCCCATCTTCGGATCGGGGGATACGCAAATTATCCTTTTCTTCGTCCTCCTCAATGCTCTCGTCTGGAGCGCGGCGTATTTCCTCGCGCGCGCTCTGCTCCCGTTTGCCGCGCATGAATGAGTTCTGGATTGTCTTTCTCTGGGGGCTTTCCATTTTCGCGCTCCTCTATGGAATTTGGAGTGCTGTCCCGATGCTCTACGGGCTGCCATGGGTTCCTTCCCCGCGCAGGAAAATTCGGAAAGCCCTCAAAATGGCAAATCTCCAAGAGGGCGAAACCTTCTATGACCTCGGTGCGGGCGATGGGCGCGCGCTCATCCTCGCGGCAAAAGAATTCGGGGCAAACGCGGTCGGCATCGAAATCAGCCCGCTGCACTGCCTCTACGCGTGGATTTCCGCGCTGCTAAACGGAGTCAGGCATAAAGTCCGGATTCGATGCCGCAATTTCTACCGCGTTTCTCTCGCGGACGCGGACGTGGTCTTCGTCTATTTCACCTCTTCGCCCATCCAAAAGATGGAAAAGAAACTCCGCGAAGAATTGCACGAGGGCGCGCGGGTCGCTGCCGTTTCTTTCGATTTTTCGCGGTGGCAGCCCGATTCTTTCGACCGCCGCGAATTGATTTTCGTCTACCGAATGCCGCCGAAAGAAGGGGGACTCATCGCGTATTTGCTGAAAAAAGAATCCGAGCCGTTCATTTTGGATTAAACGCGCCGCTGAATTTTCCTCTATAATTACCTTATGCTCATCCATTCCATTTCTCAACTCCTCACGCTTGCGGGAGGTCCGCAACGTGGACACCGCCTCGGCAATCTCGGTCTCATCGAGGACGGCGCGGTTTTGATTCGGGGAGAAACCATTCAAGCCGTCGGGAAAAGCGACGAACTCCGCGCGGCATACCCCGATGAACCCTCCCTCGATGCGTCGGGCAGCGCGGTGCTTCCAGGTTTCGTTGACCCGCACACGCATCTCATTTGGGCGGGCGACCGAGCCGCCGAATTCGAGATGAAAATGGCGGGCGCCTCTTATCTCGACATCCTCGCCGCCGGCGGCGGAATTCTCTCCACTGTTCACGCGACGAGAACCGCGTCTATCGAGACTCTCATCGCGGAGACGCGTCCGCGCCTCTTGCGCATGTTCTCGCACGGCACAACAACTGCCGAAGCAAAAACGGGCTACGGATTGCAAGCCGCGACGGAACTCCGCCTTCTCAAAGCGCTCCTTACGCTGCACCGCGAAGGACCGCTTGAACTCGCCATCACCTTTCTCGGCGCGCACGCCGTGCCGCCAGAATACAAGGAGGATGCACAAGGCTACACGGATCTCGTCTCGGAGACCATGCTTCCCCTCGTCCGTCAATGGTGGGAGACACACGCGCCGCGCCTTCCCCTCCCGTTTGTGGATGTTTTCTGCGAGACCGGCGCGTTCAGCCTTGAACAATCGCGTCAAATTCTGGAAAAAGCCAAATCTCTCGGATTCCCGCTGAAACTCCATGCGGACGAGTTCGACAACCTCGGCGGCGCGAGCCTCGCGGCGGAGTTGGGGGCGGTATCCGCCGACCATCTCGTCGTCTCCTCCGACGAGGACATCGCTGCGCTTGCCGCGTCCGAGACCGTTGCCGTTTCGCTGCCTTGTACTCCCTTCGGGCTTGCAGAATGCAAATACACTCCCGCGCAAAAAATCATCGAAGCCGACGGCTATCTCGCGCTCGCGACCGATTGCAATCCCGGCACCGCGTGGAACGAATCAATGCAATTCGTCATCGCGCTCTCGTGCCGCGCGCTCAAATTGACTCCTGCACAAGCCATCGCCGCCGCGACCATCAACGCCGCGTACGCCATCCGCAGGGAAGACAAAATCGGCTCCATCGAAGTCGGGAAACAAGCCGATATATTGATTCTCTCCGTCCCGGATTATCGGCATCTCGGATACCGTTTCGGAACGAATCTCGTCCGAAAAGTCATCAAGCGCGGACAAATCTACGACATCGCGTCGGGATACTACCGCGCCGCCTAAAAGAAAGAATAGGAAAAAACCATGCCGCTTCTCACCTGCATTCTTCTCGGCTTTGTGCCAATGTTTCTTTTTGCCTATATTCTCTACTGGTTCGACCGGTACGAAAAAGAACCGAAGATTTTGCTCGGAGCCGTCTTTTTCTGGGGAGCCGTTGTCGCGGCGGGAGGGGCATTCATTCTCAATACCGCGTTCGGGATAGGCATCTACCTCGTCACAAATTCTCCGCAGATTGCCGACCTCGCGACCGGCTCCATTGTCGCGCCGGTCATCGAGGAATCGCTGAAAGGGCTGGCGGTTCTCCTTGTCTTCCTTATCTTTTACTCGGAATTCGATTCCGTTCTCGACGGGATTATCTACGCGGGAATCACTGCACTGGGATTCGCGGCGGTTGAGAATGTCTACTATATCTACCAATACGGCTACCTCGAAGATGGCTGGAATGGGCTATGGTACTTGGCGTTTTTGCGAATCGTCCTTGTCGGATGGCAGCACCCATTTTTTACCGCGTTCACGGGAATCGGGCTGGCAACTGCGCGGCTGAACAAAAATTGGCTCATCAAACTCATCGCGCCGATTCTCGGATGGAGCGCCGCCGTGTTCACCCACAGCGTCCACAACGCGCTGGCATTTTTTACTCACGGATTAAGCGGCATGGTCGTGGGGCGTCTCGTTGACTGGGGAGGATGGTTTTTCATGTTCGGGTTTACGCTCTGGGCAATTGCGCGCGAGAAAAAGATATTGAAGACCTATCTCGCAGAAGAGGCGGAAACCGGCATCTTGACAGAAGCGCAATACCGAGTCGCGACCTCTTCCTGGGCGCAGACGCTGGCGCGATGGACTGCACTCTTCCACAAACGCTATAAACCCACCGCGCGGTTTTATCAGGCATGCGGCGAACTTGCAATGAAGAAATATCAATACGACAAATTTGGCAACGAACGTAAAAACGCCGCGCTCATCAAAAATCTACGAGAGGAACTCGCCGACCTTTCGCCGCGCGCGCAATCCTGAAAACGAGACCACTTTTCCCACTTTTTCCTTTTCTTCATAGAGGCGTTCATGTCTACATTGTTCTGGGTTCTGCTCATCGGATTGGCGGGAGGAATTGCCGTCGGGTTTCAGGCGCCGCTCGCTAGTTTGATGGGAGACAAAATCGGCATTCTGGAAAGCATCTTCTTCATCCATCTCAGCGGGACTATCGCCGCCGCAATTCCCCTCGCATTAGAAAGAGGCGGGAATCTCTCTCGTTGGCGCGAAGTCCCTTGGTACGCGCTCGTCGCAGGGGTATTCGGGCTTGCGGTTATCGGAGCGATGAACTGGACGATTCCACGCGTCGGCGTCGCGCCTGCCATTCTCCTCGTCCTCGCGGGACAACTCGTCGTCGGAATCGTCCTCGACCATCATGGCTGGCTCGGCGTTTCGGTGCATCCCGTCTCGGTCTCACGCCTCGCGGGGATTGGACTCGTCTTCCTCGGCGTCTGGTTGACGATGAAGTAATTCCCCCTGCTCATATTCTCGAAGCCAGGCTCTGGCATCTTCCACGCGTTCGTTTGGGACGAAAATCTCCACACGCGCCAAATCTCCAAAGGTCAGGGGAAAGGCGTAATATCCCGCGCCCTCCTGAAAAAGTTTCACCGGAATCCCCATCGCTTCCAGTGCGGAGGAGATTAAATCCGCCTCCATGCGATTGGGAGCGACCATCAGCCGCTGCCACGTCAATTCGTCCATCAGCCCGCCCCCCACGCGAGAATAAAGAGCACCGTAAACAAAATACTCACGACCAGTTGACGCACACCAATCGCGGCAGGTTTCGCGCGTACCGCCGGATGGGAAATCCCCCACAAGGTTTCCGCCCATTGCACGAGATACGGGAGGAAAATCCATGTCGGCAAAAGGCGGGAAAGGGATCCCGCCAGCACAACCGCGAGATTGAAGGAAGTATAGAGGAGCGAACGTCCGCCCATCTTCCAACGCTCGCGCGGAGCAGGGATTTCGCGGAGGACGCGCTGGTCGAGACGAAGATATGCGTAGACAATCGAAGCGGCGGACTGCATCCACACCAGCCCCATGAGAACCCAGCCCGTTGGGTCGTACGCGCCGCGCCCCACCCAAAGCGCCGCCGGCGCGGCAAGCGCGAGAACGCCGCTCGCAACCACCTCCAGCCCCGCCTGACGCCGTTCCGCGCGTTTCGGGAGAAGAGAGAGATGCCACGCGAAAATCATCAATCCCGGCAGCGCGAGGTAGAGAATATACGAGAAGCCCCGTTCAACGAGATACGCAAGGGAAAGGAGGTTGATGACACCGTAGACGAGAATCCACGTCCACGCGGCGGGAAGGTCACTCTTCGGGCGTCTGCCGGAGAGCACTTTCACCAAAATCGTCACGGGCTGGCGAAAGAGAAACGCACTCATCGCGGCAACCAAGAGCGCAGCCGCCGCCGCGTTCCATACGCCGCCCGCGAAGAACCCGATGAAAAGAGGGCTGAGAATAAAAACCCAGGAACCATGATCCTGCGGAAGGGCAATATGCCGTCGGAAAATCGTTGTCTTCGTCATGGGGATATTTTACACCTTATCAAAAGCCTCAAGCCGATTCACGTCAGCGCCGCGCTGCGATGCTGCAAAATCCACAACGTCGCGTACAAACCGCCGAGAGCCAGCAACGCTTCATGAGTGCCGCGTTCGACCACGCGGCCCGCATCCAAAACGATAATTTCATCCATGCGCTGCATGTCCACCAGACGATGCGTAATCCAAAGCGTCGTCCGTTTTTCGGTGACGGCGAAAAGCGTATCGAGAAGCGCGCGCTCGGTCAACGCATCCAGATTTGCAGTCGGCTCATCGAGAAGTAAAATCGGCGCATCTTTCAGCAAGGCACGCGCCACCGCCAAGCGTTGACGCTGCCCGCCGGAAAATCTCGCGCCGCCCTCGCCGACCCGCGTCTCGTATCCATGCGGCAGGGAGCGAATAAACGCGTCCAGTTGAGCGCGAGCGACCGCGTCGTCGAGGTCCGCATCGTCCGCGTCGGGCTTTGCCAAAAGAAGATTCGCGCGCACCGTATCGTTGAACAAATACGCATTCTGCGGGACGACCGCGAAACACGCGCGAACCTCCTCTTGTGCATACGCGCGAAGCGGCTTCCCGTCCAGCGTAATCTCTCCTTCATACTCCCAAAAACGCAAAAGCAGACTCGCCAACGTGGATTTCCCCGCGCCGCTTGGACCCACGATTGCGATTCGTTTTCCAGAGGAAATTTCCATCGAAACGCCGTGCAGCGCCGGAAGCGAGGCACGCGGATACGCAAAACGCGCCTCGCGAAGCGACACCCGTTTTCCGCTCGGCGCGGAAACAGGCGACTCAGGATCCCGCACCTCCGGCTCCGCATCCACCGTATCGAAAAGACGACGCGCCGCCTCCAGACTGCTCGTCAGCATCTGCGCCGCCTGCGGAAGCGGCATCACCGCCTCGAAAGCGGAAAAGCCTATCAGCGCAATCGCGGCGAGCATCCGCCCATCCAAAACCCCGAGACGCAGCAGCGAAATCCCCGCGGCTGTCAGCGCCCACATTCCGAAATTGCTCAAAAGGACGTTCGCGGCATCCTGCACCGCGACCTGCTTCGCCAGTTTCGACAAAAGATACTCGTAGCGGCGCGCAATATCCTCTGCGCGGGCGCGGTGTTCCGCCGCGCGGTTGAAAGCAAGCAAATCCGCCAAACCCTGCGCGTAATCCACCAACGAAATTCGCAGCGCCGCCCGCGCGGCAATCCACTCACGTCCCTGCCTCGCGGCAAACGCGCGGCTCAGCAGAGGCGAAAGCAGCCCCACTGAAAGCAGGAAAGCCACCAAAATCCCGCCCAATCGGGGAGAAAAACGCCACAAATACCACCCGCTCGACAGCGTTATCAGCGCAGCAACCAGCGGCGGCGAAACCACCCTCACATAGAAATTTTGCAGCGTTTCCACGTCGCCGATGACTCGGTTCAGCAAATCGCCGCTATGCCACATCTGAAGACGCGCGGGCGCAAGCGGTTCCAACGCGCGGTAAAACCAAGTCCGCACACGCGCCAAAAGCCGAAAGGTCACACCGTGAGAACTCAGCCGCTCCAAATAGCGGAAAACGCCGCGCGAAATCCCAAATGCGCGGACGCCCACAATCGCCACCTCCAATTCGGCAATCGAAGGATGCAACGCGGCAGCGGAAATCAGCCAGGCGGAAGTCCCCATCAAGGCGACACTGGAGGCAATCGTCAGGGAGCCGAGAAGAACCGCCAGCGCGACCTCGCCCCATGCGCCGCGCAAAAATCCCAGCAAACGCCAAAAAATGCGGAAGGAAGCGCCGCGCGCAGGGAAAGCGGATTCCGTTTCGGAAGAGGGCGCGAGCCTGTCGAGAGAATCCTCCCGAGGCTGCCAGCGGATATCCACCTTCGGCGCGGCAGACTGCGCCTCGCGCGCCATCTCCGCGTACAACCCGCCGCGCGCCAGCAATTCGTCCGGTGTGCCCATTTCCGCGACGCGCCCCTCGTCAAGGACGAGGACGACATCTGCGCGCGAAATCGTCTCCAGGCGGTGTGCAATGGTGATGACGGTGCGTCCGCTTTCTAAAAGGCTATCCGTTGCCTCGCGGAGCAGCGCCTCGTTAACCGGGTCGAGATTCGAGGTCGGCTCATCGAGCAAAATCAAATCGGCATCTTTCAAAAAGGCGCGTGCCAATGCCAGGCGTTGGCGTTCTCCGCCGCTGAGCCGCGCGCCGCGTTCGCCAATTTTCGTTTCGTAGCCTTCCGGCAGCGAACGGATGAAGGCATCCAAATGCGCGGCTTTCGCCGCCGCGCGGACCGCATCCATGTCGGCGTCGGGTGCGCCCAGGCGGATATTCTCGGCAATGGTATCGTTGAATAAATACGGCGCCTGCGACACCCATGCAACACGCGCGCGCCACGAATCCGAGTTTAGGTTCGTGTACGAAACGCCATCTATTTGGATTTCGCCGCGCTGAGGGTGCAGAAAGCCCAGCAAAATTTGGAAGAGGGTAGATTTTCCCGCACCGCTTCGTCCTACAAGCGCGAGCCGCGCGCCGCGCGGCACATCGAAGGAGACTCCGTCTAACGCGGGGGAAACGGAACCAGGATAGGTGAAGGTGATGCCGCGAAACGATACCCACGCGGCGGCGTCGCGCGTTTCTGAGGTCATCGTCGAGGCGGCAGGCGGCGGAGGGGTATCCAGAATCTCGAAAATTCGTTTTGCCGCGCTCACTCCCGACATCCCCGCATGAAAACGCAATCCCAGCATCCGCATCGGGATGTAGAATTCCGGCGAAATTACCAGAAGGAAGAGGGCTTGCTCGAAAACGAGTTTCCCATGCAAAAGGCGAAGTCCGACTTCGACCGCGACGACAGCGGTGCTCAACGTCGCCAGAAGTTCCAGCGCGAGGGCAGAGAGGAAGGTAATTCGCAGCACCGCCAGAGTCGCATCACGGAAGCGGTTGCTCATCTCCGCGACTTTCTTCGCATGGTCGCGGCTTCGCCCGAAGAGTTTTAGAGTCGTCAGCCCTTGCAAACTATCCAGAAAATGCGCGGAGAGGAGAGAAAGGGTGTCGTATTGCTTTCGAGTGACGGCTTCCGCGCCTTTGCCGATGAGAATCATGAAAATCGGGATGAGCGGCGCGGTGAGAAGCAAAACAAGCCCGGAAAGCCAGTCTATGGGGAAAACGAAAAGGAGGATACTCGTCGGGACGATGGCGGCGATGATGAGTTGAGGCAGGTACTGGCTGTAATACGCGTCCAGCGCTTCGATGCCCTCGATAAGCGCGGCAGTGAGTGCGCCCGTCTCGGAAGAGGAGGCATAGGCGGGTCCGAGTTTTTCGATATGCGCCAGCAGGCGGGCGCGTAAATCCATTTTGACGCGCGTCGAGACGGCTTTCGCGCTGACTTCCGTCCCCCATGTCATCGCGGCGCGGAGAAGGATAATCCCCGCCATCCCCAGGAGAAGCGGTTTCAAGATGAGGAGGGAGTCTCCTCCGAGGAAGGCGCGGCTGACAATTTGCGCGAAGAGCCAGGCTTGTGCAATGGTAAACAAGCCGGCAACGAATCCAAAGCCTACGGTGAGAGCGAAAGCAAAGCGGCTATCGCGGGCGAGAGAAATCAAACGGCGCATCGGAAAGAAAATACAGAATGCAGAGCGAGTCTGCATTCTGTATCGAGGAAGGTTGTAAAGAGCCGCATCAGAAGTCGGCGTCTCAAATCTTAGTACACCAAATCTTCAGGGTCTGCGCTGACGCGTTCGCGGAAAACGTAATAGGTCCACGCGACGTAAATCAGCACGATGGGGACGAAAATCGCAGCGACAATCGTCATCGCCTTCAGCGTATAGGGACTGGCAGAGGCGTTGGTAATGGTCAGACTCCACTCCGGGTTAAGGGTGGAGATAATCAGGCGAGGATACAAGCCCATGAAGACCATAATCGTCGCGAAAACGATGGTCAACGCGCTGGAGATAAACGCCTTGCCATACTGTTCCATTTTGGAAAACCATCCACTCGCCAAAAGCGCAACGGCAGCAAAGACCGCCGCAGCCAACCCGTTGATTCCGGGTTTGACAAGAATATCGGTGGCGAAGTACGTCCAGACCACGAAAAGAACGGTCAACACAGTGGCAACGAGCCAAATTTTGCCAATCATATTTTTGACGCGTTCTTCAATATCGCCGGTAGTTTTGAGAGCGAGGAAATTCGCGCCATGCAACAGAAAGAGAGACACGAAAACCAGCCCCGCCATAATCGCATAGGGGTTCAAGAGGGGGAACAAGCCGCCCCAGTAATACATTTCCGCGTCCACGGCGATACCGCGCATCAGATTGCCCACCGTTACGCCCCAGAGAAGCGCCGGAAGAAAACTTCCCCAGAAAATCATCTGGTCCCAGAAATTGCGCCATTTGGGATCTTCTTTCGTCGAGCGAAATTCGAATCCAATACCGCGCACAATCAGGGCAATCAGCATGAGGACGAGAGCGATATAAAAGCCGCTAAACAAGGTCGCGTAGAACTGCGGGAACGCTGCAAACGCTGCGCCGCCGGCAGTAATCATCCAAACCTCGTTGCCGTCCCAGTGTGGGCCAATGGTGTTGATAATCGCCCGTTTTTCGTTATCGCTTTTCCCAACAAAGGGGAGAAGCATGCCAACGCCGTAATCGAAGCCTTCCAGAAAGAAGAATCCGATGAACAAGACAGTGACCAGGATGAACCAAATTGTTTCGTACATCGTTCGCCTCCTTCAATTAGTAGGCTTGTTGAGCGACCGCATCAGGTTCGCTCTTGCCAAATTTCAGAATCAGGTGCAGGGTGACGCCGGTCACTGCGGTATAGAGTATCGTCAGCGCTATCAGCGAAAATGCCACACTACCCGCCGGAACATTCGGAGAAACCGCATTCTCCACTTTGAGTAATCCGTACACAATCCAGGGAAAACGTCCGGTTTCCGCCATCACCCAACCGGCAGAATTGACCAAGAAGGGAAGGAAGCCGGAGAAGACCATACTTTTCAGCAGCCAAGGATATTTCTCGAATGCGTTGTTCTTCATGAAGTACACGGCGAGCAATGCCAGCAATCCCAACCACGAGCCGACATAGACCATTGTGCGGAAAGCCCAGTAATTCAACCAGACAGGGGGAACGTAATCGCCTTCGCCGAATTTGGCGACCATTTCCGCATTCAGGTCGTTAATTCCTTTCACTTCCTGCGTGAAATTATTATACGAGAGGAAACTCAACACACCGGGGATATTGACGCCCGGAACCACCGAGAAGGACGCGGGCTGTTCCGTCTCCCAGAGAGATTCGGCAGCAGCCATTTTCAACGGTTGATGGCGAACCAAAAATTGCCCCTGGAAGTGCCCAATCGTCGCAACGGAGAGAATCCCAACCAGCGCGTAGACCGCCGCCCAGCGGAACGAGGTCTGGAAGAAATCCTTGTCTTTCGTTCCCTTGAGGAGATGCCAGGAACTAAACGCCAGCACAACGAAGCCGGCAGTCGTCATCCCCGCTGTCAACACATGGGGGAATTGATACCAAAGGTTGGGGTTCTTGATGAGAGCAAAGAAATCGGCCATCAGGGCGCGGCCCGTTTCAGGGTCGAGGGCGTATCCCACCGGATTCTGCATGAAGGAGTTTGCCGCCAAAATCCACAACGCGGAGATGTTCGAGCCGATAGCAACCAGCCACAAAGCCGCCGCGTGCATCTTGGGGGACAATTTATCCCATCCGAAAATCCACAACCCAACGAAAGTGGATTCCATGTAAAACGCCAGGAGGGCTTCAATCGCGAGGGGCGTGCCGAAGATATCGCCCATGAAACGGGAGTATTCCGACCAGTTCATGCCGAACTGAAATTCTTGAACGATACCCGTCACGATGCCCATTGCAAAGTTAACCAGAAACACCTTGCCCCAAAACTTGACCATTCGCTTGAACTTCTCGTCGCCGGTGCGGACGTATTGCGTTTCCAAAATTGCCAGCAAAATGGACAAGCCCAGCGTAAGCGGGACATTGAAAAAATGGAAAATGGTGACAATGGCAAATTGCCACCGCGCAAGAATCAAATTCATAAGTTAGTTCCTCCTACAAAAGAGAAGATGGAAGGATTAGAAAACAAGCGAAAACCATAGCGGGTAGCGAAATAGATCTATTCTGAGACCACCTCCTTTGCCAAATCTGCAAACGTCGTCCTCGAAAGTTCCTGCAAAATAACCGATTGCAAGCGCGCCCATCGCCTTCGAACCGGGCAATGCGATTCGAAAGGACAAAAATCTTCTCCGGGGATACATTCCGAAATCATCATGGGGCCTTCGATACTTTCGAGAACATCGCGCAAAGTAATTTCTTCAGGCTTTCGCATCAACTGAAGTCCCCCGGTTCGTCCCGGAAAAGTTTTGACCAAATTGCTTTGTGCCAATTGCGCCACAATGCGCTGCAAAAATGCCGGGGGAATCTGCATCGATTTCTGGATTTCTTTCGTCTTTACGAGACGTCCATCCTGTTCCTGCGACAACGCCAAAATCACTCGAACGGCGTAATCGGTCTGACGTGTAATTCGAATCATTGAACAATCCTTATCAAAAACGTAAACGATTACCTATATCCTAATGATATAACCCTCAAGCCCAAAGTGAGTTTCGTCATGTATTCACATGAGTTTTGTCACTGCGGGCAAAACAGCGGATTAACGACTCAGCGAGCGAGATAAACACGCCTCGCTCGCCGAGTAAAAAACACATGCGGGAAGACCTTACGAAGCCGCTTGCTCCGCTTGATAAGCCTGCACATCCGCGATGGCTTTCTTCACATTCACGAAAGGCAAAATCACCAATCCCGCGAAGAAGAAGAAAATCAACGAGAGAATCGCAGGGCGCAGACTCCCAAACCATTGATTCATCAATCCGAAGAGAAGGGGACCAATCCACGAAGTGCCGCGTTCGCTGACCTCGTAGAAAGAATAAAATTCCGCTTCCTTGCCATCAGGGATCATCTGAGCGAAGAGACTGCGGCTAATCGCTTGACTGCCTCCCATTACCAACGCGATGAACGCGCCCAAAATCCAAAATTGCAGCACGCGAGTATCGCCTTTCAATCCGCCGTATGCGTAAGTGACCACACCCGCCCAAATCACAAGGCTGATGATAATTGAACGCTTCGCACCGACCCAGCCCGCCAACTTGCCCCAGAAAAGCGCGCCGCCGAATGCAACGAACTGAATCATCAAAATCACCATCGTCAGCGTCCCTTGGTCAATCTCCAGCCCGCCGCGCACCAGCGGAGCAGCGGCAAAGGTCGCGGAAACCGCAATGACGGTTTGAATACCATCGTTATAGAGAAAATACGCCAAAAGATATTTCAGCGTTTCGGGGAAGCGCTTGATTTCACGCAGGGTCCCCCATAATTGCTTGAACCCCGCGCTCAAATACGTTTCTCCCTCCGGCAGTTTTCGGGCGGCATGGCGAGGGCGCAGCCGCGCCCACGTCACCAGAGAAAACCCAAGCCACCACACCCCTGCCGACGCGAGATTGATGCGCACCGCCAACCCTGTCGGCACTCCAAGCGCTTCTCGGAACTGATAAAACATCAAGTTGAAGAAGAGAAGCAGCCCGCCCCCAAGATAGCCCAGCGCCCAGCCATACGAAGAAACCCTGTCTCGTTCCTCCTCGCTCGCGATATCCGGCAAATAGGAGTTGTAGAACACCACCGCCGCGCCGAAAGTGAAATTCGCGATGATGAAAAGCACGCCTCCCAGCCACCACAACGGCTCGGTGACGAAGAAAAACGCAATCGTCGCCACTGCGCCAATCGTCGCGAAAAGTTGCATCAACTGCTTGCGGCGATGCGAATAATCGGCGATTGCGCCTAAGATGGGCAGAAAGAAAAACTGAAGCCCAACCGAAAACGAAACCGCGTACGGAAGAAATGAATCCGGCGCGACAGGAATCCCGAAAAAGCGCGCCATATGGTCAGGATAAGCCTCCGCCGCCGTCGCCGCCAGCGAAGCCAAATACGGACCCAAGAACACCGTCCCGACCGTCGTGCTAAACGCGGAATTCGCCCAGTCATACATTGCCCAGCCGAAAATTTCGCGTTTATCATTCACAGGGGGAGCAAGTTCTGCCATGATTTCTCCTCTCTCTCTAAAAGAGTAAAATGGAATACCGTAATTGTAGATGATTCCGGAGAGAAACGCAAAAGATTTTGCGATATAATCTCGCCTGTTCTTGAAACCCTGGATACACGGAATCGTTATGAAAAAATCCCCCCGCTTCATTCCCCTCATTCTGACCTCGATGCTCGTCCTCCTTTCCGCGTGCTCCCCCGCCGGAAAGAATTCACCTGCACCCTCGGCAACTTCTCCCGCACCGACCCGGCAGGCAGATTCTTTTT
>CAZDGZ010000015.1:4135-27305 GCA_964505165.1 uncultured Anaerolineaceae bacterium | reverse complement strand
AGATTGATGCCCATTGCCTCCGCGACATCTTCATCTTCACGCATTGCCATCCACTGACGTCCCAAACGAGAGTCTCGCAGACGAATGGTAACGAACGCCGCGAGCAACGCGCCTAACACGACCAGATAGTACATCGTCTGCGGCGTATCCAGTGAATATCCAAAGATACTCGGATACGGGATATGCAACACGCCTTGCGCCCCTCCTTCAAACGGCGCAAGCCAGTTCGAAAGCGCCAAAATGCGGATGATTTCGCCAAATCCGAGAGTCACAATCGCCAGATAATCCCCTCGCATCCGCAACACGGGGAAGCCGAGGAGAAGTCCCCAAAGCGTTCCTGCCAACATCGCGAAAGGCAGCGCCGCCCAGAAACTCATATGTGCGCGTCCCAAATCGCCTGTCGAGGTGAGAATACCCATCGTATACGCGCCGAAAGCAAAGAAGGCAACATAACCCAAGTCTAGCAGGCCCGCGTAACCGACAACGATATTCAACCCTAAGCCCATCATCACATACAAACCAATCATGAAGACGGCTTGGCTCAAGAACAGCCCCACAATCCAAGGAAGCGAGAGAAGGAAAACGACGCCCAACACCACGAGAATGGTATTGCCTTTCTTCTGCTTTTCCTCCGGCATCGCTGTCCATTTTGCCCTCACAGATCGATTCAACTCAAGATAGCCGGAAAGGAAGGCAAGAAGGAAAATCACCGAGGCAGCAGGAAGATTCAGCGCCTTTTGAGAAAAGAGAATTCGGTTCAGCCCGGCGCCAAAGGTCTCACGAACAATTTGCGCCACGTTTTCAGAGAACAAGCCAAGGAGCAGCACCCAAAGAAGACTATTCGTCCACGCATTGCGCCAGCGTTCGGGTAAAACGACGAACGACGCACCAACAATGCCCATCACCGCACTAAAGAGAAGGAAAAGGAGATTTCCAAGAAGCAACCCTTTTCCAAAGGTGATAATCTCCAGCAACTTCGGCGAGTAGTGAACGAACATATCTCTGAGGTAGAAAAAGACTTCCTTGCCATTCACCTGCACCACAAAAATCTGGATGATAAAGGTCAGCGCAATGAGAAAGATACTGGCAATTGCCCCGGAAAGGAAACTCGCGAGGTATACATCGGATGTTTTCTGCCCTTTCAGAGTTTTTGCCGTAAACATTCCTGCGCCAATCGAGCCGGTAATCAGGAAGATCTGTCCCAGTGTGATGACGCCCGCGACGAGGCTTCGTTCCGAAAAAACTTCTACGACGCCAATCGAAGCGATGTAAAAGGCAACGATGGCCCCCAGAAGACCGTATCGAAGAATGATTTTGAAATTCTGTTTGAGAGAATTCATATCGGCACCTCACGCTTTCTTTTCGGCAAGGCGTTCGCCAAAAATACCTTGCGGGCGGAAAATCAGGATCAAGACCAACAAGGTAAACGCAAATGCGTCTCGCAATTGGTTGACTGCGGGGATACCCAAGCCCTCCAAAATCAGGTTCGGACCAACCGCTTCGATGATTCCGAGGAAAATTCCACCGACCATCGCGCCCGGCACGTTTCCGATGCCGCCCAACACTGCCGCCGTAAAGGCTTTGATTCCGGGGATGAACCCCATAAAGAAGAAAACACCTTGCGGGCGGAAGAGACCGTTGAACACACCCGCCGCGCCTGCCAACGCGCCGCCGACTGCGAAGGTAATCATAATCGTCCGGTCTACGTCAATTCCCATCAAACGCGCGACCTCTTGATTTTCGGAAACTGCCCGCATCGCTTTGCCGATTTTCGTTTTTTCCACGAAAATGTACAAGGCAATCATCAACAAGACGGCAGCGATGAGAACGACGATTTGCACAATGGGAATTTCGTAGCCGGCAATATTAATAGAGCCTTCCAATGCAGGAACAGCAGGATACGCGTGGAATTTCGGACCGTACAGCCCTCGGAAGGTATATTCAATCGTAAAAGATGCGCCGATTGCCGTAATCAACGGAACCAAACGGGGAGCATTCCGCAAAGGACGATACGCGACACGCTCCACGATGATATTCAAGACCATAGAAACCAGTGCAGCAAATATCATCAAAATAGTCAGCGCCTGCACCGGATGTGCCGCCAAAAATCCAGAAGCGGCGAAACTATTGGCAAGGAAAACCGCCGTAAAAGCACCCGCCATATACACATCGCCATGAGCAAAGTTAATCATCAAAAGAATGCCATAAACCAGTGTGTACCCCAAAGCGATGAGGGCGTAAATGCTTCCCTGCGCCAAGCCAGCAAAGATAAGCGTAACCCATTGCCCGCTTGTATATTTCGACGCGCCAACCGTCCGATAAATGCCGACGACGAGAACCACTATCGCCGCGACCTGAAACAACTTAAGGAAAAAATCTACCCAAGAAAAACGCTCAATAAAACGTTTAAGCATACGAAACTCCCGATAAACTCTTACTCAAAGAACGTGAACAAGTCAGGGGAGGAACCCCTCCCCCGACTTGTCAGATTCTCAAAACGAGAAGGATTATCCTCCGGGGGTGTAAACGACCTCGGGGGGCCAATTGCCGTTCAATTCGGCTTCCGTAATTTCAAAGATGCCAAGCGCTGCACCGGTGGAGCAGTCGCCGTGCGCGGGTTCGGTAATGCCGAAGGAACTGTAATCCTTGTCTCCGCAGTTCAACGTACCGGTCAAGCCTTTGTAGTCGCCTGCGTTCGACATCGCATCGCGAAGCGCCTGTCGCGGAATATGGATGGTGCCATCTTCTTCCACAACCGCAACTTTCTCAATCGCGTTGAAGAGCATGTTGGTGGCGTCATACGCGAACGCGTGGAAGCCGCTGGGCGGAACGCCGCCGAATTTTTCATCCCATTTCTTCAAGAAGGCATCGTAGGCTTCGCCATGAACGTACGGACCGGAGAGGTACATACCCACAACATTGGGGCCCGCGTTCTCGGGGAAGGAATCCGCCAGCAAGCCATCGGCGCCCATGAGGGTGGTGTTTTCCAGCCCGGCAATTTCAGAGGACTGCGCAACGATGAAATCGCCTTCCGGCTCGAAGATGGGGAAGTAGAGTACATCGGGGCTGTCCGCAGCAACGGTGGTCAAAACCGCTCGCATATCGGTATCGCCGACATTGACCGCGCCCTGGAAGGTAATTTCGCCGCCAAGTTCTTCGAAGCGTTTTGCGAAGACTTGCTGCAACTGGTCAGCGTAGGGGCTGCCGTCGTGGACGGTCGCAGCCGTGCGCGCACCCAGTTCATTGTAGGCGAAGTCCGCCGCAACACGACCCTGGAAGAGGTCGGTATGGCAAGCGCGGAAGTAACCGGGTTTCCACGTTTCACCTTCGAGGGTCAACGCAGGCGCCGTATTCGAGGGCGAAATCATCACCAAGCCCGCATTGCTGATGGTGTCAATTGCAGCCGTCGCGGCGCTGGAGCAGTTCGTGCCGATAACGCCGATAATGGTGGGATCCGACGCGATCTTCGTCGCAGCGGTCTGCCCGCCTTCTGCACTACATCCGGAATCTTCACCGGTCAGCAGGATGTCATGACCCAGCAATTTTCCGCCGTGATCATCAATGGCGATTTCGATCGCGCCTTTGGAGTCTTCACCCAAGAAGGACGTCGCGCCAGAAATGGTCAGCGCGTAGGCGATATGGATGGGGTCATTCGGGCCAATGTCCACGCAGCCGATGGGATCCGTGCATTCATAGGCAGACTGTTTGGGTCCGCATGCCGCGAGAACCATGCTCGCGACCATCAGCAGCGCCAACAAAGCAAACAAACGTTTAGACATATTTCTTCCTCCTCCGAACAAATATCGTAGGTACCCGCTATTATGCGGGGTGGATAAAACGAACTAGCAGACAAGGCTTCCTGTTGTCGGACATCACCTCCTTTTCAAAAGGATTTTTTCAGGTCAGACCTGAAAATCTTTTTCTAATTCAAATCGAAATCGTAAGGCGGTTTTTCAAGCGGGTCAAGTGAAATTGTCAAATTTTTATCAGTTTTTTATTTCTTTTTCGGGAGGCGATACAAAACTTCCTCGCGTATTTTCAAATCCGTATTGCGTATTTTCATCGCCAAATCCGCAGCAAGATTGTACATCAGGCGGTAACCTAACTGGGGATAAGTCTCGCAAAGCATAATCAAACGATCGCGAAGAATAATCAAAAGTTTCGTGTCTTTTTGAGCAGCACGGGCGGACGCGGAACGCAATCCCTCGTCTACCAACGCGACTTCCCCAAAAGATTGCCCTCGACGCAATCTGGCGACAACCGTTTCCCCCGATTGTTGACCTTTTTGCACCATCGCGGAGTTGATGACGATATCGACTTCACCTTGTGCGATGACATAAAGTTCCTTGCTGCTGCTATTTTCCTCGAAGATGATTTCGCCCTTGTCGAATGTTTTTTCGGTGCAAAGGTTCGCCACCAGTTCCAGTTGCGTGGGCGTGAACTGGTAGAAAATATCGGCTTGTTTGAGAAAGTGAACTAAGGAATTCATAGAGCCTCGCAAGACGTGCCGTCGTAGTTTAACACATTTGTTTGTGGAACGCAACAAAATTTTTAATGAAAGGCATCATGGTTTCCACTCGTATACGCCCAAATCAGGAGCGGAATCGCGCGGGACGCCCGCCAAATCTACCGTCACATCAGAAAGGATGCCCGCATCTATCGCGGGGCTATCGGCGCGGAGATGGAAGTCTTTCTCGTCGAGAAAACGCGGGTCAGCGCAGAAATTCCCTTCTCCCAGTGCGTCGAGCGCATTGCAGGAGAAAGTATCTTCTCCGAGCCGCAGCACGGTTTCACTTTCCGGCAGGAAAAAGAGGGTGTGCCGCATCTCCAACTGCACCGAGGGCGCAAGGAACAACGACCGCCCGGCGCCATACGCGGCGAAGATGTCATTCTCCCAAATCAAACGAATCGGAATCTCGGGGTGGTCGTATTGAACATAGAGAAGATACGTCTCCGGCACCGAATCCGCTACCGTCACATGGCGAAACGTGAAGACTGCATTCGGGGTTTCCGTATCCACAACGATGGACGCCCACGGCGTCGGGGAGAAATCGCCGTCCCCGCGGCCGTAGATGAGGACGTTTTCGAGGGCGCTGTTGTCTCCCCATAATTTCACCCCATCGCAAGAATTCTCCGCGACAATAGAGGCACGGATGGTCGTGTTCGCGGCTTTGGAATCTAACCCGTCGCCGTAGTTATGCGCGGCAACGGTATTTTCGATAAGAATAGGTCCTTCCGAGGCTTCGATGCCAAATCCATCGGGGCGGTCATAGGGACGAGAAGAGCCGTCGCCGCCCTGATAATAATGCCCGCTATACGCGAGGACGCAATTCCGCACCCGTACATCCCGCCAGCCTCCGGCATCTCCCGCCGGTCCGCCCATCGCGCCGAATCCCGCGTATTCGATTCGGCAATTTTCGACGAGGAAATCTTCGACATCCTGAACGTTCAAGCCAAACTCGTCCACATGATGGATATAGAGATTCCGCAGGATGAGATGCGATGCGGGCGCTCCCAAAATTTCGATTCCGTCTCTGAAGTAGGCTTCCTCGCCGGAGAGGGCGGAATCGCTCGTGATTTCCAGATTTTCTAGCAAGAGGTAGGAAGCGCCGGAGAGGTCAATCGCGGTCAAGAGATTATTCCCGCCCGCGAGGACGGGACGCGCGCCCTCCTCCCCGCGAAGGGTTATCCACGCATTCGGTTCCCCGGAGGGGGGACGGAGGATATCGTGTTCGAAGTCGCGGAGGGGATATTTTCCATCGAGGAAAATCAGCGTATCGCCAGGATGAAGGCGCTGTACCGCGTTCGCGGGAGAACGCCAGGGGGCTTCGCGGCTGCCTTCGGCAGAATCGTTTCCATCTGGAGAAACGTAGAAGACGCGCCCGTTCGAGACGGGAGAATCCGTCGGGGGCGCGGGGGAAACGGGAATCGCCGCGACGACCGTATCGGCTGCCGAAACGGAATCAGGCGCCGGCGTCGCGCGAACGCATCCAAATAAAAGAAGGGGGAGAAAAAGTATCGGGAGGGGAATCCGTTTTCGCATGCGAATCCTCTCGATGTCGTTTCTTTAAGGAAATGCTTCTCGAAGCCAGGTCATCGGATCCACTTGAACGTTGTTGACCCAGATTTCCCAATGAAGATGGGCGCCTGTCACTCGTCCCGTTCCTCCCACCAGCCCGATGACTTGTCCACGAGTGACATGGTCGCCGGCTTTGACATCTATGCGAGATTGATGCCAATATCCGCTGTAGACGCCCCAGCCGTGATTGATAATCGTCGCATTGCCGCGAACCGTCAGAGGTCCGGCGAAAACGACAATTCCGTCGGCGGGCGCGGTGATTTCCAGCCCTTCGCCGCCGCAAAAATCCAGTCCGCTGTGAAAACTTTCGATTTCGATGGAATCGTCAAGCGCGACGTAGGTGCGGCGCGTGCCGTATCGGGAGGTAAAGCAATCGGGATATACGGAAGGGTTGGAAAATACGCCATTCCACAAACGTTCCGGCGTGGCTTCGGAGACGGTATCGAGCAGCCATTGGAATTCCGGTTCGGTGACGGAGGGGTCGAGCATTTCGGCAGGGACGGGGATGACTTCGTGCGGGTATCCTGCGGAAATCACCAGAACCATTTGCTCGAAGGATTCTACGCTGCCATCAGGGAGGGTCGCGTCGAGGCGGAGGGGATAGGGGCCGGGGTCAATCATCGCGTGGACGCCTTGAAGCGCGACGAAATGTCCTTCGTCGTCGGGGAAGAAGTGAAGGGGATAGCCAGCCAGTTCTCCGCCTAAGGTCGCGGGCTGCGACAAGGTGACGATGATTTCTGCCGTGCTGCCTTGCTTGAGCGGAAGGTCGCGGAGCGCCGCGGAGGCGAAAACAGGGGGAAGTCCACTCGCCGTTTCCGCGGGCGTTTCGGAAGGAGCGTAGAGGATGTCGCCGGGAAGCGCATCCCATGTGCCTTGCAAATCGTTGACTGCCGCGAGAGTCCACACATCTGTGTTTTCACGGACGGCGGCTTCGAGGAGGGTTTCGCCTTCTGCAAGAGAAAAGCGAGCGTTCAGGGATTCGGCTTCCGTTTTCTTCGGGACGATGAGACTCACTCCCGCGTAGAGTTCCGAGGGGGAAACGATGCGATTTAGTTTCTGGAGAACTTCCAGCGAAGATTGCGTGCGCCGCTGCAAACTGCGAAGCGTATCGCCATAGGGAACGATTTCGGTCTGCAATACGCCGGTGACATCTTCCATATCCGGGATGAGCAATTCCTGCCCAACCGAGAGGACGCTGTCCTCGGTCAAGTCGTTGGCTTCGAGGAGGTCTTCCAACGGGACATTGAAACGCTGCGCGATTCCCCACAAGGTATCGCCTCCCTGAACGATATACACCGGACCTTTGGCGGGAGGCTCTCCAGATTGCGCCCGCACGGGCACAGCGAAAAAGAGAAGGGAAAGAAAAAGCGCCGCGTAGGAAAGTCGTTTAATCATGATTTATCTCTTCGAGAGAGAGTGTATCGCCGATATCGAAAAACGCCCATTGCGCGGGATGAATTTCTAACACATATTGCGCGGGGGCTTTGGGGATATAGGAAAGCGCCCATTTTTTCGCGAGTTTCTTGTCCACGATTTTCAGCGAGGAATCGAGCCACAGCACCGTCAAATCGAAGAAGACGGCGAGCATGTGAATGGAGGTATCAATGCGGCTCTCGCGCGATTGCACGAGGAGAATCCCCTCGTCTTCGCTCATCTCGCGCCGGAACGTATATCCACGCAAACGGCAAGAAAAGGATTCGCAATATTTGACGCGCAAACGCGGCGCGTCCAAATTCTGGAGATTACGAACGAAAACCCATCGGTTCATACGAAAACGCTCTTTTCGGAATTAGGGGGTGTCTGCAAGAAAGCAATTAAAAAATATCCGCGCCGTTGCGGATATTCTCTACACTTGCGCATGGATTACGACGCGGCTTTTTTCAAGGCTTTTTCTACGCTATCCAACAATTCCTGAGGGCTGAAAGGCTTGGCGATGTAATCGTCCACCTTCGCCACATGCAACCCAAGGACCTTATCAATGCTCTGCGCCTTCGCCGTCACCACAATCACCGGAATATGACGGGTCTTTTCACTGGCTTTCATTTGCTGATACACTTCCCAGCCATCCATATCCGGCATCATCAAATCGAGAAGCACCAAATCAGGAGGGTCTTCGCTCAAGGCTTTAAGCCCCTCCACACCGCCGAGTGCGCCCTTCACGTCGTAGCCTCGGCGGTTTAGAATAAGACGAATCAAATCAATCATTTCCGGTTCGTCTTCGATACACAAAATGCGTCTGGGTTTTTTCTCGTCCATTTTTTTCACCTGACGGCGCTAAGTTTACCACAAAGCCAAACACCAAGGAAAGGAAATCGTTCATGGAAATCGTTACATGGAATGTCAATGGGCTGCGCGCCGCGCTTCGCAAAGGGATGCTCGACTGGGTCCTAGAAACAACCCCCGATGTCCTCTGCCTGCAAGAAACCCGCGTTCGTCCCGAACAATTGGAAGAATCCCAAAAGACCGTAGAGGGCTACCATATCCTCTGGAATCCGGCAGAACGCGCGGGATACAGCGGCGTCTCCACGTGGACTCGGCAGCCGCCTCTGGACCCGCAATTCGGACTCGGCGACCCGCGTTTCGATTCCGAAGGGCGCGTCATCCGCACCCGCCACGACGATTTCCTCCTGTATAACGTCTACTTCCCCAATGGGCAGCGCGGGAAAGAACGCGTGGACTACAAACTCGCCTTCTACGCGCGCCTTCTCGATATTTGCGATTCCCTCCACGAAAAGGGAGAAAATATCATCATCACCGGGGATTTCAACACCGCGCACAACGAAATTGACTTGAAAAACCCCAAAGCCAACGAAAAAAACTCCGGGTTCCTCCCCGAAGAACGCGCGTGGATAGACAAATATCTCGAACACGGATTCGTAGACGCGTTTCGTGCCCTGTACCCTGAACGGGAACAATATACCTGGTGGAGTTACCGGTTTAACGCGCGCCAGCGGAACATCGGATGGCGGCTCGATTATTTCCTCGTTTCCGAAGCGTTGATGCCGCGCGTCCGCGACGTTGTCATCCACGAAGAAGTCATGGGATCCGACCATTGCCCCGTTCGGTTGATACTTTCGTAACTTCCAAACGACATTTTCATTAACATTTTCAGAGAAAGAAGATGGGAGTATACTCCTTCTATCCAACACCTGAGGAGGCGTACGATGAAACGAGCAGTCAGCGTAAGTATTGGCTCATCCAAACGCGATAAACGCGTGGAGGTCGAACTTCTGGGCGAGAAAGTTCTTATCGAACGAATCGGCACAGATGGCGACATGGAAAAAGCCGCGCAAATGTACAAAGAACTCGACGGCAAAGTAGATGCCTTCGGAGTCGGCGGCGCGGATTTGGGGCTAATGGTGGACGAAAAATGGTATCCACTCTATTCCGTGAACCCGATGGTGCGCTTCATCGAAAAAACCCCGGTCGTAGACGGCGCAGGATTGAAAAACACGCTCGAAAACCGCGCGGCGGCTTTCGTAGACGAAAAACTCGGCGACTATGTTCGCGAACGCGGACGAAAAGCCTTCATTGTCAGCGGCGCAGACCGATGGGGACTTACGAAAGGATTTCTGGACGCGGGATATGAATGCGTCTTCGGCGATTTGATGTTCGGATTGAACCTTCCCTTCGCCATCCGCTCCGAAAAGGGATTGAAAACCCTCGCCGCGCTTCTCATGCCCATCGCCGGAAGGCTTCCCTTCGACTGGATTTACCCCACCGGAGAAAAACAAGAAGTCCGTGTGCCGAAATGGGAAAAATACTACGAATGGGCAACCGTCGTCGCGGGCGATTGCCTCTACGTCAAACGCCACATGCCCGACAACATGGAAGGCAAAATCATCGTCACCAACACCACCACCGAAGCCGATGTCTCGCTCTTCAAACGCCTGGGCGTGAAATACCTCGTCACCACCACACCGGTACTGGACGGGCGCTCCTTCGGGACGAATATGATGGAAGCCGCGCTCATCGCCGTTTCGGGCAAAGGACGAAAATTGACCTACGAAGAACTCAACGAAATGCTTGATAAACTCGGATTCGAGCCGCAACTCCAAGAACTCAACTGACGCGTGCGAAAGGAACGAAAATGGACGCCATTGTTACGGCTGGCGGAATCCCCCAGCCCGAAGACCCTCTATACGAATATGCCAACGGCGCGCCCAAAGCCCTCCTCGACGTCGCGGGAAAACCGATGATTCAGTGGACTCTCGACGCGATTAGCGGCGCGAAAAACGTCGAAAACGTCGTCATCGTCGGCATGGACGAAACCAGCGGCATATCCTGTACGAAACCCACCGTCTACCTCCCCAATCAGGGACGGATGCTCGCCAACATCGTCGCGGGGGTGAAGAAAATCCTCGAACTCAACCCCTCGGCGGAATACGCCCTCATCGTCTCCTCCGACATCCCCGGGCTCAAAAGCGAGATGATAGACTGGCTCATCGAAACCGCGATGCAAACCCACGACGATGTCTACTACGGCGTCGTCCCGCGCGAAGTGATGGAAACGCGCTACCCCGGAGCAAACCGCACCTACACGCGGCTCAAAGACATCGAAGTCTGCGGCGCGGATATCAACATCGCACACGTCCGCATGGCAACCGAACATCTGGACATGTGGGAAAACCTCATCGGAAAACGAAAGAGTCCGCTCAAACAAGCCGCGTCCATCGGATACGGAACGCTCCTGCGGGTACTCTTCCACCAAATCACCCTCGACGATTTAGTCGCCACCGTCACGCGTCGGCTTGGCATTACGGGACGCGCGATTGTCTGGGACAAAGCCGAGCCTGCTATGGACGTAGACAAACCGCACCAACTCGAAATCCTTCGCGCCGACCTCGCCAAACAGATAGCATGAGATTTTCTTCACTGCTAGAATTTGACGCCCGACTCTCTCAAAAAATCCGAATCGCCGAAAAGCCCGGGAAACTTCGCTTGATTGCGGCGTTCCTCGCGCATTCCGGCGATTCGTGGTTTTGGGGAACCGGATTACTGCTCCTGTGGATTTTCGGCAGCGCGTCATGGAAAAAATGGGCCGCGGTCGCCTTTTTCGGCATCGCGATTCTCGCCGCGCTCGTTCTGGGAATCAAATTCACCGTCAAACGGAAGCGTCCCGAAGGCGAGTGGGGATTGCTCTATCGCAGCACCGACCCTCATTCCTTCCCATCAGGACACGCCGCGCGCGCGTTCCTTCTGCCCGTACTCACCTGGGGAGCGGGTCCGCTTTGGCTGGCGATTCTGCTTGCCGTCTGGGCGCCACTGGTTGCCCTCGCGCGGGTCGCGATGGGGGTACACTACGTCTCGGATATCCTCGCCGGCGCATTGCTGGGACTTTTCATGGGAGGACTCGTTCTCGCGGTATATCCCGAAGTATTTTCCGCGATACTTTCGCTCGTAGGATAAACGATTAGGCGGCAGACTCATCTTCCGAGGAGGGAGATTCGGACTCTGCCTCCTCTTCTTCCTTCCCCTCTTCTTCCGTGTCCTCCGGCGGGGGACGTTTTTGCAGCCAGAATTTCTCCAATTCGGTTTGGTCGCCATCGCGGGTCAGGACGGTGACGATATCGCCCTCCTGCAAACGCGTATCTCCATGCGGCAAAATCATCCGTCCAGAACGGCGAATATGGATGACGAGGAAAGGTTCAGGGATGTTGAGTTCCGAAATTTTCTTATCCACGAAAATCGAATCCGCCGTAATGGGAAATTCGCCTGTCGCCGTCCCCTCTGGCGCTCCGGGAAGGCTGCCAACCGCGAAGCCGCGCCGCACCACGCCAATTTCATAGGCGCGGATGATGTTCTGCCTCCGCAAAATCCCTAATAATTCGCGATGGTCTTCCCTCGAAACCACCGGCACGCGCGACAGGTCACGCGGCGCCATCCGGGGGATGATGTCGCTGAGCCGCTCGTCGGGATATGCGATGACGATATTCGGATTCGCGATATCGCGCACCGTCAGATTTTCCGGCACGGAATTTTCCACAGGACAGGCGCGGCGCAAATCGCTGAGCGAGACGATGCCCCATAATTTCCCATCTTCATCCAGCACCGGGAAACCGTGACTATTCGTCTTCGCGAAAACCTGCACCAATTCGGAAAGAGGCATGTGCAAAGAAACCGTCACGGGGTTTTTATCCATCACCTCTTCCACCGTGACGGCTGCCATTACATCAATATCGCGTCCTCGGAAAAGGCGGATGCCGCGTTTGACGAGTTTAAGCGTGTAAATGGATTCCGGCTGCCATTGCTGCGCGACGATAGTGCTGATAATCACCGCGCCCATGAGAGGGAGGAGAATCCGGTAGTCATCTGTCATCTCGAAGACGATGAGAATCGCCGTCAACGGCGCGCGCGCTGCGGCAGCGAAAACCGCCGCCATCCCCACAATGGCATACGCTCCCGTGCCCGCCGACAAAGAGGGAAAAATCTGCTCAGTCAACCAGCCGAAACTTCCACCGACCATCGCACCCATAAAGAGCGCGGGCGCAAATACCCCGCCGGAGTTCCCGGAACCCAACGTTAGCGAGGTGGCAAGGATTTTCAAGAAAATCAACGTAAGAAGCAATCCGATAGAGACCTTGCCCAACAACGTCAATTCGATGATAGGAAATCCCGCCCCGAAAACGTGAGGGATGTTTTCGGAGGGGATAATCCCCAATCGCAATTCCTCTCGCGGGACAAAGCCGAGTCCCAAAATCTGCGGATACAAATACCCCATCACCCCCAACAAAAGCCCTCCGACAGCAGGCTTGAGAAAATCGGGAAACTTCCATTCATCGAAAATATCTTCGAACCAATAAAGCGAACGAATGAACAAAACCCCCACCACCGCGCCGAGAACGCCCAACGCCAAATAGAGAAAAATTTCCAGCGGATTTCGTACTTCGTAAAGCGGGATTTTGAACGCCGGATCGTTTCCGAGGAAAAATCTTGCGACAGTGCTGGCAGTAATGGCAGAGAGAATCACGCTGCTCAAATCCGCCATCGCCAACTCCCCGAGGATGATTTCGATGGCGAAAACCACACCCGCCATCGGCGCGTTAAACGTCGCCGCGATTCCCGCCGCCGCACCGCACGCAACGAGATTCCGAATACGACTCTCGGAAAAATGCAACCATTGCGCCAACGTAGAGCCAAGCGCCGCGCCGACCTGCACAATGGGGCCCTCTCGTCCGGCAGAACCTCCCGTCCCGATACAACTGGCGGAGGCAACGACTTTCGCAACGACCACGCGCGGGCGAATCCGTCCGCCGCGTAACGCGATGGCTTCCATTACCTCAGGAACGCCATGCCCTTTGGCTTCCTTCGCAAAGAACGCGATAATCGGACCCGCAATCAATCCGCCCAAGACCGGCACGATGATAAACCACCCGCGTCCGAGCGACGGCGCGACTTTCGATAAAGTCGTATAGAAAAAATACTCTGTCCACTCAATCAATTTGATGAAAAAGACCGCTCCAAACCCGGTCCCCAGCCCTACAACAACCGCCATAAAAAAAAGGAGAGAAACGCTGGATGGACGAAAGACATTGATGATACGTTCTCGCATGGTTTTCATTAAATATGCTGGGGATGCTTGCATAGACGAGAATCTCCTGGAAAAGGATTTTGGAGAGGAACGACGACGGAATTCCCGCACGGAGAGAAAAATCTCGCGTGTGTCCCTCTGGATTATAATAACCCACAACAAAGAAAATTGGTACTCTGGAAGAGGGGAAGGACGCGCCAGCGACAAGCGTCCCCAGGAACAAGCATCGCAGGAGGCATGGTGAAACGAAAGAACGTCTTGCAGCGCATAGAAAAACGCATCTTCGTAGGCGAGATGATGCAAGCATTCCTCGCGCTTCTCATCGGAGCGGGAAGCAGTTTGCTGGTACTTCTCTTCAAGAAAAGCATCGTCTGGATTCACGAGGGAATCTCGTGGATAAGCCTTCACCTCCCCGCGTCCTCCATTTGGGGATGGATGATATTCACGCCGGTTGCGGGAGGACTTCTCGTCGGCGCGATGCAGCATTTCGTCCTGCGGAAAGAACGCCATCATGGAGTCGCCGCGATTATGGAAGCCGTCGCCCTCGCGGGAGGCAGACTCCCCTACCTTCAAGCGCCTGCGAAAATCGTCGCGGCGGCGGTCTCCCTCGGATCCGGCGCATCGGTCGGGCCGGAAGACCCCAGCGTGCAAATCGGAGCGAATCTAGGCTCAATGGTCGGGCAAGTCTTCAAAATGTCTGACCAGCGCACCCGCGTTCTGGTCGCCACCGGCGCAGCCGCAGGCATTGCAACCGCGTTCAACGCTCCCATCGCCGGCGTCTTCTTCGCCCTCGAATTGATTTTAGGCGAATACAGCACCTCCGCGTTCGGGATGATGATTCTCGGCTCGGTCGGCGCGGCAGTCGTCTCGCGCTCCATTGTCGGACCTTCGCCCGCGTTCCCCATCCCCGCGTATGCCTATCATGGACCCATCGAACTCCCCTTTTATTTTGGGCTTGGCGTCCTCGCAGGGCCTGTCGCGCTCGCGTATATCCGCATGTTGTATTTCGCGCATGACTGGTTTCATCGAAGCCCCATGCCCACATGGATTCGCCCCGCAATCGTCGGCGTAGTTTTGGGCGTGGTCAGCCTTCGATTCCCGGAAATTCTAGGGGATGGATACGAAACCGTCGGCGCGATTCTGCGCGGCTACGGATGGGCGCCCCTCTGGCTGCTCAGCCTCGTGGCAATCAAACTCGTTCTCACGGACTTCAGCCTAGGAGCGGGATTCGTCGGCGGAGTCTTCGCCCCCTCCCTTTTCCTCGGCGTCGCACTCGGCAGCGCCTACGGAACGTGGATAGCCAACCTCTTCCCCGACATCGGCATCCAACCCAGCGCATTCGCCCTCGTCGGAATGGCAGCAGTTCTCGCCGGAGCGGTACGCGCGCCCGGAACCGCCATCATGCTCCTCTTCGAGATGACAGACGATTACCGCATCTTCCTCCCTCTGATGTTCGCCGTCGTCGTGAGCATGGCGATTTCCTCTTGGCTGGAACGCGATTCCGTCTATACGCTCAGCCTGCGCCGCGCGGGAATCCGCCTCCAACGCGGACGAGATATAGACGTGCTGGAATCCATCCAAGTGAAAGATGTGATGGTTCCGCCCCCCGCGACCGTTCCCGACTCGACTCCCATGCGTCTCGCCGCCGATTTGCTCGCACATTCGCACTTCAACGGCGTACCGGTCGTAGACGACGCGAACGCCCTCGTCGGCATCATCTCTATCCACGATATCGAAGCCGCATTCCGCAAAGACCCGAAAAACTACGGCCGACCCGTCGGCGAATTCTGCTCCCGGCACGTCGTGACGGCGTACCCGGATGAAACCGTTCAGCGAGCGTTGCAGCGAATGGCGATGCACGATATCGGGCGGCTTCCCGTCGTCGAGCGCGATCACCCGCGTCACATCGTCGGGTGGTTGAGCCGAAGCGCGGTGGTCAACGCGTATAAACTCGCCCTCGCGAATCGGATGAAACAACGTCATCGCGCGGAACAGGTGCGTCTGGGCGCGTATTCAGGAGCGGAGGTTCTCGAACTCAAACTTCGAGGAGACTCCCCTCTTGTCGGGAAGAAGATGAGCGAAATCGTTTGGCCCCGCGACAGCCTCGTGGTCAGCATCCAGCGGGGAACCCACCTCATGATTCCACACGGCGACACGCGCCTGCAAAAAGGCGACAGAATCGCGGTGATGATCGTTGCAGACAGTGAAGAGGCCGTGCGCCGCCTCGTAGACGGCTCCTCCAACGCAGCGGAAGAAGAGTCCGAATCCGGCGAGGACGCCCTCCCGCAAGACTCACAAAACGAGACGAAAAAGGATTAATCCCCGTCTTTGTTTTCCCCGAATATCTTCATCCAGGCTTCCAGATCCTCCTCGCTGAGATTTTGGGGCTTTTCTTCCTCAGCATATTCTTCGGAGGAAGGCTGTCGGAGGAGAACGGCGAATTCTTCGGAAGAAAGCACACGCGCATGGAAAGATTCCGCGTTCGCGCGTACCTGCCGGTCGGAACTGACCACGATATAATTCCGCGCCGCGCCTCCTAATTGACGAAGACGGGCGAGAATCGCGTCATCCGCCGTTTTCCCTTTGCGGACGAAATGCGCGGAGACCCTGCCGTATTTTTTCTTCTTGGGGTATCCCGGAGGCGCGCCGTCGAAATACACCTCGATGTTCTTGCGGCGTACGCGCGCGAACTCCTTCAGAAGGTTAATGAGATGCGTCTCGTCTTCCACGTCGCGGAGGCTGAGTCCTGCTTTTGGGATAAGGTTATGCCCGTCAATCAAGTACATCGCGTGTTCCAGATGTGACGCCGCGCGGTCAGGGCGTCGGCGTGGGAGTTGCCGTCGGCGTCGAGGCGGGGGTCGGCGAGGGTTCGGGCGTGTCCGTCTCGGTGGGAATCGGCGTCGGAGAGGGGAGAGTCGCCGTCGGCGAAGGGGTCGGGGTGAAGGTCGCGCTGGGAAGCGGAGTCAGCGTGAAAGTCGGGGTCGGCGTCGAGGTCGGTGTCGAGGTGGGAGTCGGCGTCGGGGTGGGGATGTTGAGGGTGAGATGAATCTTCAAATCCGCATAGCGTTCGCCTTTTCCATCCAAATGAAGACGAAGCGTAATCACGCCGTTGGGGAGGTCTTCCGAATCCAGCGTGTAGAGTTTTTCCGCGTTTTCAACCGGCTGGGGGTTTTGATGGACAAGTTCCTTCCACTGCGAGGGTGTTTCTCCCACACCGTAGAAGAGAGACCAGGATTCGAATCCATCGGTTGCGGCGGCAATGCCGAAGATATCCAACGGCAATGCGGAAATCACTTGTCCCTCTTTCAGGTTGGTAAATTCGAGGCGCGGCCGCGGGTCTTTTTTGGTACATTCACGATTCGGGGCAAAGGTCACGTTTCGAGGGAAGCCTTTCGATTCGAGCCAGTTTTTGCCGTCTTTGGTTTGAAGCCAGTCGCGCGCCCAGGGGTCGTCCACGCGCAGCACCATTTGGGAATGGGAGAATCCCTCACAGTCTTCCGAGGCTTCCAAGCCCGTCCATGTATCCAGCGCGACTTTTCTCCAAAGGTCGTAGCCGCGCGGGAGGGGAGGCTGGTCTGCGGCAAAGTATTCGAGGCGTTCTTCCTTGCACCATGCCGAAGGTTCCGTGCCGGAAAGCGCACAGATGATTTTCTCGATGATTCCTGCGGGAGGGGTAAAGGGCGTCGGGGAATTATGCGTCAGCAGGGGGATGGTCTTCTGCATGAAGAGCGACCAAATCGGCGCCGCGCCGCTCAGTCCGGTTGTGTGAATCATGGGCGTGTAATCGGCGTTGCCGACCCAAACGCCCGCGACGAGGTCGGGAGTGTAGCCAATCGTCCAGTTGTCGCGGAAGTCGTTGGATGTGCCGGTTTTCGCGGCAGCCGGGAAGGGGAGGCGCAGCACGGAATACGGTCCAAACATCCACGAGCGAGCATCATTATCAGACAGGATGGAAGAAATCAGGAACGCGTGTTCGGGACGAAGGACTTGTTCCCCTTTGGGAGGCTGATACTCGTAGACGGTTTTTCCGGTGACATCCACGATTTTGGTGATGGCAACAGGAGGGATTTTGACGCCGCCGTTCGCGAAGACCGCGTACGCGCTCGTCATTTCCAGAAGGCTGACATCGCCACCGCCAAGCGTGAGCGAAAGTCCGTAATCCTCCCGCGTAAGGGTGGTGATGCCGAGGCGTTTTGCCATCGCAATCATCCCCTCTTCTTCGGGGGTGTCGGGGTCGTCGTAAATGCCGACGAAGTTCAGGGCTTTGACGGCGGGAATGTTAAAGGAATTGGCAAGAGCCGTGCGAACCGTGACCGCGCCGTGAAATTTCTCGTCATAGTTCACGGGCTTGTAGGGAGGGCGCGGGTCGTTCGGGTTGCCGGAAGGCGGGAATTCGGAGGGGACATCCCAAATCAGCGTGGCGGGAGTCCATCCTTTTTCGAAGGCGGCGACGTAAGTAATCGGTTTGATGGAAGAGCCGGGCTGCCGCGTGGGACTGGTCGCCATGTTGATTTGTCCCGAAATTTCCGTGTTGTAAAAATCCGGGGAACCAACCATCGCGAGAATCTCGCCGGTGGAGGGACGAATCGCCACCAATGCGCCATCGGTCACATGACGGTCTGCGAGCGCCTGCACCTGCGAGGACACAAGCGTCTGCGCGATGTCTTGAATCTCCGGGTCGAGGGTCGTGTAGATGGTAAAGCCGGAACGGTAAATCGTCTGCGCGTCGTATTGGGATTCCAAAAGATTGCGGACATATTGCACCCAATGAGGGTAGCGCATGTGAACATCGGGAGGGGTAAAGGGGAAGTCTTCCACATATTTCGCGGCGTCTGCGGCTTCTGTCGCCTCGATACAGATTCGTTCCGGGCTGTTACTGACGTAAATGCAGCCTTTTTCGCGGCTTAGGGTATACATCAATCCCAACACACGCCGTTGACGTTGAAGGGTGACCTCGCGATTGGTGTAAATATCGTATACGGAGGGAGATTGCGGCAGTCCCGCGAGGAAAGAGGCTTCTGCCAGAGTCAATTTATCGGCTGTGGTGTGGAAATAGGTTTCGGCAGCGGCTTCGATTCCGTAGGCGAGATTTCCATAATAAATTTCGTTGAGATAGAGTTCGAGAATCTCATCTTTGGAATACCGCCGTGTGATTTCCGCCGCGAGGATGATTTCCCTCGCTTTGCGGCGGTAGGTGCGCTGCGCTCGTTCTTCGGGAGAGAGGAGCAGCGCCCTCGCTAATTGCTGCGTAATCGTCGAAGCCCCCGAAACGATTTCTCCGCTGGTGTAGTTCTGCCACAAGGCGCGAAGGAGGGCAATGGGGTCGAAGCCCGGATGGTTGTAAAAATCCTTGTCTTCGGTGGCAATGGTCGCCGCGACGAGGTAGGGAGAAATTTTTTCCAGCGGGATGTAGGTGCGGCGTCCCGCGTTCGGGTCGAGAATCTCGTAGAGGAGGTGTCCTTTTCGGTCGAGAATACGCGTCGTCTCGAATTGGGAGGCGCGTGCTCTCAAATCATCTACGCTGGGAAGAGTCGACGCGATGACGTTGTATTGATACAAGGCATACGAGGCGGCGATGAGGAGGGCAATCACGCTGCCGAAAAGGAGGAGAATCAGCCCTCGGAGGAAACATCCCCAGCCGCGATGAGTCCCCTTCGCTGCGGATGTGCCATGTCGTTTTTGCGCGGGACGTTTCGGCACGTCCGGCAAGTGAAAGGCCGCGGGCGTGACGCGCGTCGCGTCGATATCCTCCTCGTTGACGCGGCGGAGGGGAGTCCTTCCCCAGCCCAACGCGGGATCCAGCGGAGGCGGGGGAAGCGGGTCGTCCGAAGACGCCGAGGGAGCGGTTTCCGCGTCGGGGGTTAGTCCAGCGCGCGGAGGGGATTCTGATTCATCCATCAATTTTCCTGCGGTTTCGACACGACAAGCGTCGTCCACGTCCCTTTCATCACGGTTTCGTCTTTTTGGTTCCGAACTTCGATTTGAATGACTACCGACCCGCCATTGAGTCTCGGGATGGCTTTGGTTTCGACGACTTCCAGCACAACATGGACGGTATCGCCAAAGTAGACGGGTTTGATGAATTTCCAATGGTTGATTTCACGGAAGGCGATTGCGGTTCCTTCCAAAACGCCCGTCCGCATTGCCAGCCCGGAAGCGATGGAAAGAACGAGCAGCCCATGCGCCACCCGCGCGCCGAAAGGCGTCTTTTTGCCATATTCTGCATCGGTGTGCAATTGGTTGTAATCGCCGGAAATGCCTGCAAAGCGAACCACATCGGTTTCGGTAATCGTCCGTCCTGCGGAGACGAGGGTTTGACCGACTTCGAATTCTTCGAAATACAAGCCGCGTGAAACGGGAAGGGTAGAAGACATAAGACACTCCAAAGGGTAAGGTTGAGTGATTCTAGCATAATCCATCCGAACGCGGGAGAAGGCGCGCGGGAAACAAGAAAAATCCCCCTCCAACGTGACATCGGAGGGGGAAGGTCATCGAGAAAGCGCCGGGGTTACGGCTCCGGTTCTACTTTGAGCAAAACCGCCCGCACGACGATACGATAATCGTACGCGTCTTTGCGCTCGTTATATCCCTGACAAGTGAGGAGGGTCAACCAATCTTCATCCTCGTGATTGATAATGGACGTGTCTCCGGGATATACCCGCCGCGTGGAGCGAACTTGATAGATGTATCGCTGCCCGTTCGCGTGGAGGATAACCGTATCGCCCCAGTAGAGGGTATGCAGATTCACGAAGGGTCCCGGCTCACCGTTGGGAAGGTAAACATGCGCGGTCAGGACGGTATTCCCTGCCCAGGAGGGATACGCCGTGCCTTCCAGCCAGCCGGCTTCATCCCACAGCCAAGTGAGATCCCAGCCGTCGTCGCGGAGCGGAACGCCCACGATGGGGAGTTGGAGATTCAGGCGCGGGATTTCCAGCCACAAATCGCCCAAATCCTGATATTCTTTCGCTTCCGGCTGAGAAGGAATCGAGGTCACCCGGTCCGGTGCGAAGCCGGTTTCGGGCAGACGAGGAACACTGATGCGAATCCCGGAAGAAACGCCATAGCCGTTCAGCCCGGTCTGGTCGTTCGGGTCATACCAACGTTCGGTGGAGTGGAGGTTATATTCCGACTGAACTCCCGGGTCGAGCGGGATGCTCGTCCACGCGACGCTGACTTCGTTGATTGTATCTGAGGGACCTACGAAAATCGCATCGAAGGTAAAGGAACTGGTCGCCAAGAGCGGGAAGTGATCCCATGTGACCATAAGGGTCTTCGTGGCTGCATCGTAGTCAACAGTGGTCGGGGAAGTTCCGGTGAACGCGATACTGCCATTGACGTATTCCAAGCCATCCGGCAAAGTATCGGTGACCACCACATCATAGGCATCTGCGGTGCTGGCAACAGTGTGAGCAATATCCACCGTGAAGGTAATCGGATTCCCCAAAGGAGATACCTGAGGAGATGCCGTCTTTTCGATAGAGAGGTCAGGTTCGATGATTTCTACCGAATCTGCCGAATCGCTGAGCGTGCTAGACCCGCCGTTCCACGACCAAGTCACATGATTGTCAATGTTTCCAACGCCGTTGACATTAGACAAAACATTGAGGACATCCACCAAATAGGTCACAGTGAGCGTCTGTTCGCTTCCGCTGGCATTGGTCACATTCCCAAAGGACATGAGGACATTATGTCCTTCATTGGTGACAACAGGGTCTGGATTGGTCGCGTCACCGCCAGTTGGACAGGCAGCAGCAAAGCCGCCCGCGCGATCCGTCGTCAGCGAGCCATAAGAAACGGAGACACATTCATCGAAGGCTAAGCCCGCATCCAAGACATCCGAGGCTGTCAGTCCTGTCATCGTGACGCCGTCGGGAATAGGAATACTGATTTGATAGGTGAGAACCTCGCCAATGAAGACTTCTGGGTCGGTCGAATCGCTTTGGTTACTGCCCGTAAACGTCTTCGTATTGTCAGCAGCAATGGCATCCGTATCATCCGCTGAAGCCGTCGCTCCCGTATTCGAATCACTAACCGTCGCGGTATTGGTAATCGAGGAAGAAGAGGGCGAATCCACCACCCGAACCGTAAGTTGAATTTGAGCGGTGTCTCCTGCATTCAGGGTGCCGATATTCCAAACCAAGGGGGTTGCCGCAGGATCCACAGGTGCAGGAGAAGCACTGACATAGACGAGGTCCGCCGGAAGGGCATCACTCACGCTGACCGTGCTTAGGTTCACTGCTCCATTGTTCGCGATATTGATGACATATGTGAACGTCGCGCCAGGCGAAACAACCGTTTGTCCATCATCTTTCGTAATTGTGAGACTGGCAGGCTCATCCACGTCTGTCGCGGAGTCGTTTGCATTGTTCGTATCTGCTATCGTTGCGGAGGAGACAGCCGCTGTATTGGTCAACGTGCCGCTCGCTGTATTGCTCACGGTCGCGGTGACAGTATAGGTCACCGAAGAGCCGATAGGCAGGCTGAGGGTGTCGCTGAAATCACTGGTTGAGCCGCTAACTGCATCACAACCAGTTGCGCCACCGTTAGCCGCCGTGCATGCCCAATCCCACGAAGTAAATTGGGAGGGAATCGTATCGCTGACAAGCGCATCGCTCACGTCAGCGGGACCGGCATTACTGACTACAACCGTATAAGTGAGCGTGCCGCCTTGCAGGTAGAAGGTCTGTCCATCGTCTTTGGTGATGGCAAGGTCTGCTTTGGGAGAATTGAACACGCCGAAGTCCACGCGCGTCTCGGATGTGGTTCCTGTAGCGTTGTTGGACGCGGCTTCCGCTCCCGGGGTCAGAGCGAAGACATCCGTTTGAATGTAGCCGCCCGCATAGCCCAAGGTGCCGACTTCGGATCCATTGTCATCGTTGTCGTCGAAATCTGAATCGGGATTGGGAGCCGGTTCGCTGCCGCCGCCTGTGCTGGAATAATAATTGCGGAGCGTGCCCGTTCCCTGGAATTCCGTGTCAGGGATTCGGACGATGTAACTTCCTTGCGCCAAGCCATCGAAGAGATATTGTCCGCCGCCAGATGTGGTTGTCGTTGCGAGGCGGGTATTGCCATCCGCCGTCCAAAGTTCTACGGACACATTATCAATGCCTGCTTCCGCGCCATTGACCGCGCCGCTGTTATCGGTATCGTCCCAAACCAAGTCGCCCAGCGTCATCGTGTAGAAGCCAAAGTCCACAGTCATGTTGGCTTGCGCGTCAGGCTGGCTGCCCTGCCCGACGCCTGATTCCGTATCCCCTTCGCCAGAGGGTTCGGTTCCTCCCAACGTCACCGCGCTGGAAATCACCGCGCCATTGAACGAGCCGGAGGTTTGAGCCGTACCGTTGTCGTCGTTGTCCGTATCGTTATCCGCATCGGGGGCGGAGGATTCGGCAAGGCTGCCATCAGCATTGCGCGTGGTTGCGGAGGAATAATATCCCTCCAACACAGCGCCGCTGGCAAAGTTTCCTGCGGGCAGAACTACGACATAGTCTCCCGCTTCGAGATAATCGAAGAGATAGTAGCCGCCGTTTGCAGTGGTATCGGTTGCCAAAACGGAACCG
>CAZDGZ010000015.1:0-4035 GCA_964505165.1 uncultured Anaerolineaceae bacterium | reverse complement strand
GCAGGAGGTTATCGAAGAGATAGTAGCCGCCGTTTGCAGTGGTATCGGTTGCCAACACAGAACCGGTCGGGGCGCCGCTGCTATCGGCGGCGTAGAGTTGGACCGTCACGCCATCTACGCCGGTTTCTCCGCTATCTATCGAAGAATCGTTATCCGTATCGAACCAAACGCGGTTGCCGAGGGCATAGGCATAGGTAAAGCCGAAGTCTAACGTTGGGTTAGTCGTCGTGCCGCTGTTATTATCCACTGTATTGTTGCTCGACGCACCGGCGTTCCCTGCATCTAAGGTCAAGGTATTCGATGCGACAGTTCCGGTGGATGTTCCAACGCCGTTATCGTTATTGTCTGTGTTTGTGTTCGGATTTGTCGAGTCGGCGGAGTCGTATGTATCTACCGTGCTGACGGTTCCGCTTGGGGCAGTGACTTTGACAATGTAATTCCCTTCGGGAAGGTTTCCAAAGAGATATTCGCCGCTGGCATTGGTCGTCGTTGAGGTAATCGAGGTCGTACCATTGGCGGCAAAGAGTTCTACCTGTGCATTATTTACGAGCGTATCGCCAGCAGTAGAGTCATAAACGCCATTCGAATCGTTATCAAAGTAGACCAAATTGCCAATGGCGGCACGGTAGAAGCCGAAATCTACGGTCATATTGGCTTGCGCATCAGGCTGCGCGCCTTGAGAACCGCTGTCCAAATCGGATTCGCCAGTCGGCTCGGAGGCGCCCGTGCCGAGAGTCACGGTCGAGGAGACGACCGCGCCGGGGAAATTCGTCGCATCGCCGTTGAGGGTACCGTTATCATCGGAATCCGTGTCGGAGTTCGCGGCTGCGGCTGTGGTTTCGCTCACTGTGCCCGCATCATCGCGGCTGGTTTGCGATGACCAGTATCCTTCAAGGGTACCGCCCGTATTAAATTCGCTGGCGGGAATGACGACCACATAATCTCCCGCATCGAGGTAATCGAAGAGATAGTAGCCGCCATTTGCTGTCGTCGTCGTCGCCACCGGCGTAGAAAGGTCGCTCACGGCATAAAGTTCAACGGTTACGCCATCAACGCCAACTTCGCCGCTATCTATCGTGGCATCGTTATCCGTATCGAACCAAACGCGGTTGCCGAGCGCGTACGCATTGATAAACCCGAAGTCTACGGTCAAATCCGTAGTCGTCCCGGTGGCATTGTTGACGCTAATGTTCGTCCCGGTTTCCGCTGCGTCCATCGTCAATTGAGCAGAATCAACCGCTCCGGCACCCGTGCCAACACCATTATCGTTGTTGTCGGTATTCGTGTCCGGGTCGGCATTGTCTGCGCTATCAAAGGTATCAATCGTGCTGGTATAGTTCGCCAACCCACCTGCACGAACAATATAATCACCTTCGGGCAATCCAGAGAAACGATATTCGCCGCTGGCATTCGTGGTCACGCCGCCGGGTGCGTCATCGCTCGTCCCAAGAATGCCATCGGGACCCACTTGAATCTCGACCGTGCCATCCGCGTTATAAAGTTGGACGGTCATCCCACTAATCAGGCTTTCGCCGTTTTCATAGTTACCGTTCTTGTTCGTGTCGCCAAAGACCAAATTTCCGATTTCCGTCTTGTAGAAACCGAAGTCTACGGTCATATTGGCGCGTCCATCGGGTTGATTGCCTTGTGAGCCGCCATTCAAATCGGATTCGCTGGTCGGTTCGGTATTTCCTGTGGGTCCAAGCGTGACGGCAACGGAGATGACGTCTCCGCTTGTGAGGAGACCATTGTCATCGGAATCGGCGTCATCATCGGTTGCGCCGGTGGCTCGTGTTTCCGTTATCGAACCAGCATTCGACATGGAGGTAGCAGAAGACCAATAACCTTCGAGCACCGCGCCAGTGCCGAAATTGCTTGCAGGGATGACCACGACATAATCGCCAGCGGTGAGGTAATCGAAGAGGTAGTAGCCGCCATTCGCCGTAGTATCCGTAGCCAACACAGAACCGGTCGGGGCGCCGCTGCTATCGGCGGCGTAGAGTTCGACCGTCACGCCATTTACGCCGGCTTCGCCGCTATCTATTGCAGAATTATTATTCGTATCGAACCAAACGCGGTTGCCGAGGGCATAGGCATAGGTAAAGCCGAAGTCCACGCTTGCATCGGTGGTCGTGCCGGTAGCATTGTTGATTGTCACAGCAGGCGCAATTTGCTCGCCGCCGCTCATGGTCAATTCGCCGGAGGTGACGCTGGATGCAGTCCCTGCGCCAATACCGATGCCGTTATCGTTATTATCCGTGCCGACATCGGGGTTGGCATTATCGGAGGAGTCGGCGGTATCAATGGCGCTGACCAAATCGTTCGGGGTTTGTACGGTGACGTAGTAATCGCCGTCTGCCAAATCGGTGAAGAGGTATTCGCCGCTGGCGTTGGTCGTAACAGTATCCAACAAAGTTGTACCGTCACCGGCGTAAAGTTGTACGGTCACGCCGCCAAGCGGGGTATCTGTCCCGCTGTCGTATGTGCCGTTGGCGTTATCGTCTCGATAGACGAGGTTGCCAATTTCCGTTTTGTAGAATCCGAAATCTACGGAGAGATTCGAACGTCCGTCCGGCTGCTCGCTATCTTCACTCGACCCATTGGCAAAATCATCGTCATTCGTAGGCTCGGTATTGCCAGTGGGGCCTACTGTGACAGGGGCGGAAAGGACTGCCCCGCCGAATGTGCCGCCGGAGGTATCCAGCGTGCCGTTATCGTCCGAATCCACGTCGCTATCGGGGTCAGGGGCAGTTGTTTCGCTGAGAGTTCCGTCATCATTGCGCACGGTTTGGGAGGAGTAGTAGCCTTCCAGGACCGCGCCACTGCTGAAATTGCTCGCAGGGATAACCACGACATAATCCCCTGCTTTGAGGTAATCGAAGAGATAGTAGCCGTTGGCATCGGTGGTATCCGTAGCAAGCGGGGATCCTGTAGGATGACCATTGCTGTCTGCAACATATAGTTGAACCGTTACACCGCTCACGCCAACTTCGCCGCCGTTAATCGCAGCGCTGTTATCCGTATCGAACCAAACGCGGTTGCCGATGGCATAGTAATCGAGGGTTCCCGTTTCGTCATCGCTGTCGGTGTAGTCATTGACACCGCCGCTGCCATCACGTTCTCCGCTGACGGTGCCGGATTGGGAGGTCCAGGTAACGGTAGCGGTGTTGGTGGCGGAATCCGTGCCGGTCAGGTAATTGGCTGAAGAGGAGTCGTTGACGGTAGCCTTGTAGGTTAGGGTCGCAGAATTCGCTTGGGCAAGCGAGGCGCAAGTCCAAGTCAAGGTCGGCGCGGAGGAATCGTCCGCAGTACAGCCGGACGAGGCAGTGATTGAGCCTGCAACGTAGGTCAGTTCGTCTGGAATGGTATCCGTCACGGTCAAATCGTAGGCGTCTGCCGTGCTTGTTCCTTCGTGAGAAATCGTGAGGGTGTAAGTGACGGTGCCGCGCACGGGGTCGTCGCTGTAATAAAGCCAAGCGGTGCTGTCGGCGGCTTTGTCTATGTTCAGTTCAGGTTCAATGATGGAAACCGTGGCCGTATCCGAGGCGCTGTCGGTATTGCTAGTGTTGGGGTTCGTCCAGCGGACCTCGGCGGTGTTGGTCTTGGTGTTGCCGTTTTGGTTTCCGCTTTCGTTAAGTACCCGCGCCACGATGCGCACCACGAAGGCATTGTTGTTCGCGTCGTTGTCTGCGGTGACGGTGGTATTCCCGAAGTCCAGGGTCACATCGCCGCCAGAGCCGCCGGGGGCGGTGAGGGTGGGCGGGTTGTTGGTAAAGGTGCCGTTGAAGTCCGCGCTGAGCAGACCGCCGCTGCTGGCTGCCGAGGTGATGACCTGATGGCTGACATATTCCAGCCCGGCGGGCAGGTCGTCGAAGACGGTCAGGGCTTGAGTGACGCCCTCGGGCAGAGTCACCAGCAGGTCGAAGGTGATTTCGTCGCCGATGGTGTATTGGGTGGGACTCACCGATTTGGCGATGGTGGGAGTAGACAGGGTTGTATCTGCCGATGAATTTTCCCCGTAAATGTCGTTCGGTT